>JAEZDV010000140.1 GCA_023417985.1 Actinomycetes bacterium | reverse complement strand
GTGCACGACGACCAGCGTGACGCCGTCCGGCACCTCGCCGGCCGCGTCGAGAATCAGGGCTGCGGCGTCCTTCCCGGCCTCCCCGGCAGCCTCGAGCACCACGACCCGGTCCTCGGCGAACAGCGATGGACTCAGCAACTCCGCGAGTTCGGGTGCACCGGCGTCACCGGCGCGCAACCGCGACACCGGAAGGTCGGTGCCCACCCCGCTCCGGGCACGAACGTCGGCGACGATCTTCGCAATTGCCCGGTCGATCAGAAGTTCCTCGTCACCGAGGAGCAGATGCAAAGAAGAGTCGCTCACGGCTCGATGGTGTCACGGCGGTCCGACACCACGGCCAAGGCCCCCGAGCCCGCACGCACCACCGCGACATCGCCGTGCCGATCGGTGCTCAGCACCCGCGTTCCCAGCGCCCGAAGTGCAGCGACCGTCTGCGGATGCGGATGCCCGAAGGTGTTGTCGCGGCCGGCGCTGATCACCGCGACGCGCGGACGGACCACATCGAAGAACCGGGTCGGGGTAGTGCGCGAGCCGTGGTGCGGCACCTTCAGCACATCCGCCCGCACATCGGTGCCCGAACGCACCAGCGCGTCGAGCGCCGCCTCCTCCGCATCTCCCGGCAGCAGAATCCGTCCGATGGGGGTGTCGGCGACCAGGACCAGCGACAGATCGTTCTCCTCGGCGTATCCCGGACGAACCGGGCCGATCACCCTGATCGTCGTGGCACCGGAAACCAGGACATCGTCGTGCCCGACCTCTCGCACCGGAACACCGTGCCTCCCGGCGAGACGAGCAAGGTCCCCAGCACCCTCACGATCCGCGGCGCCCGGGCCCACCACCACCGACGCGACCTCACGTCCCCCGAGAACGCCCGCCACACCCCCGGTGTGATCGGCATGGAGATGCGTCGCCACGAGCATCGACACGGTGCGGATACGAAGGCGCCGCAGGCAGCGGTCCACGGGTTCGGGCTCCGCGCCCGCGTCGACGACCACCGCGCCTCCCCCATCCGTGGCAAGGATCAGTGCGTCACCCTGACCGACGTCGCAGGCGACCAGGACCCAGCCCTCGCCCGGCCATCCCGGCTGCAGGAGCCGGACCGGGAGCCACACTGCCGCAGCGGCGAGCAGCGCGACCCCGACGACCACCCGCATCCGCCTGTACCTCGCCGCACAACAGATCACCGATGCGACGACACCGACGATCATTGCGCCCGTCGTCCCGTCGGGTACCGCGATCTCAGCGGAGGGCAGGGCGGCGGCACGGTCTGCGACACCGAGCATCCACCACAACAACGGTGCGGCGACGGCGGCGAGCACCTCACCGGCGCCGGCATGGATGGTCGCGACCACCGCCACTGCGGATCCGAGCACGGTCAGCGGCGCCACGACGGGTGCGACGAGAATGTTCGCCGCGATGGACACCACACTTACCGTGCCGGTGGCTGCGGCGACGATCGGCGCGGTTACGGCGAACGCCGTCCCCGAGACCGCCGAGACTTCGGCGACCACACGCGGCCAGCCGTGTTCGCACAACCACGCGACAACCACGGGAGCGAGCACCACCAGGCCCGCCGTCGCCGAGACCGACAACGCGAAGCCGACATCGACGGCGAGGTCCGGCGCGAGGATCAGCAGGATGCCGACGGAAGCGCACAACGCCGGCAACGCCTGACGTTCGCGTCCGGCGACCAGTGCCAGCAACGCGATCGCACCCATTGCCGCTGCGCGCACGACGCTCGCCGAAGGCCGCACCACGATCACGAAGGCGACAAGAGCCACTGCGGCCACGGCAGTTCCGGTACGCGGCCCTGCTCCCACGGCCCGCACGACGAGCAGGATCGCACCGAGAACGATGCTCACGTTCGCTCCGGATACGGCGGTCAGATGGGCCAGGCCCGCGACACGGAAGTCCTCCCGTGTGCTTTCCTCCAGGCGCGAGGTATCGCCGACGACGAGACCGGGCAGCAGTCCTGCCTGGTCCGCAGCAAGAGCACTGCGGCACGCCTCGGCCAACCGCATCCGCACGATGCCTGCCCACCGCTGCCACACGGGTGGGGATGCCACAGCACTCGGTGGCTCGTCGGCCCGGAATATTGCGACGCCCGTGCCCGGCCCCAAGAGGGGAGACATGCGGAAGCGTGCGGTAACACGCTGTCCGGGAAGAATATTCGACCATCCTTCGGCGGGAGCAAAGACGACGACGGTGCCACCCGTAGCCACGGAGACATCTCCGATGGTCACGTGCCGCAGGGTGGCCGGTATCCGAACCTGAGGTTCCCCGCCGAAACCCGCGCGCCGCAGCGCCTTCGGATCGTCTGTCGGTTCGAGGACTGCGGTCGTCCACCCCCCGGCGGCCGCGGCCTCGACCACCGGATGTGTTTCGGTGAACCACATGCGTATTCCCGTTGCCGTGCCGAAACCCGCGACCACCGCGCAGAGTGCGAGCACCACTGGTAGGACAGCGGGGGCCTGCCGGATTCCCCGGCCGCGCACCGACACGACGTAGACCAGACCGGCCCCGACGCATGCGAGGACAGCGGCGGCACCGGCAGGCACCGAACCGCGGTGAAGCCCGAGCGCTGTCACACCCCAGGCGGCTGCAGCGCACGGCACCAGTCTTGCGTCGAGGTCGGGCAGCGCGGTCACACCGTGACCAGGTCACGCAACCGTGCGAGCCGCGCCGGGCCGATCCCGTCGACTTCGCCGAGTTGTTCGACGTCGGTGAACGGCCCGTTCGCCTGCCGGAACGCGACGATGGACGCGGCTGTCACCGGGCCCACGCCGGGAAGCGCATCCAGCGTTGCTTCGTCGGCGGCGTTCAGATCGACCTTTCCCGGTCCAGATGTTCCTGCTGCGCCCGGATCGTCGTCCTGCCCATCGGGCCGACCCGCACCGGAGACGGAACTTCCGTGCGGAACGGGTTGTGGCGGAGACAGTCCGACGACGATCTGGTCGCCGTCGGATACGTGGCGAGCGAGGTTGAGGCCTACGAGGTCCGCCCCCGGTGCGGCACCGCCGGCGGCGTCGAGCGCGTCCGCCACGCGTGCGCCGGGAGCGATCTCCACGAGTCCGGGCCGGTGGACGAGACCCACCACGCTCACGACCAGTGCGGCCGGTTCCGGCTCGGGTTCCGGTGTGGCCCCTGTGGTCGCCGCAACCGTGGTCGCCGCAGCAGTGGTTGCGGCGGCGATCTCGACGGCGGGCAGCGGCGGCACCGGGTCCGGGACGGGCCGGTCGCGCCAGAGAACCCCGGCCGTGACCAGCACGGCGAGCACGCCCACCCCGGCGAGCGCCGCAGTGCCGCGGTGTCCGGTGCTCCATCGTGCGGCGAGGAGTCGGTCGCTCAGGGTGGTTGTCGGCGGGGGCTCGGGTTCGTCGTACGCCTGGTCGTCCCCCAGATGGTCGACCTCACGACCCGCCGTGCGCGCGATCGCACCGAGTCTGCTTCTCGCCAACTGGCCGTCGTCACTGCTCGCCATGCCGCGACGCTAAGGTTGCATCGAGCCCCGAACCCGTCCTCGGAGACGCGTACGACTCCACCTGGGGATCGATCGCCTACCTGGGGACAACGCGCGCACTCAACTGTGCGCGACGACAACTCCCACTGCGCCCGGCCCGACGTGCGCCCCGAGGACCGCGTCGAGTTCGGTCACTGTCACCTCGGCCCCCGGGAGTCGCTCGGACAGTTGCTCGACGAGCTGACCGGCCCGCTCCGGCGCGTCACGGTGATGCACCGCCACGAGCGCTCCCGATCCGGCCTCGGCGACGACGCCGTCGACCAGCTTGGTCATCGCCTTGGTCATGGTTCGGGTCTTCTCGCGCAGGACGAGTTTGCCCTCGACGAGATGGAGGACGGGTTTCATTGCCAGTGCGGTGCCGAGCAGCGCGGTAGCGGTACCGATTCGCCCACCGCGCCGCAGGTGGTCGAGACGGTCGACCACGAGCAGGGTACGAGCCGACGCCGCGACCTTCTCTGCTCGGTAGTACACCTGGTCGAGGTGCTCACCGGCCTGCGCCGCGCGCGCCGCGTCGAGCACCGCGAACCCCAAACCCATTGCGGTGTTGCGGGAATCGACGAGACGAATGCCGTCACCGAGAGCATCCGCGGCGGATCGAGCAGCGTCCCAGGTACCGGACAGCAGCCGCGACAGGTGTACCGCGACCACACCGTCGCCGTCGCTGTCCTCCAGCGCGGACGTGTACACCTCGGTCAGTTCGGCGGGTGACGGACCAGACGTGGTCACCGTCGCGAGGTCCTCCGGGAGTTCGTCGACACCCTCACGCAGATCGCGACCGTCGGCGATCACATGCAATGGCACGACACGGATGTCGTACCGATCCACCAGTTCGGGATCGAGACAACACGACGAATCGGTCACCACCACGACAGTCACGAGGACTACCGTAGGCCGTCCGTCGCCGGCCGCGCATCCCGGCGCGCCATCCGCACCGCGTCCACGACTTCGGCCGCGACGCGCCGATGCGCTTCCCAGCCCCAGTGGATGCCGTCCGGATTCGCGTCGGCGGAGAAGATGTTGTCGTGGACCGCTTCGCCGAGATCGACCAGCGGCACCGCATGCTCCGACGCCCACGCGGTGATCGCGCGCACCGCGGGACGACGGCCCCGGTGGACCGAGCGGTAGCCCTCACTGCGATGCACCGACGGCAGGGTGCCGACGACGGGCAGGTCCGGCCGCACGTATGCCAGTGACTCCCTGATCATCTCGAGGTATTCGACGCTGACGCGTGGAGGCAGCGCGACGGGCCAGCCCAGCGGTGAGAGGCGGGGCTGGAGCCATCCGTACGCGTTGCGTGCGACGCGGCGCAGCGCGGGGGGCCGCACGTATCGCAGCCCTTCCCGCAGCGCCGTGGGCAGCGGTGACGGGAGGGTGTCCATACCGCCCACGCCGAGCACCACCGCGCCTGCGCGCGGAATGGTGGCCCATACACGCGGGTCCTGTGTCAGCGCCCACCACGCGTCGCGGGAGGTCCATCCGATGCGGGCGACGAGTTCCACGTCCCAGCCGAGTTCGGCGGCGACGAGGTTGGGCCAGATACGCGGATGGTCGGCGGGCAGTCCGCCCTCGGGGCCGTAGTAGCTCAGGGAGTCGGCGAGCACCAGCAGTGCCGGTCGCCCGCTGCCGGAGCCGGTGCCCTCGGCCGCGACCTCGTCCGCCCGCCCGGTCTCCTCGATCGGCGTCGGATCAGAGGACGTCATCGGGCGCCACCTCCGCCGACGCGTTCCACACGTCGAGTCGCCAGGACGGCTCGTCGCCGTAACCGCTCAGCTGGACCCAGCCGGTGTTGCCGAGACCGCCGAGCGCGGGCCACCGATCCACGGGCAGGTCGAGCAGTGCCGCGGTGAGAGCGGCGATCAAACCGCCGTGGGCGACCAGGATGATCGGTTCGAGTCCCCACTGCTCGTGCTTGTCGAGCAGTTCGTCGACCACGCGGAGGCTGCGGCGTGCCACATCGACGCGGCTCTCCCCCTCCGGCGGTGCCCAGGTCGCGTCCGCCCGCCACGCGGTGCGCGCGCCCGGTGCGATCGCGTCGACGTCCGTGTGGGTCAATCCCTGCCACTGCCCGAGGTGGGTCTCACGCAGCCGGGCATCGATCTCGACGGGAAGGCCGGCACGGTCGGCCACCGCGACCGCGGTGTCGTACGCACGGCGCAGGTCCGACGAGACGACCGCGAACGGATCGAATGCCGCCATGGCTTCCGCCACTCCCGCGGCCTGCCGGCGCCCGAGATCGGAGAGGTCCGTGTCGAGCTGACCCTGCATCCGGCGGGTGGCGTTGTAGCCGGTCTGTCCGTGACGCAGCAGAATCAGCCGCCGCACCCGCGGCTCGCTCACGCGTCGCCCGTGGGCTCGGCGTCACCGGATGCTGCGCCGGACTCCTCCGAGCCGGTCTCGACCGCCGAGCGCGGGCCGCCGACACCCTCGACGGGCACTGTCGGGCAGTCCTTCCAGAGACGCTCGAGCGCGTAGAAGTTGCGTTCTTCCTCGTGCTGCACGTGGATCACGACGTCGACGTAGTCGAGAAGCGTCCAGCGGCCCTCACGGGTTCCCTCACGACGGACCGGCTTGTGGCCGGCCTCGCGGAGCTTCTCCTCGATGTTGTCGACGATCGCGTTGACCTGACGTTCGTTCGGCGCGGACGCGATGACGAAGCAGTCGGTGATCACCAACTGCTCCGACACGTCGAGCACCACGACATCGGTTGCCAGCTTCTCGTCGGCCGCCAGGGCCGCGATACGGGCCATCTCGATTGCTTCTGTCGTTGCGCTCACTGCGTGCTCTTTCTCTCGGTCTTGCTCTCGATATGGTGGTCTTCGGCGGCGACGCTCCCTGCGGCGTTCGCGCGCTCGAGGTAGAGGTGCCGTTTGCTGATGTACTGCACCACCCCGTCCGGCACCAGGTACCAGACCGGCCGATTCGCCCGTACCCGCTCCCGGCACTCGGTCGACGAGATCGCCAGGGCAGGGACCTCCACGAGACTGACCGCCTCGTCGGGAAGGTCGCTCAGGTGGGGTGCCAGGTGCTCGACGTTCAGGTCGTAACCGGGCCGGGATACCCCGACGAACCGGGCCAGACCGAACAGAGTCCGCCAATTCTGCCACGAGAGGATCGAGCCCAGCGCATCCGCACCGGTGATGAAGTAAAGTTCCGCGCCCGGATACATTTCGCGCAGGTCGCGCAGGGTGTCGACGGTGTAGGTGGGCGTGCCCCGGTCGATGTCGACGCGGCTGACGGTGAACCGCGGGTTCGAAGCCGTCGCGACAACCGTCATCAGGTATCGGTCCTCGGCGGGGCTGACCTCGCGCATCGACTTCTGCCAGGGCTGCCCCGTGGGGACGAAGATCACCTCGTCGAGACCGAACCGAGCGGCGACCTCGCTGGCCGCGACGAGGTGGCCGTGGTGGATCGGATCGAAGGTGCCGCCCATCACGCCCAGACGGCGCTGTGGCGCTGCGGGACGCTCCGATAGCTGATGCACGATGGTTCAGCTTACGGGGTCACACCGGGAGCAGGCCCGCCACCACCGCTGCCAGCTGTTGCGCCGACCTGCACTCGTGCATGGTGATGACCTCTCCGTAGGCGCGCGCCGCCGAGTCTCCGGAACCCCATTGACCCTTCGGTTCCGGATTGAGCCAGTGTGCATGCCGGGCGACGCCGACGAGATGCTCGAGCACCTCCACGTTGGGGTTGCGGTAGTTCGTGCGCGCATCACCGAGGACGAGCAGGGAACTGCGCCCGGTCAGGCTGTGGGCATGACGCTCCGCGAACGTCGCCAGCGCGTTCCCGTAGTCGGAATGCCCGTCGTAGGTGATCAGGTCCGCTTCCCGCAGCATCCGCGACATCGCGTCTCCGAGGTCGGCGCCCGACGAGAAGTAGTGGGTCACTTCGTCGCTCGTGTCGATGAAGGCGAACACCCGCACTCGGGAGAACTGTTCACGCAACGCGTGCACGAGCAGCAGGGTGAAGTGCGAGAACCCGGACACCGACCCGGAGACGTCGCACAGAACGACGAGTTCCGGCCGGGCCGGTCGGGGCTTGCGGTTGATCAGGTCGATCGGCACGCCACCGGTGGACATCGACTTGCGCAGGGTGCGCCGCAGGTCGATCGCACCGGCCCGAGCGCGGCGACGGCGCGCGGCGAGACGGCTTGCGAGTAGTCGGGCGAGGGGCATCACGCTGCGGCGGAGCGCGACCATATCGGCATCGGACGCACGCAGGAAATCGACTTCCTCCGCCAATTTGGGCACGCCGTACTTTTCGACGCGTTCGCGGCCGAGGTGTTCGGCGGTGCGGCGCCGGGTCTCGCGTTCGACCATCGCCCGGAAGTCCGCGATCCGGCGCGCCGCGGTGCGTCGGGCGACCTCGGTTTCGTAGGCACCGTCCTCGCGTTCGTCCGGGGCGCTGTTGCCGAGCAGCCCTTCGAGGATTCTGGTGAGCAACGTTTCCGGGGCAACGTCGCGCAGCGCCTGGTACGCGGAGAAGGAGGGACCGTTGGACGACTTGTACTGCCCGAGTTCCTCGACCATCTGCGCGGTGAGCGTCTCGACTGCCGCCAGCGCTTCGGCGGAGTCGTCGGCGAGCAGTTCGGCGATCAGTTCGCGCAGCGCGTCGAGGTCGATCTCACCCTCGGGGGTCCGTGGTAACGCGACGTCCGGGGTGTCGGCCGTGCGGTGCCCGATCGCAGGGGGAAACCACAGGTCGAAGAGCGCGTCGAAGGTCGGGCGGTGGGTGGTGCGGCGCAGCAGGGTGCAGGCGAGGCCCTCGCGCAGCGCTTCCCGGTCGAGCATCTCGATCACCGTCATCACCCGGCCGGCGTCGACCGTTTCCGACGGACCGACCGCAATCCCCCGGCGGCGCAGCGACTCGACGAATCCGACGAGGTGGCCGGGGAGACCGTGCGGAGCGATCGGTGTCCCCTGGCCACTCTGAAACGCGCCGGTCATGTCAGTTCAGCCGGAGCTCGGCTGCGGCACGCACTTGGTCTGACTGGTGTTTGAGGACCACCCCGAGGGTGCTGCGCACCGCCGAGTCGTCGAGGGTGTCCAGCCCGAGGGCGAGCAGCGTCCGGCCCCAGTCGATCGTTTCGGCGACCGACGGCACCTTCTTCAGTTGCATACCGCGCAGGACCCGGACAGTCCGCACGAGTTGCTCGGCGATCGCATCGGGCAACTCCGGCACACGACTGGCCAGGATCCGTCGCTCGAGGTCGGCGTCGGGAAAGTCCAGGTGCAGGAACAGACAACGCCGTTTGAGTGCTTCCGACAGTTCGCGCGTCGCATTGGAGGTGAGAACGGCGAACGGCTTGCGGGTGGCGGTGATCGTCCCCAGTTCGGGCACCGTCACGGCGAAGTCGCTCAGCACTTCGAGCAGCAGGCCCTCGATCTCCACGTCGGCCTTGTCGACCTCGTCGACGAGCAGCACCGTCGGGTCGTCCCGGCGGATCGCGGTCAACAGCGGGCGGGAGAGGAGGAACTCTTCCGAGAACACGTCCGCCTTGGTCTCGTCCCACGATTCACCGGCCGCGGTGCTCGCACCGGCCGACTGGATGCGCAGGATCTGTTTGGCGTGGTTCCACTCGTACAGCGCCCGCGATTCGTCGACACCCTCGTAGCACTGCAACCGGACCAGTTCGGCGCCGGAGGTCTGTGCGACGGCCCGTGCGAGTTCCGTCTTGCCGACACCGGCGGGTCCTTCGACGAGCAGCGGCTTGTCGAGCCGGTCGGCGAGGAACACCGCGGTGGCGGTGGCCTTGTCCGCGAGGTAACCGGTCTCCGCGAGCCGGTCGATCACGTCCTGGACATCCGCGAAGATCGGCGGGGTGGTGGGCAGCGCTCGATCCACGCTGAGTCCTTTCGTCTGGCCGGGGTCAGGCCGGGCGGGTGTGGCCGTCGCCCCACACCACCCATTTGGTGGAGGTCAGTTCCGGCAATCCCATCGGGCCCCGAGCATGCAGTTTCTGCGTGGAGATTCCGATCTCGGCACCGAACCCGAACTGCTCTCCGTCGGTGAATGCCGTCGACGCGTTGACCATAACGGCTGCGGCGTCGACACGGGCGGTGAACTCCCGGGCAGCGGCGAGGTCGGAGGTGACGATGGCTTCGGTGTGGCCGGTTCCGTACTTGTCGATGTGTTCGACGGCCGCATCCAGATCGTCGACGACCGCGAAGGCGACGTCGAGCGTGAGGTATTCCTCGGCCCAGTCCTCCTCGGTAGCCGGGACCAGACCGGGCAGGTCGCCGTGCACCGTGACGCCGTGCGACTTCAATGCCTCGAGCAGACGCGGGACGGCGGTGTCGGCGACGGCCTTGTCGACGAGGATCGTCTCGGCGGTGTTGCACACGCTCGGCCGCCGCGTCTTGGCGTTCAGCACGATCTTCTCGGCCATCTCGAGGTCGGCCGCGGCGTGGACGTAGACATGGCAGTTGCCGACGCCGGTTTCGATGGTCGGCACGGTGGCGTCCCGGACGACCGCGGCGATCAGGCCGGCGCCGCCGCGAGGAATGACGACGTCGACGAGGCCGCGCGCCTGGATCAGGTGAGTGACCGAGGAACGGTCGGCGCTGGGCAGCAACTGCACAGCGT
>JAEZDV010000055.1 GCA_023417985.1 Actinomycetes bacterium | reverse complement strand
GTGTCACCCGGGCTCGTCGACATGCACGTCCACCTCGGATCACCGGACCTGGAGGTGGGGGAGGAGCCCGGGGTGAGTGCGACGGTGCAGGCCGTCCTGGAGACGGTGCGGTTCGCTCCCGGGTATCGACGGTCGGCTCTGGAACACGGTGTCACGACGGTGCGCAGCCTCGGTGACGAACTCGGCTGGGTCTCGGACATGCGCAGCCAGGTCGCCGGCGGTGAGCTCGAGGGGCCACGAATCGTGATGTCCGGCCCGTTGTTCACCACGCGGGGTGGGCATCCCGTCGCGACCGTCGGTACCGATGCCGACTCCGACACGGTCCGGCTTCCCTCCGGTCCACAGGAGGCACGTTCGATGGTCCGTGCACTGGCACTCGATGGGGATGCTGTCGATGTCATCAAGGTGGTGCAGGACCGCGGATCCGGGGACAGGCCGTTGGATCCGCTTCCGCTGGACACATTGCGAGCGATAGTGGAGGAAGCGCACCTGCACGGACTGCCGGTGACGGCGCACTGGGGCACCCTGCGGGACCTCGACGACGTGCTCTCGGTGGGTGTGGACGGCCTCGAACACATCGAATCTCGCGACCTGCTCGGAGGGTGGCCCGACGATGTGCTTGCCCGCCTCCTCGCGGCGGACGTGCCTATCACCGCCGGCGTGGTGGTGTCGGAGGCTGCTCTGGCGGAAGGGGATGTCCCCAGCGCCGTCTCGGCGCTCCAGGCCAGGGTGGGTGAGTTTCATGCCGCCGGCGGACGCGTGGTCGTCGGCAGCGATGCCGCCCGGCCGGGTGTTCGGTTCGGTGCAGGCGTCCACCGGGAGTTGAAGCTGTTGGTGGAGGCCGGAATGAGCCCGCGGGAGGCCCTTCACGCTGCGACGGTCGAACCCGCGCGAGTTCTGGGCGTGACCGACTACGGACTCATCGCATCCGGCATGTCCGCGGATCTCGTTGTCGTGGAAGGTGATCCGACCTCGGATATCGATGCGATCAGCAAGGTGATGGTCGTGGTGCGAGACGGCCGTTTGGTGGTGGATCGCCGCGACCCCGCCTGACCGAACCGAATCCTCCACTAGCCGTGGTCCTGAAACGAAACCGGTCCGCCCGCCCGAGGAGGGCGAGCGGACCGGTTCCTTGGACGGCGAACCTCTTGCGAAGAGAGGCTCGGTAGCCGGCGACCGACGGACTCAGCAGTCGAAGTACAGCTGGAACTCGTACGGGTGCGGGCGCAGGTTGACCGGAGCGATCTCCTGCTCACGCTTGAGCGAGATCCAGGTCTCGATCAGGTCGGTGGTGAACACGCCGCCCTCGGTGAGGTACTCGTGGTCGGCCTCGAGGCGGTCGATGACCGCGTTGAGCGACGTCGGAGCCTGCGGGATGTTCTTGGCCTCCTCCGGCGGAAGCTCGTAGAGGTCCTTGTCGACCGGAGCCATCGGCTCGATCTTCTTCTTGATACCGTCCAGGCCGGCCATCATCTGCGCGGCGAAGTTCAGGTACGGGTTACCCGAGGAGTCGGGCGCGCGGAACTCGAGACGCTTGGCCTTCGGGTTGTTGCCCGTGATCGGGATACGGACCGCAGCCGAACGGTTGCGCTGGCTGTAGACGAGGTTGATCGGCGCCTCGTAGCCCGGAACCAGGCGGTGGTACGAGTTGATCGTCGGGTTGGTGAACGCGAGCAGCGACGGCGCATGGTGCAGGATGCCGCCGATGTACCAGCGGGCGAGGTCGGACAGGCCCGCGTAGCCGGACTCGTCGTGGAACAGCGGCTTGCCGTCCTTCCACAGCGACTGGTGGACGTGCATGCCCGAGCCGTTGTCACCGAAGAGCGGCTTCGGCATGAAGGTGGCGGTCTTGCCGTTCTTCCACGCCGTGTTCTTGACGATGTACTTGAACAGCTGCAGGTCGTCGGCTGCCGAGAGCAGCGTGTTGAACTTGTAGTTGATCTCGGCCTGGCCGCCGGTGCCGACCTCGTGGTGGGCGCGCTCGAGCTCGAAGCCCGCGAGCTGCAGGTTGGTGGAGATCTCGTCGCGCAGGTCCACGTAGTGGTCGTACGGAGCGACGGGGAAGTAGCCGCCCTTCGGGCGAACCTTGTAGCCGCGGTTCGGGGTGCCGTCGGCGTTGTAGTCCACGCCGGTGTTCCAGGCGCCGGAGATCGAGTCGACCTCGTAGAACGAGCCGTTCATCTTCGAGTCGTAGGAGACGGAGTCGAAGATGTAGAACTCGGCCTCGGCACCGAAGTACGCGGTGTCGGCGATGCCGGTGCTGACCAAGTACTCCTCGGCCTTGCGTGCGACGTTGCGGGGGTCGCGGGAGTACGACTCGCGAGTGAAGGGGTCGTGGACGAAGAAGCTCACGTTGAGGGTCTTGGCAGCACGGAAGGGGTCGATACGCGCGGTGGTCACGTCCGGAAGCAGGAGCATGTCCGACTCGTGGATGGACTGGAAGCCACGCACGGACGAGCCGTCGAAGGCCAGACCGTCCTCGAAGACATCCTGATTGAACGCCTTCGCCGGGATCGAGAAGTGCTGCTCGATGCCGGGCAGGTCGGTGAAGCGGATATCCACGTACTCGACGTTTTCGTCCGCGATGTACTTGATGACCTCTTCGGCCGTGGTGAACGCCACGCTTGTGCTCCTTCAGTCGGTGCGCGCCATTGGTGCTGGGGCGCCTGCGTCGGATCAGACGGTATGGACCTGGTGTTGCCCGCCCATCAAACCTATGTTTCGGCGGTGTTACGGCTCGCATTGCCCCTGCTGTCAAGGCAGAAACGTGGTAGAGGTCACCGCCGCCGCATGGGATCGTAGTGATCCGCAGCGACCAGCTTATCCTGGACGTATGGCACGTATGACGGGCAGTTGGCTATCCGGACCTTCTGCGGCGCTCCCGAAGGGGCAGCAACAAGAGCAGGCGTACCCCGGCGAACTGCTCGGTCTTCCCCAGCACGGTCCCGGGTCTCTCGTTTCGACGGCGCGGCGTGTGCTGGCTCTGTCGCTCGACTGGTTCCTGTCGCTGGCGATCGCGGCGAGCCTGGTCGGGGAGAACCCGCTCGAGAGCTCGCGGCTCTCGGGATACACGTTGATCATCTGGTTCGTGGTCGGTGTCGTGAGCGTCACGCTGTTCTCGTTCACTCCCGGCCAGTTCATCGCAGGGGTGCGGGTCATCCGGGTGGATGCGCCCGCTCGGGTCGGCATCGTCCGGGCGCTCGCACGTCAGGTGCTCATCGTGTTCGTCGTCCCCGCGACCGTTACCGATGTCGACGGCCGTGGCATGCACGACCGCGCGACCGGAACCGCGATCGTCCGCTCCCGCTGAGCGCTCTTCACCTACTGCGCACCACACGCAACGAACGCCGCCCCGGACTCACGTCGTGAATCCGAGGCGGCGTTCGACTACAACGGGTGGACCGGGAGAGGTCAGCGGCGGCGAATCGTGCGCTGCACGCTGCGCATCTTCGCACCGGCGGGCAACGGACCCTTCGGCATGGCCGGACCGGTCTTCTTGGTGCTGAGCGCGGACAGACGGCCCTCGATGGTGTCCATGCGCTTTGTGTCGATGTTGCGGGGCAGCTTCGACAGGTGCTTCTGCAACTGCGACAGCTTCACCTGGCCCTCTTCGTTGCCGACGACCACTTCGTAGATCGGGGTGTCGCCGACGAGACGGGAGACACGCTTCTTCTCCTGCGCCATCAAGCCTCGGACGCGACCGGCGTTGCCCTCACCGACGAGGATGACGCCCGGACGACCGATGACACGATGCACCGCGTCGAGCTGGGTCGTCCCGGCAACGGCCTGGGTGACGCGCCACGCGCCCTGAAGGTTGTCGAGTGCCCATGCTGCGGCGCCGGCCTGTCCGTCGGCTTTCGTGTAAACCGACTTCTGGACGCGACGGCCGAAGATGATGAAGGCGAGGAGCACGCCGACGAGAACTCCGATGGGCAACAGGAACCACTGGATCCCGAAGATCAGCCCGATCAGGAAGAAGACCACGATCGATACGACGAGCGCCCCGATCATCCACGGAAGGAGAAGCTTGTCTTCCTTGCGCTGAATCTGGAACGCCTGCCACAACTGGCCGCGACGCTCCTTCGACGCCTGCTTCCGTGCGGCTTTCGCCGCAGCCTTCGCTTCCTTGTCGCTGCTACTGCCCTTCGCCATACCGTCAAGGATACGGCCCCGGTGGAGGCGCATTCGCCACCACCGGGACCGACCGGGAACCGTGAGCGGTTACGGAGCGTCAGCTACCGAATCGAGCGAGGACGGAGCCGGCCTCCTGCGAAGCAGTGCCCTCTTCGGCGAGATGGGCCTGGGCCGCGGGGAGTTCGCGGCCGTGATGTGCCATCGCCTGCGCGTAGAGACGCCCCGCGCGGTACGACGAGCGCACCAGCGGTCCGGCCATCACACCGGCGAAACCGATCGAACGGGCGGTGTCGGAGTGCTCGACGAACTCCTCGGGCTTGACCCACCGCTCGACGGGATGGTGCCGCGGCGACGGACGCAGGTACTGGGTGATGGTGATGATGTCGCACCCGGCGTCGTGGAGATCGTGCAGCGCCTGGGTGACCTCCTCGGGTGTCTCGCCCATGCCCAGGATCAGGTTCGACTTCGTGACGAGACCGAACTCGCGGGCGGCGGTGATCACGTCGAGCGAGCGCTGGTAGCGGAACGCGGGACGGATCCGCTTGAAGATCCGCGGCACCGTCTCGACGTTGTGGGCGAGCACCTCCGGACGGGATTCGAACACCTCGCGCAGCAGTTCGGGCTTGCCGTTGAAGTCGGGGATGAGATTCTCGACACCCGTGCCGGGGTTGAGTTCGTGGATCTGCCGCACGGTCTCTGCGTACAGCCACGCGCCGCCGTCGGGAAGGTCGTCGCGGGCGACACCGGTGATCGTCGAGTAGCGCAGACCCATCGCCTGGACGGACTCGGCGACGCGGCGCGGTTCGTCACGGTCGAGTGCCGAGGGCTTCCCGGTGTCGATCTGACAGAAGTCGCAGCGCCGCGTGCACTGTTCACCACCGATCAGGAACGTCGCCTCACGGTCTTCCCAGCATTCGTAGATGTTGGGACACCCGGCCTCTTCGCAGACCGTGTGCAGGCCCTCACGTCGTACGAGACCTTTGAGCTCGGTGTATTCCGGGCCCATCTTCGCCCGGGTCTTGATCCAGTTCGGTTTACGTTCGATCGGCGTCTGAGCGTTTCGGGTCTCGATCCGCAGCAGTTTGCGTCCTTCTGGGGCCACAGTCACGTCCTCGATCGTACGCCCGCGCTTGCGCCGGGATCCGGTCGGGGAGCGCGGCAGGTCAGAACCTCAGAGTGGTGAATTCCGGGGCGGTCGAGGAACCTTCGGAGGCGGCGACAGCCTCCTCGAAGGTGACTCGGTCGATGTCCGCGTCGGTGACGGGGATGCGTCCGTCGAGCGCCCCGAGCACAGCCTCGGTCACGGCCGGTGTGACGTCGTCGATCGTGATTTCCCGGCCGAGTTCTCCCGTCAGCGACGCGACACCGGCGTCGCGGATACCGCACGGCACGATCGAGTCGAACGCGTCGAGCGCGGAATTGCAGTTGAGGGAGAAGCCGTGCATCGTGACGCCGCGCTGCACGCGGATACCGATCGCGGCGATCTTCCGTTCGGGCAACCACCGACCGTCGCGCAGTTCCGCGGGCAGCCACACGCCGGACCTGCCGTCGATGCGCCCGCAGGTCAGACCCAGGTCGGTGCACACGGTGATGAGCGCCTGTTCGATCCGCCGGACGTACCCGACGACGTCGATGGGTTCGGCGAGTTTGACGATCGGATACCCGACGAGCTGGCCCGGGCCGTGCCAGGTGATCTTTCCGCCCCGGTCGACGTCGATGACGGGGGTGCCGTCGCTGGGACGGTCGCAGTCCTCGGTGCGCCTACCGGCCGTGTAGACGGGCGGATGTTCGAGCAGCAGCAAGGTATCCGAGCAGGTGCCGTCGGCGCGCGCATCGAGGATCTCGCGCTGCCGCTCCCACGCCTCGAGGTAACCGATCGTGCCGAGATGCACCACCG
>JAEZDV010000291.1 GCA_023417985.1 Actinomycetes bacterium | reverse complement strand
CCATGCTTCCGTGCGGAAGCGGGCGCGGCCGGTCGCGATACCCGCGGCATGATCCGCCAGCACCAGTTCACCAAGGTCGAGCTGGTCTCGATCGCAACGCCCGGGAACAGCAGGGACGAGCTGGAGCGCATGCTGGCCTGCGCCGAGGAAGTCCTGCGGCAGCTTGACCTGCATTACCGCGTGATGACGCTGTGCGCCTCCGCGAGCACCCCGAGTTCGACCAGCTCACGCGGCCCGAACTGCTCCGCCGACGCCTTGTATCCCAACTTCAATTCCTGAGCCACCGATTCCTCCGACCGTCGTAGGGCAACTTCCCCGAGTATGCCCCTCCGGTCGCGACCGGACGCACGCCCGAAAACGTCCGGAAGGACAGTTCCGGAAGAACGGGGTCGGGCGGCGCGCAGTCTCTGCAACCCCCCATGCCCGCGCCAGCAGTTCGTACGAGCGCAACCGGTCTTCGTCCCGGTGCGTTACGGGCGCGGCGACGAGTGCGTCCCGCTCCTCCGGTGGCACCCGGAGGACATCGCCGGACCGTACCCGGCCGCCCAGGGCGTGGTCACCAACACCACCGATGGCCGAAAACGGAAGTCGTCAGTGGCTCTTGGATTCACATCGCCTGACTCCGAGTCGAACCCGCGTCGCCAGGAAACGCTCGAACAGTCGGCAACCACCATCGAAGGACTCGGACGTTGGCCCGCATTGTGTGCCCGGCGAGTGGGCAGGTCGAGCGCTACCGCTGGTACGTCGCGGGCGACCGTCGACGAGAACGTCATAATCCTCGGCTGCCACAGTGCCTTCGAACGGCACCCCACGACATCCGGGTGTTCACGTTGTGGCCGCAGAACCCTACGAGGCGACCGCCGGGCGCACCTGAGGCCGGGTGCACTGGACGGTGGGAGGCAGGCAAGAGCACTTGCAGGAGTCACTCACCGGCGAGGCTCGATCGGCTGACCGCCCAGTGACTGACGCGCCGCTGACCGCCAGACGATATCGGTATCCGAACACAATATCGGTCCCGTTGTATTCCCTCGAAAGCGGAACGGACGAAGCATCTCCCACGTCCGGCACGAGCCGGCAGGGCGGCGGCGGTGGTGACACCGGAGCGGAACCTCGGTCGCTCCGTATGGCACCGTGCGGAAAACGAAGAATCGGACACACATCGGCTGTGGCGAACAGTGGCCGAGTGAATCGCATTGCGCAACTGTCGGAATCGAACTGATTTCAATGGAATCGCGGAACTTCGAATCGGCGGCGAGGAAGGTGGTGATGCTGCGACGATGGAGCGCGTGGAAAGCGTCGAACGAGTCACGACCGGTGAGGCCGGGCCGAGCCGGGAGCGTCTCGGCCCACCGTGGTGGGCAGTGGTGTCGTCCGCACTCGCTCCTGTTTCACTGAGCGTGGGCTGGGTGGTCGCGGGCGCGGTGCAACCACCGGAATACAGCGCGGTGCGGCACAGTCTGAGCGCGCTCGCCGGACACGGCGGTGCCGAGCGCTGGATCATGACGACCTCGCTTTTCGTGCTCGGCGCCTGCCATGTCGTCACCGCTCTCGGCCTGACATCCCTACGTCCCTCCGCACGGCTGGTCCTCGGTGGTGCAGGAGTCTCGGGGATCGCGCTCGCAGCATTTCCGCAGCCGGCGGGCGGATCCGCCGCGGAACACGTCGCGTTCGTCGTCGTCGGCTCGATCCTGATCGCGGCCTGGCCCGCGTTCGTCGGCTCGTGCGACCGCTCCGACTCATTCGTTCTCAGCGTCCGAGGGTCGGCCGCGGCCACCACGGTGTTCGTGGCGCTGACCGTGGCGTTCCTGATCTCTGCGCAGGGTGGCAAGTGGTTCGGACTCATGGAGCGGATAGGGCTCACGCCCGAGACCCTCTGGCCCCTCGTCGTCGTTCTCGCCTTGCGGCACAGTGCACGCCGGGAGGCAGGCGCGTCGTAGAACGGAGCCGCCTCCATCCCGTGTCGGCCCCTCCGTAGACTCCGAGCAGTGACACCGCTGGAGTTGTTTCTCGTCGCCCTCGCCGGGCTCGGTGCCGGCGCCATCAACTCCCTCGTCGGCTCCGGAACTCTCATCACCTTCCCGACCCTCGTCGCATTCGGTGTTCCGCCGGTCACCGCGACCATGTCGAACGCGATCGGTCTGGTCGCGGGTGGTGTGTCGGGAACGTGGGGATATCGCCGCGAGTTGCGCGGCCAGTGGCCGACGTTACGGTGGCAGATTCCCGCCTCGATCTGTGGTGCCCTGATCGGGTCGTGGCTGCTGCTGCACCTGCCGGAGACCGTGTTCGAAACCGTCGTGCCGGTCCTGCTGATCCTGGCGCTCGTCCTCGTCGTACTGCAACCGAAGATCCAGAAGTGGGTATTGCGGCGCACCGTCAGTGACCCGGACGGGCGGATCGGCCCGGTTCGGATGAGCCTGCTGGTGGTCGGCACGTTCGCTGTCGGCATCTACGGTGGATACTTCACCGCGGCGCAGGGGATTCTGCTGATGGGACTGTTCGGCGCGCTGCTCACCGAGCACATCCAGCGTCAGAACGCAACGAAGAATCTGCTCTCTCTGCTCGTCAACATCGTCGCGGCCAGTGCGTACATTCTCGTGGCGTTCGACCGGATCGACTGGACTGTGGCCGCATTGATCGCGGTGGGATCGCTGATCGGCGGCTACCTCGGGGCACGGTTCGGCCGGCGGATGTCGCCCACGGTGTTGCGCGCGGTCATCGTGGCCGTCGGGCTCATCGGTCTGTACCGCTTGCTCGCCTGACCTGCCACACTCATCGGACAGGTAGGAGCCGGTCCGTCGCCGGCGTCGGCCGGGTCACCGCAACGCCACCGGTATGCCCGCGACGACGAGCGTGACCGTCTCCGACACCGCGGCCACCGAGGCATTCAGGCGCCCGAGCGTGTCGCGGAACAACCTGCCCGACGCGCTGGCCGGGACCACACCGCTGCCCACCTCGTTGCTCACCGCGACTACCGGCACCCGGCACCGCTGCCACGCGTCGAGGAGGTCGGCGATATCGGCGTCGACTGCGCCCATGTCGCCGCCGTTCCACACGTCGTGCAGATCCAGGCGCGCGGTGAGCCAGGTGCCGAGGCAGTCGATCAGCAG
>JAEZDV010000229.1 GCA_023417985.1 Actinomycetes bacterium | reverse complement strand
CCCCTGTCACCGGGGGCCGGTGCGTGTGCTCACCCGCCGGTCAATTCGCGCACCAGATCGGCCGCGGCCGGGTCGGGGATCGCAAGCAGGTCGCGCACGGCCTCGCGACGCGCGTCGGGCACGAGATGGACACCACCGTAGGTGTGCCGCTCCGGACCCACCGGCAACACCCGCATGGCGACGGTGGCACCGTCGGGGACAGCCGCGACGGTCCGATCGCGGACCTCGACAATCTCGCCGGTGCGCAGGTTCCGGGCGGTAAGCCCCTCGCCCGGCTGCGTCACGTCCACCAGGAAACAGTCGAGGGAAGCTCCCTGCCAGCTCTGCGCCAGCGCGCGTTCGTCGGTCGGCAGCAGCGCCGACCAGTCGGCGACGAATTCGGCGAACGCACCTGCCTCGAAAAGTGTGACGTCGGCGACGAGTCGGGTCGTTTCCGATTCGCTCGCGCTCTGCCCCGCCACCAGGTCGAGGCCCGCGCGAACCGACGTCCACCGCGGTTCGTCGAGGACGAGACTCGCCTTGGCGTACAGCCACGCCGCGCGCTCGCTCAGCGAGGCCCGTCCGAGGTGGCACACCTTGTACTTACGGCCCGATCCGCACCAGCACGGTTCGTTGCGTCCCAGTTCGGGATGGTCGGCCGGCTCGAAACGCCGGAGGAACGGGTACATGCTGTGGGTCGCGCCTTCGGACGTCCTTTCGAGGAGACGAAGACCGGTTGCCGCATCACCTTTCACCGCGGAGATCGTCGCCAGGTCTTCGAGCGCGGGCTCGAACTCCGGCGCTCCCGCGACCGCGAGGCGGTATCGCCGCTCGGCCTCGTCGATATCTCCGAGCGCCTGTGCAGCCCGTCCGCCGATCCACAGGGCACTCGCGAGTGTGACGCGCGGTCCGCGTCGAGCGACCTGCTCGGCGGCAGCGGACACGACCCGCGGGTCGAATCCCAGCCGCCCGAGCCCCTCGTCCACACACAATCGTGCGACACGCGGGTCTGCCAGGCCGGAGAAGTCGTCGGGCTCTTCGAAATGCGACTCGACGGTGGGATCGCTGTCACTGCCGACGGCGAACGAACCTGCCAGCGCGAGGAACGCCATCGCTCCCCGCGCGGAACGAGTGTCCAGGCCGAACGCCCGGGAGAACGAATCGGTGGCGACCTCGACCAGATATCCGCCGGTCGGTGCCGCGGTCACCGTTCCGGAGCGCACCAACCGGTGACCATCGCGGACCAGGCCGGCACCTTCGAGCTGCTCACCGAGCGGCAGGCACGCCTCACGGACCAACGCACTGTCGTCCGCGAGAGCGACGAAGAGTTCGGTGTCCGGGTACAGCGCGTCGTCGGGCGAGGCCAGCAAGCCCGCGCGCTCGGTCATCCAGTCGCCCAAACTCCCGCGTCCGACGTGCTGATACGGATGCGGATCGACGACGAATTCGCCTCCGACGCAAGTCACCGCGATGAGGTCACCGACGGTGTTGTCGGCGAGATAACCTTCGGGGAAGAGCAGAACTCCGTAACCGGCCCAGGACAGGCCCGCTAGTCCGCGTTCCTCGAAGGCATCCTGGTCGGGCATCGCGACGCGGATCTCCGGATCGGCACTCGGCAGGCAGACCGGCGCCATCACATCGAAGAGTTCGACAGCGTCGGCGGCGATCTCCTCCGCGGTCAGTCGATGTGTCCAGATGCGCCGCTCGAGGACGGTCCGCGGGGTGACGAACCGACCGTCGGCGAGATGCATGATCCGCGGATCGTCGACCGCGTCACCGAGTTCGAGAGCCGTGGCGAGTGCGCCTGGGTCCCCGAAACCGCAGGCCGACAACTCCGCGGCGATCTCCTCGACGCCGAGCGCTCCCCGTTCGTCGAGCACGGCGACGGCGGTGGCAGCAAGATCGGAAGACGGATCGTTCACCACACGAGCCTACGACGCCGCTCTCCTCACCGGTCGTGGCCGTCGCGCTTTCTGCGCGCGCGACGACCGCGAGTGATAACTTTCGAAAACCCCTCGAGAGAGAGCGGATCCCATGCCCCGAGTCACGGAGACCTTGCGAGTGCGACTCGAAGAGGTCGGCGCAAGACATTGGTGGGCTGCGCTGCTCGCCACGCTGTCCTCGCAGTCAGGCAACGCCTACATGCGGTTCGTCGGCGTCGTGGACGGTGAGCCGCGTTATCGTGGGCGGACCTTCCCGGTGCCGCGGGTGTGGAAACCCGAATCACCACAGGAGAAATGGGCTCCCGGAATGGACGACAGCCTCACCGATCTCACCCGCCGGATCGAGGCGGACGGATGGCACCGGTTGGACTGCGGCGCCCATGCCTGGGATCTGACCTTCCAGCGGCCGTCCGTCCGCTCGCAGGAGTAACGGAAGCCGGGACGAGGAAGCGTCGCACTAGTGTCCGGGCCGACCCAGGGTGGCGTGCATCTCCCACACGATGACCTCGGCACCGGTGGCGGTGGTGAGCTGCTGACCCCCGCCGCCGCTGACCCGCACGGCGTCACCTTCCGTCAGCGGACCCGCACCCTCGAGTGCTGCCTCGCCGCGGGCAACGAAGACGTGCAGGTAGGGGGCGTCCGGGAGGACAACCGGCTGTCCGGGCTGCACACGCGCGACATGCATCGCGGCGTACTTGTTGCGGATACGGATCGCGGAGTGGTCGGCGTACGCCTTCATGCCGGATGCGACCGGCACCAGGCCACCCGAGAGCAGTTCGTGGTCGATCTCGAGTTGCTCGTATCCGGGCTCGATGCCGGATTCGTCGGGCAGCACCCACATCTGGATGAAATGGACGGGATTGTCGTGGCGATCGGCGTGAAGGCCCGCGGCACCGTCGAATCGCCACGAGTCGTTCTTCTCGGAATGAAGGATTCCGGTGCCGGCACTCATGCGCTGGGCCAGGCCGGGATAGAGAACGCCCGAGTTGCCCGTCGAATCCTGATGGACGAGGGAACCCTCGAGCACCCACGTCACGATCTCCATGTCGCGGTGCGGATGGGTATCGAAACCCGTACCCGGAGCGACGACGTCGTCGTTGTTGACCATGAGCACCCCGTGATGGGTGTTGGCCGGGTCGTAGTGGTGACCGAACGAGAACGAGTGCTTGGAATCGAGCCATCCGATCCTGGTCTTGTCACGGCTGTCCGCGCGTCGGACGTCCAGAACGGGGGCGTGGGGTGTGGTGCTCATCGTTTCTCTTCCTGGGCGGAGCGGAGTGGGTTCTCGGTGGGCGGATTGCGTCGAGGGCCTATGCGGGCGTGGGGCAAGTGGGGGGCGGGCAGGCGAGGGACGGCGCCCACATATCCCTCGACCTGCCCGAAGCGTTCCGATCCGCGCTCCCATTCGTCGCGGAATGCGGCGATCTCGTCGTGGTCGCGTCCGACGAAGTTCCACCACATGACGATCTCCTCGCCGAACGGCGTACCGCCGAGAAGAACCAGCCGGGCGGTTTCGTCACCGGTGTTGGTGATCGTCAGTGACGGGACGCCCGTGCCGACATAGCCGAGCTCACCACGCGACAGGGGCGTATCGAACAGGTCGACCGACCCGAGGTCGACGAGCAACCCGTGTTCGAAACCCGGATCGACGTCGAGTGTGATCGTCGCTCCCGGTTCGATGACGATCTCGGCGCCCAGGAGCGGTGTGAACGTCGTAACCGGCGAGGCCGATCCTGCGAGCGCGCCGAGAAAGACTCGTGCGGTCGCGCCATCGAGTCCGGTGGCGGGCGGCACGTGGTGCTGGAAGTCGCGCGTCGTGTGCCGGGCGGCGTCGGGAAGGGCCACCCACAGTTGCACGCCGTGCAGGGTCGAGGTGCCGGGCGTCGAGACCTCCGAGTGGCAGATGCCCTGGCCTGCGGTCATGAGGTTGACTTCGCCCGGACGGACGATCGCGTGCACTCCCAGGCTGTCGCGGTGTTCGATTTCTCCGGTGAACAGCCACGAGACGGTCTGCAGTCCGGTGTGCGGGTGCGGTGCGACGTCCATACCGCCGGTCGACGCGACGTCGTCCGGGCCGTAATGGTCCACGAAGCACCATGCGCCGATCAGCGAACGCTGCCGCTGAGGCAGCGTTCGCCGGACGGCCATGGCGCGGGGACCGCCGAGCGGAACCTCGCGGGAGGTGATGATCTCGACATGGGGGTGCCGTACGTCGCCGACAGGGAGATCATCTGCCCGACAACGAATCTCGTCGGGATCTGGGTCGATGTTGCTCATGGGATTCGATGACTCCGATCGGTGAGGGACAAGTGCGTGCAAGGCGCTCGTCAGAGAACTGCGGACCCGTACATTTCGCCGAGCGGATCGGCGATCAGCTCGAGGCGTGCTCCGTCCGGATCCCGGAAGTAGAGCGATACCTCGGAGTGTTCGACGAGTTCGACCCCGGATTCGATCAGCTTGTCGCGCAGGTAGATCCAGCGATCGGGTTCCACGCTGATCGCAACATGATGCAGCCCGCCCAGGACTTCCTGATAGTGGCTGAGGTCGAGGCCGGGAAAATCGAAGAACGCCAACAGGTTCCGGTTTCCTATGTCGAAGAAGAAATGTGAGGACCCCGGATAGTCCCGATTCTCGATCAGTTCGGTGAGCGGGAATTCGAGCAGTCCTTGGTAGAACTGCACCGTCCTCTCGACGTTGCTGCTCACGAGAGCCGTGTGGTGCAGGCCGCGCGCCGACGACCGGGGCCGAGCGTCCGCAGGTGTGAGGTAGCGGGTCCGGATCCGGTCGCGCCGGCGTTCGAACTCTCCCGCCGCGTCGATGTTGTCGTTGCCGGTCATCCCGACCTCCTCCGTCCACCGGCGATGCTGCGCCGGGGCACTTCGTCGATTCCGCAACCAGGGTGACACAAATTTCGTTGCATAGTCAACTACTTGCGTTAGACTGCAGGTCATGACGAAGAAATGGCTGAGCGACGAGGAACAAGTGCTGTGGCGGTCCTACCTGGACGTGACACGCATGTTGTTCCGTGAGCTGGACAAGCAACTGCTCGGCGACGCCGGCATATCCTTCGCCGACTACGAGATTCTGGTCCTCCTTTCCGAAGCGCCCGACACTCGACTGCGGATGAGCGACCTTGCCGACGCGAGTACGACGACGCGCAGCGGCATCACGCGCGCGATCTCGCGGATGGAGAATGCGGGCTGGGTGCGCCGCGTCGGGTGCAAATCCGATAAACGCGGCGCGTGGGCGGAGCTGTCCGAGAAGGGGTCCTCCGTCCTCGCCGACGCGAGTCCGGGCCACGTCGCGGCGGTGCGGGAAACCATGTTCGATGCGATCACTCCCGAAGAGGTCTCGGCGATGGGCCACGCTTTCACCGAAATGCGCACACGCCTGCTCGAGCGTCGCCGACTCTCGTGACGCTCCCTCCCGGGAGGGCGGCTAGGTTGGGTACCCCACAGACCCGAAAACGTTAAGGCGGTACCCGATGCGCCACGATCCGCGACGCACCTCGCTCGACCTCTACCCCATCCAGCGCACGCTCACGACGCTCTTCAGCGACACCGACGCACTCGGGCACATCAACAACATCTCGATCGCGCGCTACTTCGAGCAAGCCCGGGTGATGATCATGGAGGCGATCGCACCGTCACGCGACGTGCCCCTGTTCGAACGCGCAGTACTCGCGCGCATCGAGATCGACTACCTCGCCGAGGTCTTCTATCCCCACGAGGTGGTCGTTGCGACAGGGGTGCTGCATGTCGGATCGTCGTCCCTGGTCGTGGGCTCGGCGCTGTTCCAGCACGACCGCTGCGTCGCTCTCGCCGATTCGGTGGACGTGAGCACCGCGATCGCCGGTGGCAGCCGGCCGATCACCGACGACGCGCGGGCCGTCCTGGAGAAGTTCCAGCTCGACCTACCCGCATAAGGGACTCAGACTTCGCCTAGCAGGGTGTCCGGGTCGAGCAGCGCCACGACCGGGCCGTCCAACGCCTGCCAGAGCGCCTCGGTTTCGGGATCGTCACCGATCACCCCTTCGCCGGCGAGAAGGTTCTTCTCCAGGAAGCACCGCACAGGTGCCGAATCGACCGTGGCGCCGAGCCGGAAGCGCTCGTGGACGGCGAACGTCATGAGCAGCAGATCCGGGACGCGCACCTCGTCGGGTCGCAGGCGCGGCTGGAAATAGGGCACATCGACAATGCGTGCCCCCTCGCTCGCATAGAAGGACAGCCGCCGCCCCGGATCGCCGAAACCCCGATCGCGATGATGACGCGGATCCTCCACCTCGCCGAGAACCAGGAGCGGATCGAAGCGGCGCGTCCACTCTTCCGTGACCGTGCGGAGGATCCGGCGGCCGATGCCACCACCCCGCCGCCCCGGATGCGTCGCAAGGTACACCGTGAGGATCACCCTGCATTCCGGGAACCATTGACCGACAGCACCACCCACGACCTCGTCGCGTTCGGTCAGGGCGACGGACGCGAACATGCGTGGCTCGGGGTCGGCAAGCGCGCGGGACAACTCGTCGGGCATGAGCAGTTCCTCGTCCGGGAACGACGGGGTCAGTACGTCGTCGTAGAACTCGTCGAGCGCTGATTCGGGAAGATCACCGATATCGACGATCCGGAGAGGAATTTCTCCCGCCACGTTCGTTTCGGTCATCGCACTCTCCATTTCAGGCGGATCGCGGCTCGGTGTGCTCCCTGAGATTACAGATACGGACGGGTGATCAGCTCGATGGCGTGGCCGGAAGGATCGAAGAAGTACACCCCTCGTCCGCCGTGTTCGGAATTGCATTCGCCTTTGCGCCGCATCTGCGGATCGGCCCAATGGTCGATATCGGCCTCGACCAATCTCGCGTATGCGCGATGGAACAGGTCGTCGTCGAGGAGAAAGGCGTGGTGCTGCATCTGGATATCGACCGGGGGTTCGGCGAATTGGAGGAGTACACCGTCGTCGAGGACGATGTTGGTGAACAGGCCCCAGGAGGGTGCTTCACCGAGTTCGAGCAGATCACGGAAGTATGCGGCCGAACGGGCACGATCCTTCGACGCGATGATGGTGTGGTTGAACGATACGGACATCCGGATCTCGCTTTCGATTTCGTGGAATGGAGCAGTAGCACCTTCTTCACGAAACGAGGTGGGGCTCGAGGAGCCTTGCGGCGGCGCCGAGCGGGCGCCGCGGCGGAGGTCAGAACTCCACCGGATCACCGATACGTGTGTGGCATGATGCCGGCCCGGTGTTCACGCGGACGAGGCTACACCGGCAGAGTTTTCCCGGACAACGTTTTCCGGGCGACGTTTTCCGGAGCACGTTTTTCGGAGCGCGGTTTCCGGGGGACGGTTCTCGGACGATGCCGTCCGGAAAGAGACTCGTCAGAACAAGGTCGGAGCGCCCACGGCGTCCGCCGGTTCGCGACGAGACGCGACCGGGGCGCTCGGAGTGTCCCGGTGTTCCGACGGTCCGCCCCCGAGACCGTAACGCTGGATCAGGGGCGACACCCGGGCATCGAGCCAGCGAGAGTAGTCCGGCGATACGTATGCGCCCCGTCCGTACAGAGCGCGATACCGCCGCACCAGCGCCGGGTGCTGCTCCGACAACCACGACAGGAACCATCCCCGGGTGGAACCGCGCAGATGCATCGGTATCACGGTGACGGAAGACGCCCCGGCGGCCGCGATCGACCCGAACAGTTCGTCGAGGTGCCGGCTCGAATCGGTGAGGAACGGGATGACCGGCGCGACCATCACGTGACACGACAGTCCGCTGCCGGTGATCGCACGCACCATCTCGAGACGAGCCTTGGGAGTCGGAGTTCCGGGCTCGATCTGTTGTTGCAGATCGTGATCACCGATCGGGAGGGAGACCGCGGTGCGCACGTCGACCTGGCGGGCGGCCAGCGACAACAGCGGCAGATCCCGACGTAGCAACGTGCCCTTGGTGAGAATCGAGAACGGCGTACCCGATTCGGCGAGCGTCCGGATGACGCCCGGCATGAGCCGGTAGCGGCCCTCCGCACGCTGATACGGATCGGTATTGGTGCCCAGCGCGACGTGCTCGCGGGTCCACGACCGGCGCGCGAGTTCCCGGCGCAGCACCGCGGCCACATTCGTCTTGACCACCAACTGGCTGTCGAAGTCGTGCCCGGCGTCGAGGTCGAGGTACTCGTGTGTCGGCCGGGCGAAACAATAGCGGCAGGCGTGACTGCAGCCCCTGAACGTGTTCACGGTGTAACGGAAGGGCAAGCGGGATGCCTCCGGAGTCTTGTTCAGTGCGCTCTTGCACAGCACTTCGTGGAAGGTGATGCCCTCGAACTCCGGTGTCTGCACGCTGCGCACCAGCCCCGCCCGGTCCAGACCGGGAAGAGCACCGTCGTCTGCGTCCACCGCCTGAGCTGCCCACCGCACCGCTCAAGTCGAACATATGTGCGATACCGTGTCAATACTCGACCTCGGGCGACTACTCCTCCCCGAGGTGGGCCTGTACCGGCCGACCCGCGTGAACCGCATCGGACAGCAAGATCATCTGCGATTCTCGAACAATGGCGGAGTCGAGGCGGATCGACCGCATCGGACTCGGCGATCTGACCGAACTCGTCTCGGACGTCGGTCCCGCGCCTCTGCACGTCGGTGCGATGATCTTCCTCGCCGACGGCAAAGCGGCGGGTCCTGAAACTGCGGATCCTCGGACGACGGGTCGGGAAACACTGCGATCCACCATCGCCGACCGACTCTCTCGGATCCGGCGGTTACGGCAACGCCTGATCGAACCGGCCCTCGGGCTCGGGCGACCCTACTGGTCCGACGACGAGCACTTCGACCTCGAAGCTCACCTGTCACAGGTCCGGTGCCCGGACCGCGGCGACCGGAATGCCGCGATGTCGCTCGGAGCGGACGCACTGACGCGGCCGCTGCCGCGCGCCCGGCCGCTGTGGCGTGCGATCGTCGTCACGGACATCACGGATCCACACTGCCGGCAGGCGGTGGTGATGGTGATGCACCACGTACTGGCCGACGGGATCGGGGGTCTGGCGATCCTGGCGCGTCTCGTCGACGGCATCGGCACTCCGGCACTCGCGCACGACCCCTCGTGGGATCCCGCGCGCCCCCGAACCCGAGAACTGCTTGCCGACAACATCGTCGGACGCCTCCGGGCACTGCGGCGGGTTCCGCACGCCGTCGCAGGTCTTCCGGCCGCGTGGGCAGAACTCGGACGGGGTGCCGGTGGACGCGCCCCGCGCTGTTCGTTGAACGCACCCACCGGTCCTCGTCGTGCGGTCGCGACGGTGGGGACGGAACTGGACATGCTTCGCCGCGCGGGCCGACGCCGGAATGCGACGGTCAACGACGTGCTGCTGGTCGCCGTCGGCGGCGCTCTGGCCGCGGTTCTGCACGAACGCGGCGAGTTCCCAGCCGAACTGGTGATCTCGGTACCGGTGTCCGCCCGCACCGACACCGACGGGCAATTGGGCAATCAGGTCGGCGTCATGCCCGTGCGGGTGATGCTGACAGGGACACCGGGGCAGCGACTGGCGTCCGTCTCGCGCAGCACCCGGATGCAGAAGCCCGGTGTCCGTGGCCGGTCGGCCGCGTTGACCGGTCCGTGGTTCCGTGCCCTCGCGACTCTCGGGGTTTTCCGGTTGTTCGTGGACCGCCAGCATCTGGTCAATTCGTTCCTGTCCGACGTGCCGGGCCCGCCCTCCCCGGTGACGGTCGGCGGTCTCCCCGTCACGTCCATCGCACCGCTGATCGTCGGCACGGGAAACATCGGCGTCGCATTCGCGGCACTGTCGTATGCGGGCACACTGACGGTGACGGTCGTCGCGGATCCCGACCTCGTCCCCGAGTTCGACCGAATCGCCGCGGCTCTGCAGGATCAGCTCCGCGAGATCGCCGACTCCGGTGACGCGGCGGCACCCTGGCAACCTCACCGCAGTTACCTGATTCCAGTTTCCTCATTCCTCAGTTTCCTCATTCCCCGAAGTGGGGAAGGATCTGTGCACCACCGTCCCCGAGAAAGGACCCTCGTGACCGACACCGCCGTTCCCGCGACCGCCGGCCCAGGCCGAAGCCGTCAAGGTGTGGTCTACCGCAACGGCGCACTCGGCCGTCGCCCCGCCGTGCCGACCGCATTCGGCGATCTCGAACGTGCTGCGCGGCGTGCCAGTTCGAAACGAGCCTGGGCATACGTGGCCGGCGGCGCCGGCGAGGGGCGCACGATGCGCAACAACCGGCGTGCGTTCGACCGGTGGGCCATCGTCCCGCGCATGGCGCACGGGATCACCGAGCGCGATCTGGCCACCGCCGTCGCGGGCACATCGTTGTCGTCGCCTCTGTTACTGGCCCCGGTGGGCGCCGGAGCATTGATGGCGCGGAACAGCGACCTGTCGATCGCCCGGGCGGCTGCCGCGACCGGTGTGCCGTACATCTTCTCCAATCAGGGTTGCAATCCGATGGAGGAGTGCGCCGCCGAAATGGGCACGGCCCCAAGCTGGTTCCAGCTGTACTGGAGTTCCGACGAGGATCTCGTCGACAGCCTGCTCCAGCGGGCCGAAGCCGTCGGTGCCGAAGCCGTCGTCGTCACACTGGACACGACGATGCTCGGCTGGCGTCCCCAGGATCTGAATCTCGGTTCGTTGCCCTTCGCACGGGGCGAGGGCATCGCCCAGTACACCTCGGATCCACGCTTCCTCGAGATCGTCCGGCAGCGAATCGGGACCGCCGGGAAAGCGGTCACGGACCGACCCGATGTCACCCTCGGCGCGATCCGCACGCTGATCTCGATGACTCGCAACCACCCGGGCACGTTCCTCGACAACCTGCGTTCCCCGGTGCCGCGTGCCGCCGCGGAAACGTTCCTCGACATCTACTCGAATCCCGGCTTGAGCTGGGACCATCTGGCGACCCTGCGCGACCGTACGACGCTTCCGATCGTGCTCAAAGGAATTCTGCATCCCGACGATGCTCGCCGCGCTGTCGACCTCGGCGTCGACGCGATGGTCGTGTCGAACCACGGCGGACGGCAGATCGACGGATCGATCGCGTCGCTGGACGCGCTGCTCGAGATCCGCGCCACGGTGGGGCGGGAACCCACATTGTTGCTGGACAGCGGAATACGAAGCGGCTCCGACGTGTTCGTCGCGCTCGCGCTCGGTGCGGACGCGGTCCTGCTCGGCCGCCCCTACATGTACGGGCTGGCGGTTGCGGGGCAGCGGGGCGTCGAAGAGGTGATCCGAAACGTCGTTGCCGAACTCGACCTCACGATGGCTCTGGCCGGAGCGCAATCGGTGCACGACATCGACGAACGGTTCGTCCGTCCGAACCCGTCGCTGTGACCGGGCGACGCCGGATCGGACCCCGATGGATTCGGTGGGGTTCCAGGTAACCCGAGTCCGAGATGCGTGGTGGCCGAACGCTCGTCACGATGTGTCGCCGACGTCGGCACCTCGAGCTACAGTGCTCGGCACACTGATCTTCGAGGGGGGTTCGATGAGCGGTTTGTTTCCCGGTGCCGAAATCCGGGTGGTGCCCGACGGAATCAGGGCGTTCGGTACCACCAATCTGCACGCGGCCGAGAGCGTCGCGCAGGCAGGGGCGCTCGACCTTCATGCGAACATCGCATCGCTCAGCCCCGCTCTCGGGTTGATCGGCGCGGAGTTCCTCGCCGTCTTCGGTGCCGCACAATCCGAACACACCCGGGCGGTCGGCCGACTCGCTCTCGCATACGGGTCCTCCGGTATTGCCGCACACGAGGCAGCGACAGGCTACGAGACCGCCGATACCGCAACGGCGGCCGCACTCACGCACACAACGGGGGCGCTGTGAACCAGGTCGTGCACGCTACTCCCCCGCCGTCTCCGACAGTGTTCGACGCTCTCCGTGCGTCTCCCGTCGGACCGGTTCTGGACGCACCTATGCCGGTGGTTACCGGCTCCACAGCGTTTTCGGGTGTACTCCCGCAGCTGCCCGACGCGAATGCCATCACCGAACTCCTGCAATCGATTCCGGTTCCCGTCCTGCCCGAGATCGAGGAGTTCCTGCGGCCTCTCACCGAACTCGGGTCACTCTTCGGTACCGGAATCGTCGGCGCACTCGATCCCTCCGCCGTGCTGCAGCAGGCGTCGCGGCTTCTCGAATCCGCGACCCCGTTGGGGCGCAGCGCACTTCACGCTCATCCGGAGTCCTGGGAGGGCGCCCCCGCCGATGCCGCGGCCCCCCACGGCATGCGCGCCCGGCAGGCG
>JAEZDV010000226.1 GCA_023417985.1 Actinomycetes bacterium | reverse complement strand
CGCTCGACAGCGCGAGGGGAACTCCCGCGTCGACGAGACTGCGGCACCGGTACAGGTCCTCGGTGTCCCGCGGGTCGACCTCGCGCAGGTAGCTGTCGCCCCGGTCGGCGAGGAAGCCGGGCTGGGTCACGACGCGCAACCCGAGTCGGAGCAGGTCGTCGATGGAGTCGGCGGGGATGAGGGCGCCGTGCTCGATGCGGTCGCCGGGCCGGGTGCCCACGTCGGTGAACACGGCCAAGAGGAGTGCGAACGCTTCCCGGCTGACGCAGTGCACGGCGACCGCGCGGCCCGCCGCGTGTACCTGCGCGATCTTCTCCGCGAGACCGTCGAGGTCGGGTAGCCCCGAATCGGCGAGCACGATCTTGAAGGGCCCGGAGGTGATCGTGTCCACGGGGGCGACGAAGTCCGGTGGCGCTCCCAGCAGGTGCAGACGCTGAGGGACAGCGCCGCCGGTGTACGCGTCGAGGAGCGCGGTGAGCGAACTCGGCGGCAGATCCGGTGTCGCGTCGGTGATCCCGGTGACCCCGTACCGGGCGAGCTCAGCGCCGACCGGGTCGAGCGGGGGCGGTGCGGCAGGAGGCAGGCGGTCTCGCAGCCAGGTGTCGGCGCGCCACACCCGTCCCGTCGGACGCCCGTCGTCGTCCCGTTCGACACCGGGATGGTCTGCGGTGTCGAGATGTGCTTGCGCCGCAGCAGCGGAGTTGAGGACCCACAGTGCGCCGCTGCGATGCTGGACGCGCACCGGCCGCTGCGCGTGGAGCCGGTCGAGCAGTTGCGAGTCGAGCATTCCGGCCACGGATTCGAAGTACCCGACCCCGCGCACCGAGTCGCCCGGTGCGGACCTCAGCACCCCCGCGAGTTCGTCGGCGGTGCGGACCTGCGGCGGGCCACATCGCATCGACAACCGCTCGGCGGCCGTGGCATACAGATGGATATGGTGATCGTGCAACCCAGGTAACAGCGCGCCTCCGCCACCGTCGATCACGTCGGCATCACTCGCCGGTCTCGGCCCGACTCCCACCTCGGTGATCGACCCGTCCCGGATCTCCACCGTCGAGCCGGCAACGCCGTCGACCTCGACATCGCGCAACACCAGTGGTCTCATGGGCGGATTCCGAACTCCGCCAGAATCTTTGCGGTATCTCGCCCTGTCGGGGCGGTGTCGCCACGAGGTGCCCGCGGTCGCGGTGCGGCGATCTCCACGGTGGCCGACGGAGTCTGCACCCACCACGAGTCGCCGCGCTGATACGCCTGGGGTGCCGGTGCACAGGACGCGTCGAGAGTCGCGGCGACGACCGCGGACATCGACACGTCCCAGAGCACACCGGATCCGTCGGCGGGGGCCGACAACGCGAGTGCTGCTGCGGTGAGCCCGGTGAGCGGGTCGGCGAGCGCGTCACCGACGAAGACGGGACCGTGCGCGTCGTGGGCGATGAGTCCGGCGGTGGCGGCGACGTCGTCGCCGAACCCGATCCGCATCGACTCGCGGCCGTGAGCGGTGATCGACACCCACGTACCGCCGCGGGCAACCACGCTGTCTGCGTCGAGGCCGAAACCGATGAGGGCACGCGGGCGCGACGCCTCGATCACGATGTCCGCAGCATCGACGAGTTCGGCCAGTTCTCGGCGTTGCCTGTCGTCCTCGGGGTCGAGAACGACGGACTCGTGGCCACCGTGCAGGAGGCGATAGAACTCGGCGTTGCCGCGTCGTGCTCCGTCAGGACGGCTCGGAGTCTCGACCTTCACCACGCGGGCACCGGCCAGGCCGAGCAGGTGCGCGCACAGCGGCCCGGCCCACAGGGCACTGAAGTCGATGACGAGCAGACCACGGACCGATCGGGGCTCGAGAGGTCGGGGTGGTGTGCCCGCGGGTGGCGCGACGGGCCCGGCCGCAACTCCGAGGAGTTCGGCGCGCTCCGCGAGTTCTGTGCCCGTGTGCTCGGCGAGCCACTCGGTGACCGCGGGCCACGGATCGTCACCCACGTCGGAGCCGACGAGCGCGCCCAAGAGCAGTGGGTCGCCGGGGCGTGCGCACGACACCGCCGCCCACCCGTCGGAGGTGGGAAGCAGCCGGCACGCACCTCCCACGGATGTGGTGCCCGCCCGGTGCACTCCGGTGAAGGCGGCACGCTCGGAGAGCAGGCCGGCGCCATCGAGCCGTACGGCATCGTCGGTGGCGGATGCGATCCATGCTCCGAGTTCCCGGGCCCTGGTCGCTGCGCGACCCGGAGGAACGAGGGGTGGTCCGTCGAGTCTGCCCGTCAGAGAGGCTATTCCGCTCTCCGCCCAGTCGCGGGCTGGGTCGTCGGTGCGACAGGGGGACATGCGCGTGATGCTACATTCCTGCGGACGGAGCAGGGCTGGAGCGCGAGGGCAGAGCACATGGATACGGCAAATGCCGTGACGATTTCCCCTGCGGACCTCGTCGACGGCGCAGCAGACGCACCGCTCGTCGACGGGGACGGCGCAGTGGGCAAGCCGGTGATGATCGTCCGCCTCGACGACAGCCCCGAGGCGGTCCTTGCGCGGGCGGCGCACCGGGCGACCCTCTCCGATCGTGTGCTGGTGGGTCTGGCGACGACGCCGATCCGCGACAGCGCGGACAGTTACGGCCCGCTGCTCGAAGCCCTCGACGTGACCTACGCGAGCCCCGATCCGCAGCGGAAGACGACAGTCGGGTCGACGGATCCCGACGCGGATGCTGCCGCCTTCGCCGCTGCGGTGACCCGGAACCCGCTCGCGTCCCTGACGGCCCGGCACGTGCTGCGGGCGACGGAAACTCTCGCGGTGGCCCAGGCGATCGACGTCGAATCGCTGGGCTACTCGACGCTTCAGGGAGGACCGGAATTCGCCCGCTGGCTCGAGGATCGCGGAACCCGCCCCCTGCCCCCGGCGGCCGGCGAGGACCCGGTGCTCCTCACACGCGACGGCGACGCCCTGCACCTGACTCTCAACCGCCCCGAACGCCGCAACGCCTACGGCACGCAGTTGCGTGATGCGCTGGTCGAGGCGCTGCAACTGGTACTTCTCGACGAGAGCCTGACCCACGTGGTCCTCGACGGCGCGGGCCCGTCGTTCTGCGCGGGTGGTGACCTCGACGAATTCGGACGTACTCCGGATACGGCGACCGCGCATCTGATCCGCACACGCGGGGGCGCGGGACGCCTCGTCGCGCGTCTCGCCGACCGCCTCGAAGTGCGACTGCACGGCCACTGCGTCGGCGCAGGCATCGAGATCCCCGCATTTGCAGGAAGGGTGGTCGCGCACCCGGACACGATCTTCCGGCTTCCGGAGGTGGCGATGGGGCTGATCCCGGGTGCCGGCGGCACTGTGAGTATTCCGCGCCGGATCGGGCGGTGGCGGGCGATGCATCTGTTCGTCACCGCGACACCGCTGACCGCCGAGCGTGCCCTCGACTGGGGTCTGGTGGACGAGATCCGCGCCACCGCGCCCCAGCGGACGGGCTAGAGCCTCACGCTGCGAGCGCCGTGAAGCGCCAGTCCAGCACCGGCGCCGGCGCGCCGTCCCTGCGATGCGCGGACACCGTTGAACGCAGCGTGAGCACCCCGCCGCCCTGCGGGAGCGGTTCGGCGGACTCGACATGAAGGTCGCTGGTCAGGGTGTCTCCCTCGTGCACCGGACCGGTGTGATCGCACGAATGCCAGCCCAGCACGGTCACCAGATCGGGCAGCGCTCGCGACACCTGAGCCAGCGCCAACCCGATCGTGTGCCCGCCGTACACGAGACGGCCCGCCTCGCCGACGCGCTCGTCGTGGTGCGTTGCCGCGATGTTGAGGGTAAGGCGCGCAAGTTCGGGCGCGCCCGACACGACATCCCCGCTCGAGCGCAGCACGGTACCGGCGAGTGACGGGTCGAAATGGGCCCCGGGTACGCGGGTGCGGTACAGCGCGAGATCCCAGTTGTCCGGCGCGGACCACGTCCCGCTGTCCTGCGGGCCGATGGCGGACAGGTCGTCGGTATGGAGGGGCCGTCGAGGGTCGGGGTTCTCGCTCAGCGGCAGCATCGCGCAGCGGTAGAAGTCGAGCACGGTCTCGCCGTCCTGATCGACGGTGTTCATGCGGAGCGCTGCCAGGCCCGTGGGGCGACGACCCGGTTTGGCCGAGTTCTCTTTCAGGCCCACGACCTCGGTGGTCGTGTAGAGCGTGTCGCCGACGAACGGGAAGCGGTGGAAGCGCAGGCCGCGGTAGAAGAGGTTGGCCTTGACATGGTGGGTCACCAGCGTGGACTGCCCGATTGCGAGGTCGGTGACCAATCCGGCGTGTGCGAGAGCGCCTCCCGCGACCGCGATCGACAGATGGCGGTCGAGGGGAAGGCGGAACCGGTCACCGAGGATCGACTGGTGGGTGGCCGCCAGACCGTCCGTGAGGGTGACGGCCGGTGCCGCGTCGAAGACCTGCCCGACGAACAGATCGTCGAAGTAGGGTCCGCCGACGTCGAGGGGGGTGGTGGTCATGCCGGCGCTCCGATCTTCGGCAACGTGCGAGGAACCGTGAATGTACGGCCAATGCGAAGTTCTGCGCCAGTGTTATAGGCAGATGTAGCGGATCGCATCGCCGAAAACTCTGGAATCCTGGGCACGTTCGGCAATCCGGCCATTGACAACGGTTGCTCGGGCTCCACAAAATGGCCGTACAAAGTCTGGTCGGGTCGCCGCACCCGAAACCGATCGAAGGATCCGCGTGAGCACCCTGAGCGACGAAGAGACTTTCCTGATCAAGACGGTCCGCGACTTCGTCGATCGTGAGGTCAAGCCCACCGTGCAGGAAGTCGAGCACGCCGACGAGTATCCGGAGCGCTGGATCGAGCAGATGAAGCAGATCGGCATCTACGGTCTCGCAGTGCCGGAGGAGTACGGCGGGTCACCGGTGTCGATGCCCTGCTACGTGCAGGTCACCGAGGAGCTTTCCCGCGGCTGGATGTCGCTGGCCGGCGCGATGGGTGGCCACACCGTCGTCGCCAAGCTTCTCGCGCTGTACGGCACCGAAGAGCAGAAGCAGAGGTATCTGCCCAAGCTCGCCACCGGCGAGATCCGCGCGACGATGGCGCTCACCGAACCCGGCGGCGGATCCGATCTGCAGGCCATGACGACCAACGCGAAGCGCGACGGCGACGACCTGGTGATCAACGGTGCAAAGACATGGATCACCAACGCGCGTCGCGCCGGGCTGATCGCGCTGCTGTGTAAAACCGACCCGTACGCCACGCCGCGGCACAAGGGCATCTCCGTCGTTCTCGTCGAACACGGCCCGGGCCTGACGGTTTCGCGTGACTTGCCCAAACTCGGTTACAAGGGCGTCGAGTCGTGCGAACTGAGCTTCGACGACTACCGGATTCCGGCAACGGCGATCCTCGGCGGTGAACCGGGCAAGGGCTTCGGGCACATGATGAAGGGCCTCGAGACGGGGCGACTCCAAGTCGCCTCCCGCGCGCTCGGTGTCGCCGCCGCGGCACTCGAGGATTCGCTGGCCTACGCGCAGCAGCGCGAGAGTTTCGGCAAGCCGATCTGGAAGCACCAGTCGATCGGCAATTACCTCGCGGACATGGCCACCAAGCTCACGGCGGCTCGACAGTTGACGCGGTACGCGGCGGAGAAGTTCGACAGCGGTGAGCGGTGCGACATGGAAGCCGGTATGGCGAAGTTGTACTGCTCGGAGATCGCGATGGAAATCGCCCTGAACGCGGTGCGGATCCACGGTGGATACGGGTACTCGACCGAGTACGACGTCGAGCGCTACTTCCGCGACGCGCCGCTGATGATCGTCGGTGAGGGTACCAACGAGATCCAGCGCAACGTGATCGCGAGTCAGCTCGTCAGCCGCGGCGGAATCTGAACGGGTGCAACGGGATTGCGGAGTGGACACCAAGGCGCGAGACTCGGAACCCGCCTACGCGCAGTTGGCCCGCCGATTGCGGGCGGAGGTGGAGGCCGGCCGGTACAGCAACGGGACGCGTCTCCCCACCGAAGCGGAACTCGCCAAGCAGTACGAGGTGAGCAGGCAGACCGTCCGTCGTGCGTTCCAGGACCTCGTGGCGGACGATCTCGTCTACCGCGTCCCGGGGCGTGGGACGTTCGCGAACGAGTCGAACAGGCGTTATCGACGCCGACTGGGGTCGATCGAGGATCTGCTCGCGTTGTCGGCCGACACCCTCATGCAGATCGTGACGCCACTGCGCAGGGGTGCACACATCGACGCTGCCAGTCGCTTGCGGCTCGACACCGACCTTCTGTACTCGGTGGTCCTGGCGCGAGTACATGGGTCCACCCCGTTCGTGCTCACCACCGTCTACCTTCCGGACGAGATCGCGGCGCATGTGCTCGATGCGCCCGAGTTGCAGATCGGGGCGTCGAGCGGCAACACGGTGATCGGTCTGCTCGAACCACATCTCGACAGTCCCATCACCGAAGCGGCACAGTCGATCACGGTTGCCCTGGCATCCGAGCAGGTCGCGTCCGAGTTGAACTGTGCGGTCGGACATCCGCTGCTTCGGGTGGATCGCTTGTACTCGAATGCCGAACGGCTACCGGTGGAGCTGTCGGTGAGTTACTTTCTGCCGGAGCACTACACCTACCGCGTCACTCTCAGGCGGACCGGGCACTGACCTCCGCCACAACCCGAAACCGGAGTAGAAATGCGCATTTTCAGCGGAATCGACGAGGTCGAGAAGGCGGTCGGGGAAGACCTCGGGCGAAGTGAATGGTTGGAGATCACGCAGGAGCGCGTGAACCTGTTCGCCGACGCCACCGGCGATCACCAGTGGATCCACGTCGACACGGAGAAGGCGAAAGAGGGTCCGTACGGCACGACGATCGCTCACGGTTACCTCACTCTGTCGCTGCTGCCGGTGCTCGGTGCGCAGATCTTCTCGCTCGAGGGGGTGACCATGAAGGTCAACTACGGCGCGAACAAGGTGCGTTTCCCGGCGCCGGTGCCAGTCGGTTCCAAGATCCGGGCGGGCGCCGAATTCAAGTCGCTCGAGCGCACCGCGAAGGGCGCCAACGTGGTGGTGAACTACACCGTCGAGGTGGAGGGTTCAGCCAAGCCCGCGCTCGTCGCCGAGACGGTCGTCGTGCTCGTTCCCTGATTCGCTCAGGGAATCTCGACTCGCAGGATGCGATCGTCGTCGTCACCGGGTTGTCCACGGCCGTCCCGGTTCGAGGTGGTGAGCCACAGCGAACCGTCCGGTGCGGCGGCGACGGTTCGCAGCCGTCCGTACTCGCCGACGAAGAATTCCCGTGCAGAGGCCGTCCCGTCGTCCGCGATCTCGATGCTCCACAAGCGTTCTCCGCGGAGGGCGGCCATCCACAGTCGCTCGTCCGCGAACGCGAGCCCGGACGGTGACGCGTCCGCCACCGGCCAGACCGTGACCGGATCGGCGAACTCCGGAGCGCCTCCGGTGCCTTCCACCTCGGGCCAGCCGTAATTCGCACCCGGCGTCACGAGATTCAGTTCGTCGACATCGTTCCGGCCGAACTCCGACGCCCACAGCCGGCCTTCTCCGTCGAAGGCGAGGCCCTGTACGTTGCGGTGTCCGAGCGAGTAGACCGGCGACGCCGGATCGGGGTTACCCGGTGCGGGCGCGCCGTCGGGCGTGATCCGGATGATCTTGCCGCCGAGCGACGCTGGGTCCTGGGCGAGTTCGGCGTCTCCCGCCTCACCCGTCGCCGCATACAGCATGCCGTCGGGACCGAAGGCCAGCCGTCCGCCGTCGTGAATCCGCGCCGCGGGGATTCCGTCGAGAATCACCGTCGGCTCGGACAGTCCCTCACCGTCGTAGACGGCGCGCAGGATTCGGTTGTCGTCTTCTGTCGTGACGTACAGGAAGACGAGGCTGTCGGTTTCGAAAGCAGGGGAGACGGCGATACCGAGAAGACCGGATTCGCCCTGCGCGACCACATCGCCGATGCGGCCCACTTCGCGAATCGTCCCGTCGGTGCCGATATCGAGGACGCGGCCCGAATCGCGTTCGGTGACGAGAGCGGAACCGCCGGGCAGGAACGCGATGCCCCAAGGTGTTTCGAGTCCGGATGCGACCGTGCCCGCGACACGCGGGGCGCCTGCTTCGGACGGCGGAGAACCCGCGGTCGTGGACGCGACGCGGGTGGGCTCTTCCTCGGCGGCAGGAGTGGACGGAGAGGCGCACGCGACGAGGGTTGCCGCCAGCGCGGCGACGGCGAGACGAGCCAGATGCATTCCGGTCACGCTGTGCATCCTCTCGTGGCTGCTGCGATCTCGCCGAGTCAGGACGAGAATCGGACGCTGACCTGTGTCTTCCCGAGGACCGTGCGGCCTCCGGTGGAGACGATGAGGTCGACTCGTGCCGACCGCGTCGCTTCGTCGAGGCGGGCAACCTTCGCGGAAATCGACAGGTCGGCGCCGTCCACGGGGTCGACCACGACGGGTCGCGTGAAGCGGACTTCGTACGACACCACCGCGGTCGGATCCCCGAGCCAGTCGACGACGGTCTCCAACCCCAGTGCCGCAGTCAGCATTCCCTGGCACAACACCCCGGGCAGACCTTCCCCGGCAGCGACGGTGTCGTCGAAGTGGATGGGGTTGAAGTCACCCGACGCGCCGGCATAGCGAACCAGATCCGTGCGGGTCACCTTCACATCGGTCTTGGCGACCACGGCTCCGAGCTCGAGATCGTCGAATCCTGGTGTCGTGCTCCGGGTCATGCGTCCTCCCCTCGGTGCAGCAGCGTCGAGGTGATCGTGGCGACCGGAGCGCCGTCGGTATCGCTGATCTCGCAGACGGTGGAGAGGATGGAACTGCCGGCCCGCTGGGTGACATCGACGATCGTCAGCGTGGTGGCCAGGTCGTCGCCTGCCACTATCGGGCGGTGATGCTCGATCTTCTCCGAGCCGTGGACCATCCGGTGAAGTACGAGGCCGGTGCCCGGGGTTTCCAGCAGCTGCACGATCGCCGGATTCTGGACCACGGTGGTGAAGGTGGTCGGCGCTACGACGTCGGCGAAACCCGCGGCGCGCGCGGCGTCGACGTCGTGATGGATCGGATCGGACGCACGGACGGCACGGGCGAACTCGCGGATCTTCTCCCGGCCGACGAGATACGACGTCGCCGGGAAAACCCGCCCGGGTAGGTCCGGATTCAGTGGTGCCATGTTCGGAGCGTAACGGTGAACCGCCGGGATCGGACGGACCGATCGCGCGCGCCGGTCAGGTGTTGCATCCCCGCGCAGCGACCTGCCACTTCGCCACCACCGCGTCCCCGGAGACAGCCACCAGCTCGTCGACGAGATTCACCGCGTTGCACGCATGGTTCGGCACCACCCGAACCCGCCCGCCGAGCCCTGGACGGGGACTGCCCGTAGGCCACTGCACGGTGGCGTGATGTTCGGACAGAGCGACGATCCGGGCATCGGGTGTGCCGAGGATGCGGCCGTATCCGGTGGCCCACGGTGCGCGGTCGGCGCCGAGAATCTTGCTCCCGGCGTCGAGGACGAGCACGTCGTCGCGCGCGGACACCACGGTGGCCAACGCCGAGAGCGCGATGTCGCGCTCGGTGATCGCGTCGAGTTCGAGTTGCTGGGCGTCGCCGAACACGTACACCCCGGGCCGCAGTTCGGTGGCGTCCGTCCGAACCTCGATCAGCGCGCTGGGTGACGAGCCGCCGCTGATCACCGAGGGCTCGATCCCGACGGCGCGTAACGACGCGGCCGCGGCGGTGAGCGCGGCGGACTCCTCGGCCGCAACTCGAGGGGGGACGCCCGGTTGGTACGAGTGGCCGGGGAAGGTGAAGATGCCGACCACATCGAGACCTGCATCGCGGGCGGCTACCGCCACGTCGCCCGCCCGCTCGGGAGGAACTCCGGTGCGATGGTGTCCGCTGTCGATCTCGACGAGCACGCCCGCGCCCGTTCCGGCATGAGCGGCGAGGGCTCGGGCACCGGCGGCCGACTCGACGCCGACGGCGATCCGGACCCGGTCGGCGAGTGCGCGCAGTCGCGCACCGCGGGCCGCGTCGACCCACAACGGATACGCCACGAAGAGGTCGTCGGCGCCGGCGTCGGCGAACACCTCGGCCTCGGACACCGTCGCGACCGTCAGGCCCCGCGCCCCGGCGTCGAGTTGCCGACGCGCGATCTCGACGCACTTGTGGGTCTTCACGTGCGGGCGCAGCGCGAGCCCGCGCTTGGCGGCCGATTCGGCCATGCGGGCGAGGTTGCGGTCGAGGACATCGGTGTCGACGACGAGCACGGGGGTCGCATCGAGCTGGGGAAACGAGGTCATTTCCGCAGCCTATCGGGGGTGGGCGGGGTTGCCTGAGCGCAAATGGGAATTTGGAGAGTGCGCGACCTCTAATTGGGGTTACACTCGCCCCCATGAGTGGTGTGGATCACAGAAACAAGGATTTCGACGTCGTCGTGCGCGGCGGCCTGTGGTTCGACGGCACGGGGTCACCCGGTGTCGTCCGCAACCTGGGTATCCGGGACGGAGTCGTCGCGGTCGCGACCTCCGATGAGCTGCCGGTCGGCCCCGAAACCGAGATCGTCGAAGCCGGAGGCCGATGGGTCATGCCCGGTTTCGTCGACACGCACACCCACTACGACGCCGAAGTGCTCGTCGGGCCGGGCCTGCCCGAATCGGTACGCCACGGCGTCACCACCGTGCTGATGGGCAACTGCTCGATCTCGACGATCTACGTCCCGCCGGTCGACGCCGCGGACCTGTTCAGCCGGGTCGAAGCCCTGCCGCGCGAGCACGTGCTCAGCGCCCTCGAACGCTCCAAGACGTGGAACTCGCCTCGCGAATACATCGAGACGCTCAACGCGTTGCCCCTCGGCCCCAATATCACCGCGTTCGTGGGGCATTCGGATATCCGTGCTTCGGTGATGGGCCTCGGACGCTCGACGGACGGAGCCAATCGGCCGACCCGTGACGAACTGGCCGCGATCGACGCGCGGGTGACGGAAGCGCTCGACGCCGGGTTCCTCGGCGTCTCCACGATGACGAATCCGTGGGACAAGATGGACGGCGACCGCTACCGCTCGCGCACCCTCCCGTCGACACACGCTTCGTGGTCGGAGTTCCGGCGACTGCACCGCATTCTGCGTCGTCGCGGACGCGTTCTCCAGGCGGTCCCCAACCTCAATACCAAGTACGACGTCGCGTTCTTCGCGGCGGCGAGCACCGGACTCGGCAGGAAGCCGATGAAGACGTCCGTCCTCGCGGCGGCGGACACCAAGGCGGAACGGTGGGTGAACCGGATCTTCGGACCGATCGCCTTTGCCGCCAACAGGATCGGCAAGGGTGCGTTCCGCTGGCAGCATCTTCCGACGACATTCGAGGTCTACTCCGACGGCATCGATCTCGTGGTGTTCGAGGAGTTCGGATCCGGCCGGGCGGCACTGCACCTGCAGGAGGAGATGGGCCGCAACGACCTGTTGCGAGACGAGGCGTACCGCCGGTGGTTCCGCCGGGACTTCGAGAAGAAGTTCTCGCCGCGCGTCTGGCACCGCGACTTCGACGACACCCGCATCGTGGAGTGCCCGGACGAGTCTCTCGTCGGCCGGTCGATCGGCGACGTCGCCCGGCAGCGCAAGCTGCACCCGGTCGACACCTTCCTCGATCTGGTCGTGGAATACGGCCGGGACTTCCGGTGGCACACCGTGATCGCCAACGATCGCCCCAAGGTTGCCGATCGGCTCATCCGGACCGAGGGCATAACCCTCGGGTTCTCCGATGCGGGCGCGCACCTGAGGAACATGGCGTTCTACAACTTCGGTATCTGCCTTCTGCGCAGAATTCACGAGGGTGAGCAGCGTGGAAAGCCGGTGTTGCCCTTGCACACCGCTGTCCACAAGCTCACCGGTGAACTCGCAGATTTCTACGGTATCGATGCGGGGCACCTGCGGATCGGCGACCGTGCCGACTTCGTGGTCATCGATCCCGCCGGCCTCGACGAGGACACGGACCGCTATCACGAAGCGCCGCTCGAGGAATTCGGCGGTCTGCGGCGAATGGTGAACCGCAACGACAGAGCAGTCACCGCGACCGCGGTGGCCGGCAGGGTCGTCTTCCGTAACGGGGACTTCGTGCCGGGTTACGGGCGCACCGTCGGGACCGGCCGCTTCCTGCGCGCAGGGGTGGAGGAACGCGGACCTGCGCCGACGCGGACGATGGAGGCCCCGGTGGGGTAGAGGTGCCCGTCCTGCACGGCGAGCGTCTGCCCCGGCGCACCCAGAGGGAGCGGCGCGAGGAAACGATCGGCCGGATCCTCGACGCGACGATCGCCTCACTCGCCGAACGCGGCTACACCTCCACGACGATCGGTGAGGTGTGCCGACGTTCGGGAGTGTCGTCGGGTGGCGTCTTCCGGCACTTCCCCACGCGACTCGATCTGATGGTCGCGGCGGCCGAAGAGGTGAGCGACCGCCAGTTCGCGAACTTCCGGGCAGGACTCGAGGTGCTCGGCGGTCTGGAGGAGCGCAGTGGTGCCGATACCACCCTCGACGTGGTGCGTGCCTGCCTGCTGTTGTTGCGGAAGGCATGCCGGGCGCCGATGAATGCGGCTTGGTACGAGCTTCTCGGCGCGGCCCGCACCGACCCGGCACTGCGAGATCACCTCGCGCCGATGGCGGCTCGCTACCACGCGCAGATCTCCGAGTTCGGCAGGTCGTTGCCGGTCGCAGACCGATTGCCGCCCACACAGTTCGACATGGTCCTGTTCTCGCTCGTGCACATGTTCGACGGTGAGGCGGTGTCGTCGACGGTGCACCCCCAGCCCGAATTGGACGATCCGCGAATCGAAATGCTGGCCCGAATGCTCACTGGCGTCACATCTCGCATAAGTTCGGACGATGATCGATAACGAAGCTGCTCCCGGTTGGTTTGTCGACGCCCTCGCGATGCCTGTGGACAGGGGCACCGTCGACGTCGACGGTGTGTCCATCGCCTACCGCGCGTGGGGTGAAGCGGGAAGCCCCGGTGTGGTTCTCGTGCACGGCGGAATGGCGCATTCCGGCTGGTGGGATCACATCGGACCGCAACTGGCCCTGGGCCGCCGAGTTGTCGCACTCGATCTGAGCGGTCACGGGGACAGCATGCACCGTGAGCACTACTCTCTGGAGGCGTGGTCTGCAGAGGTGCTCGCCGCGGCGGCAGCAGGGGGTATAACCGGGCGTCCGGTGCTGATCGGGCACAGCATGGGTGGGATCGTGTCCTTCGCGACCGCTCATCTGCACGGCGACCGGCTCGGCGGTGTGGTGATTCTCGATTCCCCGATTCGCGACATGACTCCCGAGGAACTCGAGATGCGGGCCAAGATCGCCGCGAATGCCGGTCCGCCCAAGGTGTATCCGTCGGTCGACGCGGCGGTGGCACGATTCCGCCTCGTCCCGCCGCAGGACACGGCCGAGCCCTACGTCCTCGACCACATCGCGCGGGAATCGTTGAAGCAGGTCGAGGGCGGGTGGTCGTGGAAGTTCGACAATCTCCGGATAGGACGCGAGGGGCGCGGCAGCCTCGAGAGCATGACGGCCCGATGCCGGTTGGCGTATTTCCGAAGCGAGCACGGCATCGTCGACGACGTGCTCGCCGAGCGGATCCGCCGGCACCTCGGCCCGGACGCTCTGATGGTGGAACTGCCTGCGGCGGGCCACCATCCCATGATCGATCAGCCGCTGGCCGTCGTCACCGCTGCCCGCACCGTGCTCGCCACGTGGGAAGGGTAGCGCTGTGAATCCCTTCCGTCCGCTCGCGATCCGCATCGGTCGGTTGTCGTGGCTCCCGAAGTATTCGCGCCCGATCATCAAAGTGGACAAGACCATTCAACGGCTCACGCGAGGGAAGTTCACACTCCTCAAGATCGGTGGGCTGCCGTCCCTCGCGCTCACGGTGCGTGGACGGAAGTCCGGTGAGCCGCGGACCACCCCGCTGCTGTGTGCGCCACACGACGGTGGCTGGCTCGTCGTCGGGTCGAACTGGGGTCATCCCAAGCCGCCGGCCTGGGCGCTGAACCTGAGTGAGGCCGACGAGGCGGAGGTGCTGTACGAGGGCGAGGAGACACCGGTGTCCGTGCGCATCGCGGAGGGCGACGAGCGAGCGCGGTTGTGGTCCGTGCTGTTGGAGACGTGGCCCAACTACGACCTGTACGCCCACCGGACCGACCGGAAGTTGCCGGTCTTCGTGCTGACCCCGAAAGCCGGATAGGCGCGACCGGGGCGTTCACGCCGCAGTCACCGTAGCGCCCTTCTTCTCCCGCGGCGCGAGGACCCGGAAACAGATTCCGGCGACGACGAAGGTGCCGAAAGTCCCGATCAAAGCCGCGATTCCGGCTGATCCGGGCCGGTCGCCCACGGTGTAGCCGGCGAGCGCGCTCCCGGCGAAACGGTGTTCTTCGACGCGCCGTGCCATGCAGTCGCCTGTGGTTGCGTCGGGCCCTGCGGCGCACCCTCGCAGCGCCGCCGCTTCCAGTGCGTCGGGAGTGGACGAGCCGAGCGGTGAGATGATTCCCGCGATCACCACTGCCGCGAACGCCAGACCGACGAGCAGCAGTCCCCGCGGCCGGGCGGCACTCCGGACCGGTACGTCGGGCTCCCGTGACAGGAATACGGACGCGGGGAGCACACGCACGACGGCAACGACCACGAATGCCGTCACCACTCCGTCGACGATTCCGACCGGAATGTGCACGGCGAACAGATATCCGATAGTCGCCAGGGAGGTGACGGTGGCGCCTCCCAGCGCATATTCGACGACGAATCCCGCCGTGGCCGCGAAGACGGACGCGAAACCCGCCACGAGGGAGACCAGGACCCAGGCGAGCGAGGACGCCGTGGAACGTCGCCCCAGCAGGGCACGCATCGCTACCGCGATCAGGAATGCGGCGGCGACGCCGGCGAGTGCCATATTGGTGATGTTGGCGCCGAGCGCGGAAAGCCCACCGTCCGCGAAGACGAACGACTGCACCGTGAGCACGATCGCCATGCTCAGCGCACCGACGAACGGGCCGAGGAGGATGGCGGCGATCGCCGCGCCCACCACGTACCCGCTGACGCCGGGCAGTATCGGCACCGCGACCGTGTGCAGCGAAAAGATCAGTGCGGTGACCAGAGCCGCGAAAGGCACCGTGTGCGGGCGGAGATCGCTGCGTGCGCACCATATCGCGAGGCAGATGCCGGTCGCTGCCACCAGGTAGAACAACGTGGAGGCGCGCGGATCGATCAGTCCGTCGCTCATGTGCAGCGCCACGACATCCACTTCGAGACCTCCCGGGCAGGTGTTCGGGACGACACAGTAACCCCGGATACTCACCGTCCGGGAGGTTTCGCCGGTGGCCGGAGCCGACGCGCAGCGTATACAGAAAACGGAACGTGTTCTATATTTCGGTGATGTACGAGTGGTCAGATACAGACCTCATGTTCCGCGACGCATTGCGCGGATTCATCGAGAAGGAAATCCGTCCGCATGTCGACAGACTCGAGTCGGGTGAGCTGCCGCCATACGACATCATCCGCAAGTTGTACTCGACGTTCGGCATCGACGAGATGGCACGGGAATCACTCGAACGCGCCCTCGCGAAGGAAGAGGCGGGCGAGAAGTCGTCCGGCTCGGGCGGTATGGGCGGTTCTCCCGGAATGGCGGCGCTGCTCAACATCGAGATCGCGGGTATCAGCCTCGGCCTGGTGGCGTCGCTCGGCGTGAGCCTGGGGCTGACCGCCGGGACGATCCGCAGTCGCGGCACGCTCGCGCAGAAGAAGCGGTGGCTGCCCGAACTCGTGACCTTCGAAAAGGTCGGCGCGTGGGCGATCACCGAACCGGATTCGGGATCCGATGCCTTCGGCGGAATGAAAACGACGGTCCGCCGCGACGGGGAGGACTACATCCTCAACGGGCAGAAGACGTTCATCACCAACGGCCCGTACGCGGACGTGATCATCGTCTACGCGAAGCTCGACGAGGGCGACGCCTCCGTCGACCGCCGCGACCGGAAGGTGCTGGTGTTCGTTCTCGACAAGGGGATGGAAGGCCTCACCCAGAGCCCGCCCTTCAAGAAAATGGGGATGAATTCCTCGCCCACCGGCGAACTGTTCTTCGACAACGTCCGCATCACCCGCGACCGTCTCCTCGGCGAAACGGAAGAAAGCGGCAAGAGCGACGGCAAGGACAGCGCCAAGGAGTCGTTCGCCGCGGAGCGGATCGGCATCGCATACCTGTCGCTGGGAATCATCGAGCAGTGTCTGAAACTGTGTATCGAGTACTCCCACTCCCGCAAGTTGTGGGGTAGCGAAATCGGCCGTTTCCAGCTCATCCAGCTCAAGCTCGCCGAGATGGAGATCGCACGGGTCAACGTGCGGAACATGGTGTTCAGCGCCATCGAACGCGCGCAGGCCGGCAAGCCGGTGAGCTTGTCCGAGGCTTCGGCGATGAAGCTCTACTCGTCGCGCGCCGCGACCGACGTCGCGATGGAAGCGGTGCAGTTGTTCGGCGGAAACGGATACATGGCCGAATACCGCGTCGAACAACTCGCGCGGGACGCGAAGTCGCTGATGATCTATGCGGGGAGCAACGAGATCCAGGTGACGCACATCGCGAAGGGATTGCTGGCCGGGTAATTCCGCTGTTTTCGACCGAGACACGTCGGGCTTCCTTATTTTCGCCCGGCGTGTCGTCTATTCTCGGCGATACAACAATCCGGCCACCGACGAGGGGAGTGGCCGGTACATAGTTATCGAGCGGAAATCGGGGGAGCGATGTACGCGTACGATATCGAAACCGGAGTCCGGCCACCGAGCCATGTCGACGGGCGGTCGGCGCGCGCCGAACGCACTCGGCAGGCGGTGATCGAGGCGCATCTGGCGTTGATCCGAGGCGGCGAACTCAAACCCACGGGAGCGCAGATCGCGGCACGCGCAGGGGTGTCGTTGAGGTCGCTGTGGGGCCACTTCGGTGATCTGGAGAAGTTGTTCGAGGCCACGGGCGCCGAACTGCTACGCCGGCAGGACGACGCCTACGAGCCGATCGATCCGTCGTTGCCACTCGCGGAGCGGATCGATGCGTACTGCCGCCAGCGTGCGGAAATGCTCGAGTTCATCGCACCGTTCGCCCGGTCGTCGGAAATCCGGGCACCGTTCTCGCGGGAACTCCAGCACAATCGGCTGCGCTATTTCGAGCGTGCGGCTTTCGAAGCGAGAGTGTTGTTCGCGCGGGAATTCGACGGCGTCGGCAGCGACTTGCGCTGCCAGATCGAGAGTTCGCTCGCGATCGCTACGACGTGGCCGATGTGGGTCTCGCTGCGCGACGTGCTGCGTCTCCCCGTGCCCGACGCCGTCGAAGTGATGAAACGGGCGGTTAAGGCGCTGGTGGCGGAGGCGATGGCCGCTCACCGTCCTGCAGCGGTGAGCTGAGCGCCCGACCGTCAGGAGGTCGTGCGGGCAGCGAGGAAGGGTTCGATCACGGAGAGGGCCTCGGGCGCCGCCGCCACGGTCGTCGCGTGATCGAACCCGCGCAGCACGGCCAGGCGGGCGCCGGGAATCGCGCGGGACATGGCGCGGGTGTCGTTCACCCGCATGTGGTCCTCCGACCCGGCGACCGCCAGCGTCGGCACCTCGAGTTTTTCGAGGGTTTCGTCGTCGATGCCGGGCTCTCGATCCGAGCGCCGGAAATACGCGGCCAACGCGAGGGGGTCGTTGGCGAGGAACGCCGCCCGCGTCGACGCGTCCACCGGTTCTCCCCGGTGTCGTTCCCAGTCGCGGACGAAACCCTCCATGCCGTCGCGCTCGGGTACGTCGATGCAGCCGTCGAAGAACATCGCGTCCATGGCCCCGCGTTGCGGCCGCGCGCTGCCGCCGAGCAGGACGAGGCTCGCGACACGATCGGGGGCGGCGATGGCCAGGGCAAGCCCTGCTCTCGCCCCGAACGAGTAGCCGACGTAGTGGGTGCGCTCGACGTCGGCGGCATCGAGAACGGCCAGCAGATCACCGACGATGCGGTCCATCGCGTAGGCATCCGGGTCGTGCGGTGTGTCGCTGCGACCGTGCCCGCGCAGGTCGGGCAGGGTCAGCCGATAGCGGTCGCGCAGCGCACGCACGTAGCCGAAGCCGCGCCACACCGCCGACGACAGCGCGCTGCCGTGTACGAGCATCACATCGGGTGCGCCGTCCCGGTCCGGGCCCGCGATCGAATACCGGATTCGGGTGCCGTCGGCCGTTTCGATCATGGAACTCATGTGCCCAGTGTGACCCACCGGGTGATGCCGATGTCGTCGAGGAAACGCTTGTCGTGCGAGACGACGACGAGTGCTCCCGCGAACCCGCGCAATGCCTGAGCCAGATGTTCCAGGCTGGGCAGGTCCAGATTGTTGGTGGGTTCGTCGAGCAACAGCAGGCGTGGAGGTGGATCCGCAGCGAGCGCGATGGCGAGTGCCGCCCGCAGGCGTTCGCCGCCGGACAACGCGCCGGCCGGCACGTCCCCGTCGCTGCCGCGGAACAGGAACCGCGCCAGTCGTGCCCGGATCTCCTGCGGCGGGAGGTGGGGTGCGCGCAGTTCCGCGTTCTCCACCACCGACAAGCTGTCGTCGAAGGTGTCGAGTCGCTGGGGAAGGAGCGCGAACGGTACCAGTGGGCCGGCCCCGGCGACGTGGGTCAGCAGTGTCGTCTTACCCGATCCGTTGAGGCCACCGAGCGCGATCCGCTCCGGGCCGACGATCTCCAGAGGTCCTTCCGCGACGCGAGTGCCGGGATGCACGGTCGTTTCCGGCAGGTCGATCCGGATCTCCCGATCTTCGCGCACGGCCTCTTGCGCGTGTGCGAGTTGTACACGCGCGGAGTCGAGATCGGCCTCGTGCTCGCGGCGGTACCGGCCCGCCGACTCCTGCGCCTGACGCTTACGTGCACCCATGACGATCTTCGGTTCACGTTTCTGCTCGAACATCTTGCGGCCGTAACGCTGTCGTTGCGCGATGGTGGACTCGGCGGCCGCGAGGTCACGGCTCTGCCGGCGGACATCGTTGCGTGCATCGCGCAGTGCGGCGCGGGCCGCTTCCTGCTCGGCGGCGACGATCTGCTCGTATTCGCTGTAACCGCAGCCGAACAACCGGAGGTGACCGTCGTGGAGTTCGGCGATGCCGTCCATCCGGTCGAGGAGGTCGCGGTCGTGCCCGGCAACGACGACGGTGCCCGGGAAGTGGTCCAGCGCCTCCTGCAACCGGGACCGTCCGTCGGCGTCCAGGTTGTTGGTCGGCTCGTCGAGAAGCAGCACGTCCGGGTCGTCGAGCAACCGCGCGGTGAGAGCGAGCAGCATCGTCTCGCCGCCCGACAGGTTCCCTACGGTTCGGTCGAAGTCGCTGTTGTCGTGGACGATTCGTCCCAGACCGAGACGATGAACCAGTCCGAGAGCTCGTTCCTCGATGTCCCATCGGTCACCGACGGCAGTGAAGTCCGGGGTGTCGCCGACGCCGGATTCGATGCGCCGCAAAGCCCCTCGGGCCTGAGCCAGACCCAGGACGTCCGCGACGGTCACCGCAGGGTCCAGTGTCACGTCCTGCCGGAGAAAGGCGACTCGGCCACGCACGGTCACCGATCCGCTGCGGGGCCGGAGATCTCCCGCGACGAGATGGAGGAGTGTGGTCTTCCCGCTCCCGTTGCGTCCTACCAAGCCGGTGCGGCCGAGGCTGAACGTCGCGTCGAGTTCTTCGAATACGCGGGTGCCGTCGGGATGTTCGTACGTGAGCGCGGAGAGGGTGATACCCGAAGGGGAAGACATGAGTGCTCCTGGCAGGTGGAATCGGTCGCGGTGTACCGCGTAGTCGAAAACCACTACTGGAGCAACGCAGTTCTCCGATCGGTCGGTGACAGGGCCGAATACCACGGTAGGCGGGAGTAAGAGGTCGCGCAACCGAATATCGTCACCTGCAGCGATGCCCCCGCGGCGGATGGTTTCCGGCGCGCGCACGAAAGTTTGGGCATGATCGAGATCGTGCGTATTCGACAGCAGTGGCTTCCTGTAGGCGTCGCGCTGGCTCTCGTCCTGGCAGCGACCGGGTGCGGATCGGGACCGGATCAACCGGAGACCGTAGCCGCCGAGTTCGCGTCCGCGCTCGACGCGGGCGATGTCGAGGCGGCCGCCGCCCTCACCACCGACCCCCCGGCTGCGGCCACCGAGATCACGGAGTTGTTCGACGGTCTCGGCGGCGACCCTGTCGTCGCTGTCGCAGGTACAGGTGACGGTGACACGTTCGACCTGGACGTGTCGTGGAACTTCGGGGAGGGACGCGACTGGTCGTACCGCACGACAGGGTCGGCAGTCGAGGACGCAGATTCGTGGCGGGTCCGCTGGGACCCGGCGGTGCTGTCGCCCGCACTCACCGACGGAGCGTCGCTGCGTGCCGTGACGACGGCCGGTCCGCCACCGACCATCTACGATCGCTCGGGCGGCACCCTGTTCAGCGAGCAGGTCGTTACCCTCGTCAACCTCGACGCGAGCGCCGATCTCGCAGCGGTAGCGCCGTTGCTCGCGCCCGTCGCACCGACCATCACCGCCGAATCGCTCGCTGCCGACCGCGCGAAAGCACCCGGGCAGTCGCTCACCGCGATCGCGTTGCGCGGGGAAGACCTCGCACCGATTCGAGAGCAGCTCGCAGCACTGCCGGGCGTTACGCTCATGCCCCAGACCCGACTGCTGGTCGACGACCGGGCGCTGGCGTCACCGGTGTGGTCCGGTCTGGTGGAACTGTGGGAGGAAGGACAAGCCCGGTCCGCAGGATGGGTCGTGCAGCGCGTCGCGGCGGACGGCACCGCGGAGCAACTCGCAGGCGAGACGGGGCCGGTCGCACCCGACCTGACCACCACGATCGACCTCGATCTGCAGACCCGCGCGGAAGCCGCCCTCGCGTCGCTCGACACCCCTGCCGTGATCGTCGGCATCGAACCCTCGACGGGTGCCGTCCGGACGGTCGCGCAGAACGCCGCCGCCGACAGCGAAGGGCCGATCGCGCTGACCGGTCTCTATCCGCCGGGCTCCACCTTCAAGGTCGTCACGACTTCCGCCGCGCTCCAAGCGGGGCTCGCCGATCCGGATACGGTGCTGCCGTGTCCCGGCGTTGCGACCCTCGGCGACCGCACGATCCCCAACGACGAGAGCTTCGACCTCGGCGCGGTGCCCTTGCACACGGCGTTCGCGTTCTCGTGCAACACCACGATGGGACAGCTCGCGACGGACCTGTCCTCGACCGCGTTGCGCGACGCGGCCCTCCAATTCGGGCTCGGTGCCGACTACACCACACCCGGCCTTGTGACCGTGACCGGATCGGTACCGGAAACGGACACCCCAACGGCGCGCGTGGAATCCGCGATCGGACAGGGAGAGGTCACAGCAACTCCGTTCGGCATGGCACTCGTTGCGGCGGCCGTCGCGAACGGCACGGCGCCCCTTCCGGTACTCGTGGACGGACGCGAGACGACCGTCGACGAGCAGGTGGATCCAGCGCCTCGTACGGTCACCGATGCATTGCGAACGATGATGCGGGAGACGGTAACCGAAGGTACAGCCAGTTTGTTGCGAGACATCCCCGATCTGACGGGCAAGACCGGGACTGCAGAGTACGGTTCAAACGACGGGGCGCACGGATGGTTCATCGGTTCACGCGATAATCTGGCCTTCGCAGTGTTCGTGGCAGGGGCGAACGGTTCGGCTCCCGCAGTCGAGGCCGCCGGCAGGTGGTTGAGGGGGTAGATCGGACGTGTGGCGTAATTGTGATTCGTTCGTAGACGAGCTGTGCTTGTTCCCCCTGTGGCCGAAGTGAAGGTTGGTAGGCATGGGATTCGGTGAGTGGCGGCGCCGGGGGCGCACGCGAGTGCTCGCCTTCACGGCTGTCGTCGTTCTGGCTGTCGCGGTGGTGACAACCACCTTCGTGGTCACCGGCTCACGGACCGACGCACGCGGTCTCGTCGACGATTTCGTCGCCGCCCTCGACAACCGCGACCCGGCCGCTGCCGCCGCCGTCACCTCGTATCCGAGCGCGGCCGAAGGCGCCATCAGCCAGATGTTCGACGGATTGTCGGACGGAACCGTGGACTACGAAGTCTCGCAATTCGTCGAACTGAACAGCGAATCCGGGTATTTCACCCTTTCGGCCGCGTGGAACTTCGGCGAGGGCAAGGACTGGAGCTATCAGGTCGACGGCGCAGTGAGGAAGCTGGGCGTGGGGTGGAGGGTGTCCTGGGACCCGGACATCATCGTGCCGGATCTCGGTGGTGGGCGAACCGTCCACCACGTCCGCACCGATGCTGCCCCGCCGAAGATCTTCGACCGGACCGGCCGCCTGCTCATGGAGGAGCAGCCGATCAACGCCGTCGTGCTCGATCCTGCGGCGATGCCCGACGCGGGTGCGACCACGGCCCGGCTGGCCGAGGTGCTCGCTCCGGTCGCGCCCGTCATCACCGCGCAACTGATGCAGGAACGGCTCGCGAGCGACCCGGGTAACCGGATCACCGCGGTGAAGTTGCGCGACCAGGACTACCAGTTCCTCGAGAGCGACATCACGGCGATTCCCGGTGTCGAAGTCATCCAGACCCCGACCCTGATCAGCGCCGACCGCCGGATCTCCACTCCCTTGCTCGACTCGCTGCGTTCGGCGTGGCAACTCGAGCGGGACCGCACCGCGGGATGGGCGGTCACCCTCGAAGATCCCGAGGACGGACCGATCCAGGTCGCCGGCTTCCAGGGGCCACCCCCGCCGGACCTCACCGCCACGGTGGACTCGAAGGTGCAACTCGCCGCGAAGGAAGCGGTGGTCACCACCGGAACCCCCACCGCGCTCGTCGCGATCCAGCCTTCCACGGGCGGAGTTCTCGCCGCAGACGTGAACAACTGGGCCATGGAACTCGGCCCGGTCGCCACGCACGGGATGTATCCGGCGGGCGGCACCCTCGACCCGGTGCGACTCGCCGCGGGACTCGACAAGGGAATCGGCAGCGGCGATGTCAGCTCGGAGGATCTCGCGGAGACGGCACGCAGGCTCGGTCTCGGCCTCGACGTCACGGTGCCGGGCTTCGAATTCCAGACCAGCGAGATCGGGAACACCCGATCCGGGGTGGTGCAGTTCGCCGGATCCGACAACGACGACGCGCTCATGAGTCCTTTCGGCGCGGCAGTCCTCGCGGCATCGGTGGCACGTGGCGAGGCGGTCGCACCGTCGATCGTGCAGGGCCAGCCCCCGACGATCAACGATCCGGTCGACGCGCTTCCGCCGCACGTCATCGACGCGATGCGCGGCATGATGGCCGACAACGTGCAGAAGGGCCCGGCCTCGTTCCTTCGCCGGCACGCGGGATTGTCGGGTGTCGCCGCCGCGGGTGGAGACGACCGCTGGTTCTACGGGTACAGCGGCGACATCGCCTTCGCGGTGTTCGTCGCCGATGCAGACGGTGGCGACCGCGCGATCAAGGTCGCCGATACGTTCCTGAGCAAGCTCGCGCAACCCGAAGGCGCCTTCTTCTGACGCAACCGGCCCCCGGTAGCGGCTCGCCCGGACACACGACGGTGCAGGACACGCGGTAGGTTCAGCCCTCGTGACCGTCGTCGACCTGCTGCTGCTCGTGGTCGCGGGATTCTTCGCCGGGGTCGTCGGGTTCGTCACCGGACTGGCGTCGCTCGTGTCGTATCCGGCCCTGCTCGCCGCCGGCCTGCACCCGGTCGCGGCGAACGTGACGAACACCGTCGCGATGGTCGGCGTCGGAGTGGGAGCGCTCAGCAATTCCGCGCGCGAGGTCGTCGATACCGGGCCGCGGGTGTGGCGGTGGACGGCATATGCGGCGGTGGGGGGTGCGCTCGGTGCGTGGGTGCTGCTCGCCGCGCCGGCTGGGTCGTTCGAGGCCGTCGTGCCGTATCTGGTGGCGCTCGCGTCGCTCGCGCTGCTGCTGCAACCCCGCATCCGCGCGCTGGCGCAAGGCCGTGACCTGCCGCGCACGTTTGCGGCCGCGTTGTTCGTGGTCGCCGTTTACGGCGGTTACTTCGGTGCGGGTGCCGGCGTGATGATTCTTGCGGTGACGTTGATCTGCACGTCCGAGAGCATCTGGCGCGCGAGCATTCTCAAGAGCTATCTGCTCGGCACCGCGAACCTCGTCGCGGCGATCGGCTTCGCCCTGTTCGGTCCGGTGCACTGGCCCGCCGCCCTCGCCATGGCGATCGGGGCGTTCGCGGGCGGGTGGTGCGGACCGCCGCTGGTCGCGCGGATCCCGCCGGCCCTGCTCCGAGTAGGGGTCGCGATCGCCGGATTCGGTCTCGCCGCGTGGCTCGCCTTCGCGTGATGCGAGGCAAGGTCGCAGCGAGACCGTCCGGAGACCGTCAGTTCACGCCGTGCATCAGCTTCTTGATCCACGGCGAGCCCACCGCGAGGGCCACGCCGACCGCGATCGAGGCGCCGCCGATCCACAGGTAGTAGGGCACTTCGTTGTTCTGGTCGTAGAACCCGGCGAGTGTGCCGGCCAGCGAACTGCCGAGCGCGACCGACAGGTAGAACAACGCGACCATCTGCGTGTGGAAGCTCTTCGGCGCGAGCTTCGTCGTCAGCGACAGGCCGACCGGCGACAGCAGCAACTCGGCGAACGTGAAGAGCAGCAGGATACCGACCAGGCCGAGCAGCGGAGCGCTGTTGGCGCCGCCACCCGCCATCGGGATGAAGCACAGGAATGCGATGCCCATGATGGTCGTGCCCGCTGCGAACTTGATCGGCGACGACGGCTGGCGCGATCCGAGCTTGGTCCACATGGCCGCGAAGACGCCTGCGAACGCGATGATGAACACCGGGTTGATGGACTGGACCCACGAGGGCGGGAACTCCCAGCCGAACAGGTCGCGGTTGAGGCGGGTATCGGCATACACCGCGACCATCGTGAACTGCTGCTGGAACAGCGACCAGAACACGGCACTCGCTACGAACATCGGGATGAAGGAGAGCACCCGGCTCCGCTCGACCGAGGTGATGTTCTTGCTGGACAGGATGATGACGAAGTAGCTGATCGCCGCGATGACGGTGAGCGTGACGACGATGTCGGACAGCCTGCCGGCGGAGATGATCCCGGTGGCGGCGAGGATGACGATCAGAACGATCGCAGCGCCGCCGATCACGGCGACGCGCGTCCGGCTTTCTGCGGGCAACGGGTTCGGAGCGACCTTGCCGATGTTGCCGAGATGCTTGCGATAGAGCGTGTACTGCAGCAACCCGAGGGCCATGCCGACCGCGGCGAGGCCGAATCCCCAGTGGAACCCGTGGCGAGTCTGCAGGAAGCCGGTGAGAAGCGGACCGACGAGGGCGCCGATGTTGATGCCCATGTAGAAGATGGAGAATCCGGCGTCGCGGCGCTCGTCCTTCTCGTCGTACAGGTCACCGACGATGGACGTGGCGGTGGCTTTGAGCCCGCCGCTACCCACGGCAATCAGCACGAGGCCCACGCCCACACCCATGAAGCCGGGGAGGATCGCAAGCGCGATATGGCCGAACATGATGAGGAACGCGCTGTAGAACAGCGTCCGTTCGGAACCGAGAAGTCTGTCGGCGATCCATCCCCCGAGGATCGTCGACAGATATACGGTGCCGCCGTAGGCGCCGACGATCGAGGTCGCAGCGGCGTTGCTGATCCCCAGCCCGCCCTGGTCGACCGAGTAGTACAGGTAATAGATGAGGATGCCCTGCATGCCGTAGAAGGAGAATCGCTCCCACATCTCGACACCGAACAGGTTCGCCAACGCCAGCGGCTGGCCGAAAAATCTGGTATCGGATCGTGACTCCGGCACTGAAGCGGCAGTGTCTGTCATACAACCACTGTTTCACCGGAGGACAACCTCTAGCCAATCGATCTCGAAAAATTTCGAGTGGTTGTCCTCACCGCGTCCGGATCTCGGACCGTCGCATCACTCGGGCGAGGACGCGCCAGCCGATCAGGGTCACCCCGAGGAAACCGGTCGCGACCAGGATGAAGGCCGTAGCGGTGCCTTGACCGGTGGCGGCGCGGAGCAGCATGCCGACGACGAGGGTGCTCACCCAGACGAGAAGTCCGGTCGGTGCGGCGGCGAATGCGTCGAACTTGTCGCGGTAGAGCCACACGACCAGGAACCAGCCGACGGTCAGGCCGCCCAGGAAGGGCCATGCTGTGCCTGCCAGACCGACGAGATCGAGGACTTCTTCATGGCTGGATCGGCCGAGGGCAGCGAACACGACGATGAGGACCACGTCGGCGACCAGCGCGGGAGCGTACTTCTTCACGGCTTTCAGGGTAGCCCCGGCGCGCACGGGCTCCGCAGACGCCGACGGGCGTCCCTCCGCGAGGAGGAACGCCCGTGGGGATTCGGTCGCTCAGGCCTGCAGGCCGGCTTCGATCTCGAGGTGGATGGTGATCTTGTCGCCGACGACGGCGCCGCCACCCTCGAGCGGCATCTCGATGGTGATGCCGAAGTCCTTGCGGTTGATGACGGTGGTTGCATCGAATCCGGCGACCGGGCCGTTGCCCATGCCGGCGTTCACGCCGTTGAACTCGAGGCGCAGCTCGACCGGTTTGGTGACGCCACGCAGGGTGAACTCACCGTCGACGATGTAGTCGTCGCCATCCGGACGGACCGCGGTGGAGACGAACGATGCGACCGGGAACTGCTCGGCGTCGAAGAAGTCGGCAGACCGGATGTGCGCGTCACGGTCGGCGTTCTTCGTGGTGATGGATGCGACCTGGATGTCGGCGCGGACCGATGCGGTGCCGTCCTCGGCGACGGTGATCGCGCCGGAGAAGTCCTGGAAGCTGCCGCGGACCTTGCTCACCATGAGGTGACGGACGGTGAAGCCCACGTTCGAGTGGACGGGATCGAGCGCCCAGGTTCCTGCGGTCAGGCCGGGGAAGGTGGTGGTGGCGGTGGTCATGGCGAACTCCTCATATCGTTGAACCTTCAACTTGATGGGTCAACCATGACACGATTTGGTTGCGTGTGCAACTAATAAGTGATCGGGATCACGCGGATTCGGCGTTGTCCGGCCGGCGCCCATGATCGTCGGCAGGGACCGCAGGGTTGTCGGCGGTGGCCACAGGATCGACCGGAGTGGTCACCCCGCCACCCGGGGCAGGCGCGGCACTGTCCGGAAGAGCCTCGGCAGCGTCCGGGCGAGGCACCGCAGCATCCGGAGCGGCCACCGGCTTGCGACGGCGCGCGACCGCACTGCGATCCTGCTCCTCGCGCTCCGCTGCGGCGTCGATGTCCTCGTCCGCGCTGCTCCCGCGGTACATGACTGCGATCGTGCTCCAGCCGGCGAGAGCCACGAAGCCGAAGCTCACCGCGCGGTACACGAACACCGCGGCCAGCGATTGCGGCGCCGTCAGGCCGGCGGCCGTGAGCGTCGCGATGAGAGTGCCGTCGACGAACCCCAGTCCTCCGGGTGCCAGCGGAACGCTGCCCACCGCCTTGGCCGCGGCGAACGCGATGCACAGTCCGGCGACCGACGGCGAACCTCCCACCGCCCAGCACGCGAAGCCGAGGCAGGCGACGTCGAAAACGCGGTGCACGGCGGACCACGCCACCGCTGCGACCGCGTCGCGTCGTGCGAGTTCCACGGCCTCGAGTTGCGCGAGCACCCGCTCGAACAAGTTGAAACCTGTGTCCTCGGGCTTTCCTACGAACCTGTTGACACGGGCGATCACGCGGGTGCCCGCGGCCTCGATCGACGATGGATTGCGGGCGACGTAGCGGAGCCCGTAGAACAGCACGATGAGGCCGGCGAGCGAAAGAACGAGTGTCACGGGACTGATGCGCGTACCCACTGCGAACGCGCCCGCGACCCCCACGGACGCCAGGGTGATCGCCGCGATGACCCCGGACACCGCGAGTTGCCACGACGCGACCACCGGGGTCGCGCCCCACTTGCGGGTCTGCTTGTAGGTGAAGGCGGTCGAGAACACAGGCCCGGCCGGCAGGGTCACCGCCATCGCGGTGCTCCCGTAGATGACCGACGCAGAGCGGAGATGGCCCACTCGCACACCGCCCGCGTGCAACAGCCGCTGCTGGACGCCCGCGAAGCCGCTCAGCGAGATCATCTGGGCCGCGAGGCAGGCCGCGAACCAGCCCCAATGGATTTCTGTTAGGGCCTTCCACGAATCGCTCATCGTCGGCCACAGGTAGATGACCTCCACCGTGAGCAAGGCGACGAGAGCTGCAGCGATCAGCCACTTGAACCACAGGAAACGGCCCCGGCGCGGTGCGGCGTCGGGGCCAGAGAGGTCTTGCTGCGGCTGCGCCACGCCATTCACCGTAACCGACGTGGATATGTAGATGGCGCAAATGAGGTCCGCCGGTGACGTACCTCCCTCTATCGATCCGCCTGCTCGGTGGCATCACCGCCGGGACGGCGACCGTTCGGATACCGGACGGGCGAGGCGAGCTGGGTGACCCTGCGCCGACCGCGCAGTTGCACTTCGTCCCCGAGTTCCCAATGCCCGCGCTCGTCGTCGTCGGCGAAATACAGGGCGCTCGACGACGCGAGGACCCGGCTCGGCCGGAGCTTGGCGAGTTCGGTGAGGCGCGACGCCTCGTTCACCGGGTCGCCGATCACGGTGTACTCGAACCGCTCGGCCGCCCCGATGTTGCCTGCCACCGCCAGCCCGGCCGAGACACCGATGCCGACGTCGAGTCCGGTGATGTCGTCCAGCGCGAAGCGCAGTTCGCGGGCTGCCGCGAGGGCTGCGGTCGGGGCGTCGGGCCGGTCGAGAGGCGCACCGAAGATCACGAGGGCAGCGTCGCCCATGAACTTGTTGACGAAGCCGTGGTGCCGGTCCACGACCTCCACGACCACCCGGAAGAACTCGTTGAGGAGATCGACGACCTCGTTGGGGGGTCGCTCCGCGGCCGTGGCGGTCGATCCCACCATGTCGACGAACAGCACCGCCACGTAGCGGGTCTCCCCGCCGAGTTCGGTCCCGTACTGCAGCGCCCGCCGGGCGACGTCCTCGCCGACGTGCTGACCGAACAACTCCCGCAGGCGCCGCCGCTCGTCGGCTTCGGCCATCATCCGGTTGAACCCCACCTGGAGCCGGCCGATCTCACTGCCGTCGAACACCTCGACCTGCACCGCCGACGCGCCGCGCTGCACCCGTTCGATCGCCCAGCGCAGTTGTTTGATCGGGTCGGAGATCTGCGCCGAGGTCAGCAACGACAGCACGAGGGCGAGCAGGATCGACGTCACGGCGAGCGCGAGTACCGCATAAGCCAGCGCGTCGGGCGTGAACGACGATTCGGTCGTGATCTGGGTGACGCACAGCAGCACGATGCCCGCGACAGGCATCAGGGTGCCGAGACCCCACGTCATCGCCAGCCGGGTACCGACGCCCGGAGCCATCGTGCGGTCGAAGTTGCCCTCGCTCAGCGCGCGGGCGGCGACGGGTCGCAGGATCCGCTCGCCGAGCATGTAGGTGAAGCCGAACGTGCTCGTCGCGGCCATCGCGACGGTGATCGCCACCGCCACTGCGAGCGATGGTGTTTCCCCTGCGGTGAGGAACACGAACAGAACGCCCCCGAGCAGCCACAGCCCGAGGTGCACGATCGCCTGTCTCAGCGGAGCGTGCAATGCCGCCATCTGCTCGGACCGGGTGGGTGGCCCACCGCGCAACTGCCAGCGCACGACCGACCGCAGCATGAGTGCGGCCGCCGTGAGGCTGACGACGCCGGCGAAGGCGAGATACACCGCGAACACGGTGAAGTTCTGAACACGGTCGACGGCGTTGAAATCCTCGTCCGCGAACGGCACGCCGTACCGGACGAACGCGAACACCAGCATGGCGCCGAACAGGTTCGATGCGCCCATCGAGGCCATGTACAGAGGCCAGCGACTACGCAATGTCGCGGCGACGGCTCGATAGGACCTCAGCACGACTTCAAATCAAACCATTGTCGGGACGGTCACAGCGCGCGGTGGTCACCTTCGGCGCGCGGAGTGACGTGATTCTCGTTCGTCCCGGCGTCCTCACACGCGGCCGCACGGCGGAAGAAAGGACGTTCCGGGCGGGACGATCTGTGTCGCGGATCCTATTCTGTACGCATGGACCCGAAGGATCTACGCGTATCCGACGCCGAACGCGAACATGTGGGTGAGCTTCTCCAGCGAGCCGTAGGACAGGGAATGCTCTCGCTCGGCGAGTTCACCGAACGGATGGACACCGTTCTGGCAGCCAAGACCCGCGGTGATCTGAATCAGGTCCTCGTCGACCTTCCCGGCATCCAGATGCGTCCCGAGTACCTCCCACAGGCGGTGCCGACGTTCCCCGTCCAGCCGCATGCCGGCAGCGCTCCGGCATACCCGGCAGCAGGTCCGGGTGGTCCGCTCGTGCTCAAGGGACGTCTGTCGTCCCTGACCCGCAAGGGCAGATGGGACGTTCCGTCGGTCATCCGTCTCGACACTTTCGCGTCGTCGGTCACTCTCGACTTCACCGAGGCCGTCATGCAGACGCAGGTCGTGCGGATCGAGGTGAACGACTCGTTCAGCTCGATCTCGATCGTGCTTCCCGCCGAAGCGACAGCAGACATCAACGGTGTCGAGACCGTCGCGTCCAGCGCCACCACCAAGGTGCGCGGAGGTGCGCCGTTCGGCCCGCTCCACCTCGTCGTGGTCGGGAAGGTCTTCTGCGGCAACGTCAACGTCACGCATCCGTTCGCCACGCGGCTGCGGAAGTTCATCAACGGCGCCTGAGACTCCTCGCCGACGTCGCTCGGCCCCGGATCAGGGACGCCGCTGGCGTGCGATCAGTTCGCTGACGCTGATCGGACGCCCGGCGTCGCTGTCGTGCCTGCCGCCGTTCGGATCGTTCGGGTCGTCCGGGTGGTCCGCCTCCGGATCGGTCGGCGCCTCGGGCGCCCGTCCGGTCGGACGGGCCTGCCCCGCCGGTCGTGCCGGTGGTTGCTGGACGTTCTGACCGGGCTGCGGCCGCGGTCGAGGATTGGGCGGCTGTTGCGGGTAGGGACCGCCTTGGGGACGTGGACCGTGCTGCGGGCGAGGTCCGAGCGGGGGGCGTGGACCGTCCTGGGGGCGAGGGCCCACCGGGGGACGCGGCGGCCCGTCCTGGGGACGTGGTCCGTGCTGCGGGCGAGGTCCGAGCGGGGGGCGTGGAC
>JAEZDV010000186.1 GCA_023417985.1 Actinomycetes bacterium | reverse complement strand
CCCCACGTGGGATCGGGCGGCTTCGAGTCGTTCGGTGCTGTCGCTCGCGCGATCAGCGGGCGCGGCGCGCCAGCCGCTCCGAGTCGGAGATCAGGACGCTCTTGCCCTCGAGGCGCAGCCAGCCGCGGTGTGCGAAGTCGGCGAGCGCCTTGTTGACGGTCTCACGCGACGCGCCGACGAGCTGAGCGATCTCTTCCTGCGTCAGGTCGTGCGTGACGCGCAGGGCGCCCGCTTCCTGCGTGCCGAAACGCTGTGCAAGCTGCAGCAGAGCCTTGGCAACGCGACCGGGGACGTCGGTGAAGATGAGATCGGCGAGGCTGTTGTTGGTGCGGCGCAGGCGACGTGCGAGAACGCGCAGCAGCTGCTCGGCGATCTCGGGACGCTGATCGATCCACGCCTTGAGGGCCTCGCGGTCCATGCTGACGGCACGCACCTCGGTCACAGTCGTCGCGGTGGACGTACGGGGACCCGGGTCGAAGATGGACAACTCGCCGAACATGTCGGACGGGCCCATGATGGTGAGCAGGTTCTCGCGACCGTCCGGCGAGCGGCGGCCGAGCTTTACCTTGCCGGAAACGATGATGTACAGGCGGTCGCCGGGTTCACCTTCGTTGAAGATGACATGGCCACGGGGGAAATCGACCGGCTGAAGCTCTTTGACCAGCGCCGCAACCGCAGAGGGCTCGACTCCTTGGAAGATGCCTGCTCTGGCCAGGACCTCGTCCACGTGCGCTCCTTTTGGGAAATGAAAAAACGTCGTCTTGCTACTCATCTGCACGTCCGCGGGCATCCGACGGAGTCACCTGTCAGGCGTACAAATCACCATTCTACTGTGCCGACGTCAGGCATGAGTGACCGACACCACGGATCGGGTGTTCAGGGTGCGGAAAACCTTGTCCCAGGCTAAAGGCGGGTTTGCGTGTCAGCTTGCGTGGCGCGTCCCCAGGCCGTGATGGGAGGCGCTGCCGTCCGGCTCGCTCGATTCGCGGCGACGACGACGGTGGAACCGGGCGAGCGCCCCCGGAAAACCTTCGCGCGCGAGCGTGGCGACGTCGCCCTGGTCGGCCTGGTCGAGGAACTCCTCGACCTCGTCCTCACGGACGGAGAGCCGACTCAAACGGGATTCGACGCGCTCCATGGCGAGTGCGAACAGCGTCAGCAGCACTGGGAAAAGCACCACAGCGAGAGCTTGCATAGGGGGAAGTAAACACGGGTCAGGTCTCAGATGAGACACGGGGTCGGATCGAAGCAGAGAGGTTTCCGTACAGTGGTCCAGGTGCATGCGACCCCGTCCGAGAGCTCCGATCAGGCTCCCCGTCGAGTGTTGGGTGCGGCTCCCCGCCCCGAATCCCGGCTCGCCTTGGTTCGCCGCGCGCGACGGATGAACCGGCGGCTCGCGGAAGCGTTTCCGCACGTCTACTGCGAACTCCATTTCACGACACCTCTCGAACTCGCCGTCGCGACGATCCTGTCGGCGCAGTGCACGGATGTGCGCGTCAACCAGGTGACTCCCGCACTTTTCGCCCGGTATCCCGATGCCCGCGCGTACGCCGAAGCCGACCGGACCGAGCTCGAGGAATTCATCCGCACCACCGGGTTCTTCCGCAACAAGGCGAACTCGCTCATAGGCCTGGGGCAGGCACTCCTCGAGCGTTTCGACGGCGAGGTCCCGAAGCGACTGGAAGATCTCGTCAGCCTGCCCGGTATCGGACGCAAGACCGCAAACGTCATTCTCGGAAACGCGTTCGATGTGCCGGGAATCACCGTCGATACTCACTTCGCGCGGCTCGTCGGCCGATGGAAGTGGACCACGGAAACCGACCCCGTCAAGATCGAGCGCGAGGTGGGTGAGCTCATCGAGCGCAAGGACTGGACCGTGCTGTCGCACCGGGTGATCTTCCACGGCCGTCGTGTCTGCCATGCCCGCAAGCCCGCATGTGGAGTGTGCGTGCTCGCCAAGGACTGCCCGTCCTACGGGATCGGACCCACCGATCCGCCGACCGCCGCTGCGCTGGTGAAGGGACCGGAGACCGAGCATCTGCTCGAGCTCGCCGGTCGGTGACGCACGTGCACCCTTCGTCCGCAGGCCGGTGGAGCCTGGCAGCACTGGTCGTGGTCATCGCGCTGATCGTCGCGATCTGGCCGCGCGACAACGACGAGGCGCCGACTCCGTCTGCGACCGGTTCCGCCACCTCGGCCCCACCCGTCGACCGCCGCGCTCAGGACACTCCGCAGGCCCTCGCACCGCTGCGGGAAGCCGCCGCTCTGGATTCCTGCCCCGCCGCATCCGGAACACCCGGGACCGGGCCGCTGGCGGGACTGACGTTCGAATGCGTGGGCGACGGTTCCACGGTGGACCTGGCGTCCGCTCTCGCGGGCAAGCCGGCCGTGGTGAACCTGTGGGCGTGGTGGTGCGGCCCGTGCGCCGAGGAACTGCCCGTCCTCGAAACGTTCGCGGAACGTGCCGGGGATGCTGTGAACGTGGTGACCGTGCACGCCGACCCCAACGAGGCGAATGCGCTCGACAAGCTGATCGAGTACGACGTGCACCTGCCCGGTGTACAGGACGGTTCCGGGCGTGTGCCGGCGGCGACCTCCGCCCCCGCGGTCCTGCCCGTGACGGTGTTGCTGCGCGCTGACGGCTCGGTGGCCAAGGTGCTGCCGCAGCCCTTCCACTCGGCCGAAGAGGTCGCCGCGGTGGTCGACGAATATCTGGGGGTGGCCGTATGACGCCGTACTGGTTGCGGAAGGTCTCGACCCTCGAACCGAAGGATCCGCACGACGACAATCCGATCCTCGACCGGCGCGCACCGGCCGGCATCCACGTCCGCCAAGCGTCCGTCCTGGTGCTCTTCGGCGGTTCGCCGACGCCCGATCCGCTCGCCCGCGGCGGACTGCCCGCCGACGCCGACGTGCTGCTGACCCAGCGCGCGGCCACGCTGCGTCAGCACAGCGGGCAGGTCGCGTTTCCCGGTGGTGCCGCCGATCCCGGCGACGAAGGACCCGAGCACACCGCCCTGCGCGAAGCCGAGGAGGAAACCGGGCTGGACCCCACCGGCGTGCGGCCGCTCGCGGTGCTACCCGAATTGTTCATCCCGCCGTCGGGCTTCGATGTGACGCCGGTGATCGCGTACTGGGAACGGCCCAGTCCCGTCGGTGTGGTCGATCCCGCCGAGACCGCCCGTGTGGTGCGCGTGTCGCTCCACGACCTGCTCGATCCGCGCAATCGCTTCCAGGTACGACACGCACTCGGGTACCGGGGCCCGGCCTTCCGAGTCGAGGGGATGCTCGTGTGGGGCTTCACCGCCGGAGTGCTCGCAGGACTGTTCGCCGTCTCCGGATGGGAAATCGAATGGGATCACCACGACGTTCGTGACCTCGACGTCGTGCTCGCCGAAATGGAGGCCGAGGTGGTCGAACCGTGACCGGATCCGGTTGGCTCGACCTGATCATCGTGCTGATCGTCGTCGTAGCGGCATCGTCGGGACTGAGGCAGGGCGCCGTCGCGTCGGCCCTTGCCTTCCTCGGGGTGCTCCTCGGTGCCGTCGCCGGCATCCTCATCGCGCCGCACGTCCTCGTCCACGTCGAAGAGGGCCGTACGCGCATACTCGCCGGCATCGCACTGATCGTGGTGCTCGTCGTCATCGGCGAAGTGGCCGGGATGGTCCTCGGCAGGGCCGCCCGCAGCAGCATCCACAGCCCCGGCGTCCGGGCCGTCGACAGCGTCGTCGGCGCGGGTCTGCAGTCCGTCGCCGTGCTCGTCGCCGCCTGGCTGCTCGCCATTCCGCTCACGGCCACGACCCAGCCCGCAGTGTCCGCCGCGGTACGGGGATCTCACGTCCTCGGCACGGTCGACGAGTTCGCCCCCGACTGGATGCGCGCGATCCCCAACGAATTCTCGGCTCTGCTCGACACCTCGGGACTGCCCGAAGTGATCGGACCGTTCGGCAGGACCCCGATCACCGAAGTCGCGATCCCCGACGCCGCGCTCCTCGACAGCCCGGTCCCCGCCGAACTGCATCCGAGCGTCCTGCGCATCAACGGGCTCGCGCCGAGTTGCCAGAAGGCTCTCGAAGGGACGGGCTTCGTCGTCGCTCCGGAACGGGTGATGACCAACGCGCACGTCGTTGCGGGAACCGCTGCCGTGACCGTCGATACCGAACAGGGTGTGCTCGACGCGTCGGTCGTGCTGTTCGATCCCGCGGTGGACGTCGCGATCCTCTCGGTGCCGGGCCTCGAGGCAGCACCGCTGACCTTCGCGCCCGTGCCCGCCGAATCGGGCGAGAACGCCATCGTCCTCGGGTATCCGGGTGGCGGGCCGTACACGGCGAGTGCCGCGAGGATCCGCGAGATCCTGGACCTGCAAGGACCCGACATCTATCGCAGCGGAACGGTCGAACGCGAGGTGTACACGGTGCGTGGCCTGATCCGGCAGGGCAATTCCGGTGGACCGCTCGTCGATGCGCAGGGTCTCGTCCTGGGCATGGTGTTCGGCGCGGCGATCGACGATTCGGACACGGGATTCGTGCTCACAGCCGGGGAGATCAGCCGGCAGCTCCAGCTGGCCGGTTCGGTGTTCGCACCTGTGGAAACCGGTGCCTGCATCGTCTGACGCCGGCGTC
>JAEZDV010000171.1 GCA_023417985.1 Actinomycetes bacterium | reverse complement strand
GGCCGGATGCCCGGCCGTCGGCACGATCGCCGGGTTGCGGGTTACAGACCCAACAGCTTGCTGATGATCTCGTTCATGATTTCGGTGGTGCCACCGCCGATTCCGAGGACGCGGGCATCGCGGAAGTGACGCTCGACCTCGCTTTCGCGCATGAGCCCGATACCGCCGGCGAGCTGAACCGCCTCCATGACGGCGGTGTCGCAGACCTTCACCGCGTTGTTCTTGGCCATCGAGGTCTCGAGGAGCATGCTCTCCCCGTTGACCCAGCGCTCCGCAACCGAGCGGCAGAACGTCTGTGCGGCAGTGATTTCGGTGGCGAGCTCGGCGAGACGGTGCCGGACGACCTGACGCTTGGACAGCGGCCGTCCCATGGTCTCCCGGGACTTGACCCACTCGACGGTCAGATCGAAGCAGCGCTGGGCGGTGGCCACGGCCTGGAAAGCCAGCGACAGTCGCTCGCCCTGGAACTGCTGGGCGATCTGGCCGAAGGCGGAGTTCTCCGCGCCGACGAGGTTCGACGCGGGGACCCGCACGTCGTCGTAGAACAGTTCGGCGGTGTCCGAGCACAGCCAGCCCATCTTGTCGAGCTTGCGCGAGACCGTGAAACCCGGTGTGTCGGTGGGAACGACGATCAGGGAGATACCGCCTGCTCCGGCGTCACCCGTCCTGACGGCGGTCGTGACGAAGTCCGCGCGGGTGCCGGAGGTGATGTAGAGCTTGGCGCCGTTGATGACGTAGTCGTCACCGTCACGCCGCGCGGTGGTGCGGATGTTCGCGACATCCGAACCGCCGCTGGGCTCGGTGATCGCGAGCGAGCCGATCTTCGTGCCCTCGAGTGCGGGCCGCGCGTACCGATCGATGAGGTCGGTGTCGCCGGACGCGATGATGTGCGGAGTGGCGATGCCGTGGCTGAACAGCGCCGAGATCAGCCCCGACGATCCCCCCGACAGGATGATCTGCTCGAGGATGGTGAGCATGTCGAGGGCGTTGCCGCCGGACCCGCCGTGCTCCTCGGAGACGGATGCGCCGAGCAGTCCGGCTTCCGCTGCCTTGCGATGGAGTTCGCGCGGGATGGCACCCTCGCGCTCCCAGGCGTCGAGATGGGGGACGATCTCCTTGCGGGTGAAGTCCGCGGCGAGTTGCCGCAGCGCCTTCTGCTCGTCGGTGTCCCAGCGCAGGACCTCGGTGGTCGTCATCGTCATTCGCCCTTCCAGACGGGTTCGCGCTTCTGCATGAACGCCATGACGCCTTCGAGCGTGTCGGCGCTGGTGGTCAGCCGAGCGAGGGCTTTCTCGGTCAAGTCCCACGACTGGTCTTCGGACGAGACGTGTCCGTCGACGATGCCGCGAGCGACGGTCTTGCTCGCCTGCACGGCCAGTGGCGCGCCGGCGGCGATCTGCGCGGCGAGATCGAGTGCGGTGGTCAGCACGTCGGCCTGCGGCACGACGCGGTTGACGAGGCCCCAGCGCAGTGCCTCGGCCGCCGGCATCGGCTTACCGGTGAGGACGAGTTCCATCGCGATCGCCCGGGGAATCGCCTGCCCGATGCGGAACACGCCGCCCGCTCCGGCGATGAGCCCGCGATGAACTTCGGGGAGGCCGAATTCGGCTGTCTCGGAAGCGACCACGAGGTCACTGGCGAGGGCGAGTTCGGTGCCGCCGCCGAGCGCGGTGCCGTTCACTGCTGCGATGATCGGCTTCGCGATGTGGTGCTTGACGACGCCCGCGAATCCCCAGTGCGCTGTCTCGGGGGGAGTGACCCCGTCCGGACCTGCCGTACCGAGTGCCTTCAGGTCGGCTCCGCCGCAGAACACGGCGTTGCCCGCACCTGTGAGGACCACGGCGCGGACCGTACGGTCGTCGGCTGCGCGTTCCCATGCCTCTCCGAGCGCGCGGTGCACGTCGGCGTTGATGCTGTTCGCGGCCTTGGGCCGGTTGATGGTGACGATCAGTGTGTGGTCGCGCTGCTCGACGAGAACGATCGGTTCGGTCACTGCGGGTGCTCCTCGGAGGAAATGGTCTCGATGCGGGCGACGGTGAGTTGCCCGCCGTTGTCGGTCACGTGGACGACGGTGCCGATGAGGTCTGCGCCGGCCGACAGGACCGCGGCACCTGCGGCGTCGGTGTGGCCCGACACTCGCCTGCCGTCAGGGGTGGTGCCGACGAGGAATCCGACGGACGGGTTGCCGTCACGCCCGTATTCTGCGGTGGCGGTGACGATCTCGACGTCGCCGGTGTAGTCCTGCGCCGCTTCGGGGGCGGTCGCGGGCAACTGGACGGGTTCGGGATCGCCCACGTAACCGTCGGTGTGCGGAGCGCATCCGAGCACGACGACGTGCTGGTACGTCAGATATCCGCCATTGCCGTGCACGAGGGCGAGTTCACCGTCGCGGCGGAGGCGCTGCGCGACCGCGACGATCGAATGCAGCGTGTAGCTGTTGAGCGGACCGCCGAAGAACGAATGCCCACCGGTGACGGACGGAACCGTGTCGCGCGGCAGACCCAGGTGCTCGACGAGCAGTTTCGGGACGACGGGGAAGCAGCTGTACGCGTCGACGATGTCGAAATCGGCCGGTTTCAGGTCGGTGGCGGCGAGGGTGCGGCGCAGGGAATCCGCCAGGGCGGCGGAACGGCCGAGGTCGCCGCGAGCGAGGACGTCCGGCGTCTCGGTGGCGCCGGCACCACCCCACACGTAGAGCACGTGGTCGTCGGCGACCCCGAGTTCGCGTGCCGTCGCGAGTGAGGTGACGACCACGGCCGCTGCCTGGTCGACGAACGGCATCGCGTTGCACAGCAGCGGATACGGGTCGGTGACCATGCGGTTGCCGGGGCCGGGGGTGCGGATGTCGTCGGCGGTGCGCAGCGTGGGGTTCCAGGCGGCCGGGTTGTTGCCGGCGATCTCGGAGAAGGCTGCGTAGAGCTGGGCAGACCAGTCGATCGACTCCTCGCGCGTGTGCCCGAGCTCGTGGCTGAGCCGGTTCTCGAAGAGGGGGTAGACGCGGGTCGGTGCGATCATTCCCGCGCGCTGCATGGCCGGGCTGCCCAGGTCGTCCGGGTCGAATGCGGGCGGGCCGCCGGGAGCGGTCGTCCAGCCGAGCGAGGCCGGGTCGGTGCCCGCCTTGAACGCGTTGGTCACCGAGGCCTGTGCCTCGCCACCGACGAGCAGTGCGACAGCACTCGTGCCGTCGGCGATGTCGCGGGCGACGCGGTCGAGCAGCGCTGCCGGCCAGTGCCCGCCGATGGGAGTGGTCGACGTGTGGACGGCGTCGACACCGAGACGTGCGCCGAGCAGACCCGGCAGATCGTCGTAGGACCAGCTTGCCGTCTTCACGGCCCGGATGGTGTCGATGCGCGAGACGAGGTCGTCGCGGTCGGCACCGGTGTCGGGCAGAGCGGCCGCGGTGGCCTCGTGGATGAGGTCGAGCGGTTCGCGTGGGTCGGC
>JAEZDV010000067.1 GCA_023417985.1 Actinomycetes bacterium | reverse complement strand
GTCGTCGCGCGCGACGAAGGTCGTGCCCGCGCCACCTTCGACTGCCTCGGCGCCGACGTCGACGCGCAATGGGTGCCGTTCGACGCCGCCGATCTCGGACAGGTGTGCGCGGACGCGGATGTCATGGTCAGCACCGTGCCGGCTGCCGCGGCGGCACCGTATGCCGACGTGCTCGCCCGAGCGCCGTTCATCCTCGACGCGATCTACGACCCGTGGCCGACTCCTCTCGCAACTGCGGCGAACGCCCGCGGAAGCGTCGTCGTCAGTGGTCTGCACATGCTCCTGAACCAGGCGTTCGGGCAGGTCGAACAGTTCACCGGCCTGCCGGCGCCCCGGGAGGCGATGGCCCGCGCGGTGGGTCTCGACTACGTCTGACCGGGACCGGGTTCGACGATCGGTGCAGTCACGGGCGCGGGGGAGCGGTCGAGGCTCCCGGTGAGCCCTCGCCACCGTCCGACCCGGGCACCCGGGTCGTCATGATCCGGATGATCTCCTCGCGGTCGGTGCGGCTCGGCAACCCCCACCCGTCGCGGTAGCCGTAGAGTTCGGCGAGGGTGACCGACCGGCGGTTGCCGTCGGCGACCTCGACGTCCTCGGCGCCGATCAGCGCCGGGTGAGCGACCCCGCACGCTTCCGCCACCTTGAATACGTCCCGTCGCAGCGCCCGCAGATAACCCTCGACTCGTGCGGCCTTGGACGGAACGTCGAGTCCTCGCTCCAGCCACCGGTTGTGGGTGGCCACCCCGGTCGGGCAGGTATCGGTGTGACACTTCTGCGCTTGGATGCACCCCAGTGCGAACATCGGTTCGCGCGCGACGTTGAGCATGTCGCAGCCGAGCGCGAATGCGGCGACGGCGTTGTCGGGCATACCGAGCTTGCCGGACCCGACGAACGTGACACGTTCGGCGAGGTCGGCTTCGGCGAAATGCCGGTAGACCCGCGCGAAGCCGCTGCGGAACGGCAACGAGACCGCGTCCGTGAAGACGAGCGGCGCCGCTCCCGTGCCACCTTCGCCGCCGTCGATCGTCACGAAGTCCACGCCTCGTTCGCCGCTGCGCATCGACTTCACCAGTGATTGCCAGAAGGTCGGATCTCCCACTGCCGCTTTGATTCCCACAGGAAGACCGGTCGCCGAGGCGATGAGCTCGACGAAATCGAGCATGCTGTCGACGTCGTGGAAGGCCGTGTGCCGGGACGGGCTCACCACGTCCCGGCCTATCTCCACACCGCGGATCCCGGCGATCTCGGGCGTGACCTTGGCGGCGGGGAGCAGACCGCCCAGCCCTGGCTTGGCGCCCTGACTGAGCTTGATCTCGAGGGCTCTGACCGGCGCACTCTCGGTGAGCGCGACGAGCCGGGCGAGGTCGAACCGGCCCTCCTCGTCGCGGCACCCGAAGTATGCCGTGCCGATCTGGAAGATCAGCTCGCCACCGTGACGGTGATACTGCGACAGCCCACCTTCACCGGTGTTGTGCAGGCAGCCTGCGCCGGCAGCGCCCTTGTTGAGTGCGGTCACCGCGGCGGAGGACAGCGACCCGAAACTCATCCCCGAAATGTTGGCGAACGATTGCGGACGGAAGGCCTTCGCCCTGCCCCGGGGGCCGCCCAGGATCTTCGCCGAGGGAACCTCGAGCCCCTCCCCGCTTTGCGGCGCACCCGACGCGGGGACCTGCGAGAACGTGCGGTGTTTGATGATGGTGTACCCGTCGGTGTACTCGACGTCGTTGTCGGTGCCGAATCCGAATGTGTTGTTCTCCTGCTTCGACGAGGCGTAGACCCACCGGCGCTGGTCGCGGGTGAAGGGGCGCTCCTCGTCGTTGCGGGTGATGATGTACTGCCGCAATTCGGGCCCGACAGCCTCGAGCAGGTGCCGTCCGTGTCCGACGACGGGAAAGTTCCGCAACAGCGAGTGCTTCCGCTGAAGCAAGTCGTAGGACGCCACCGCGGCCAGTGCCGCAGCCGGGATGCCGAGGGCCTTCGACCACTCCATGGCTTCACCGTAGGCGGAGTGCATGCCTTCCGCGCCCGGTTGTCGCCTTTGTGCCGGTGGATGTCGAATCTGCCGCCTATCGTTCGTGTAGTAGATGAGCGGCCGGAACAGCCGGCCACCGCAGAGAAGGAATCCGGCAATGGTCCAGTACCTGCTCAGCATCTATCAACCCGATGGCGATCCGCCGCCGCCCGAGGAACTCGAACCGATCATGCGACGGGTTCAGGCGCTCGAAGGCGAACTGCGCGAGGCCGGGGCGTGGGTCTTCTCGGGAGGACTCCACGCGCCGAGCACCTCCACCGTCGTCCGTAACGGGAGCCGGGGCGTCGTGACGACCGACGGGCCCTACATCGAAGGCAAGGAACACCTCGGGGGCTTCGACGTAATCGAAGCGCCGGATCTCGATGCCGCGCTCGTGTGGGGTCACAAGCTCGCGGAGGCCACCACTCTGCCCGTCGAGGTGCGTCCCCTGCAGTGGGTGTCGTCCGGCTGAGTCCGATGACGGTCACTTCGACACAGATCGATCGGATCTTCCGCGACGAGTACGGACGTGCGGTGTCCGTCCTCACCCGCGTCTTCGACGACCTCGACCTCGCCGAAGACGCGGTGCAGGAGGCGTTCACCGTCGCGGTGAACCGCTGGCCGGGGGAGGGGATCCCGCCGAGTCCGGCCGGCTGGATCATCACCACCGCACGGCGACGCGCCATCGACCACACCCGGCGGGAGAACATGCGGGACGCCCGGCACGCGGACGCAGCGAGACTGCGGGGCACGCCGGAATACAGCACTCCGGACGTCAGCGCTCTCGACGAGCCGGGTCTACCCGACGACCGTCTGCGTCTCATCTTCACGTGCTGTCATCCCTCGCTCGCTCCGGCGACGCAGGTGGCGCTCACCCTCAGGCTTCTCGGGGGCCTCGGCACCGTACAGATCGCGCGAGCATTCCTTGTTCCGGAATCCACGATGGCGCAGCGTATTTCACGAGCGAAGGCGAAGATCCGCGATGCCCGGATCCCCTTCCGTACCCCGTCCGCCGCCGACCTGCCCGACCGGCTGAGCGCGGTGCACGCGGTGTTGTACCTCATCTACACCGAGTCCCACACCGCCAGCGGAGGAGCGGATCTCGGCGATACCGACCTCGGAGCCGAGGCGCTCCGGCTCGTGCGGCAACTGCGTGAACTCCTGCCCGAGGATCTCGAGACGATCGGGCTGCTGGCGCTGATGCTGTTCGGTGAATCGCGCAGACCTGCCCGGACGGCCCAGGACGGACGGCTGATCCTCCTTGCGGACCAGGATCGTTCAATGTGGGATCGGAGCCTGATCCACGAGGGGCACGCCCTCGTGCGGCGCTGCCTGCAGGAGAATCGCCCCGGGCCCTACCAACTGCAGGCGGCCATCGCTGCCGTGCACGCCGATGCGACGACGGTGTCGGCAACGGACTGGGTGCAGATCGTGGCGCTCTACGATCATCTGCTCGCCGTGCAGCCCACTCCCGTCGTGGCGTTGCACCGGGCCGTCGCCCTCGCCGAGATCGAGGGGCCGGAGGTGGCACTGCGCCTCGTCGGTGAACTCGATCTCGATCGCTACCACGTCTTCCACGCGGCGCGCGCGGACATGTTGCGTCGCCTCGGTCTTTCACGCGACGCTGCGGCCGCCTACGGCGCCGCCGCGGACCGCGCGGCCAACGACGTCGAGCGCGCATTCCTGCTGAGCCGGCGCGACGAACTCACGGGTGGCTCTGCCCTGTGAGCGTCGAGCACTCCGGCAGCCGTGGCGGTGACAACCACCCTGACGGTCACGACGCCGGAGGTGTGACGGGCGCGTCGGACTGCTTTCCGCGCTGCCAGGGCCAGCGACCGTCGATCTCGAGTTGCAGCGACCAGCTCAGGAAGGTCCGGATCAGCACGATCAGCGCGAGCACCCCGACCGACGTGAACGTCGGCGTGACCGCCACGGTTTTGATGATGTCCGCGGCCACCAGGAATTCCAGGCCGAGCAGGATCGAGCGGCCCAGGCTGCGCCGGTACTGCTCGTAGACCGCGATCCCCGGCGAACGCACCCGAGCCGCCACCGCAGTCCAGGTGGCGACGGCGGCGCCCAGCACGATGGCCGCGACACCCACGACGTCGATCGCAGAACCGACGTGCTCGAGGATCGACGAAAGCTCCATGTCCAGCGTTCCTTCCGGTGACCGGGGAGACCTCTCCGCCGATGCTCCCAGAGTCCGCCGCTTCTGCACCGGATTCGGGTTGTCCACAGGGCCCGTGTTTCTCCCCGGAACGCCGGTTGCGACGTCGGGCGGCCTCCGGTGCGCGGCACGGCGGGGCACGCTCGTGCCCGTGATGACGATCGTGGCGGGGATGGTCGCGGGTGCCGCGGCAGGGTCGGCGGTGTACGCGTCGGCGGCTCGATCTGCGGGCCGAGTTCCTGCGGCGGGGATGTGTGAGATCGCGTGCGCGGTGATCGGCGCGGTCGCGTCGTCGGCCGGCACACCGCTCGCGGTCCTCGCCTTCGCGGTCCTGGGCTGGTGGAGCGTCGCCCTGGCCACCGTCGACATCCTGGTCCGGCGTCTGCCGAACCTTCCAACCCTCGGCGGTGGAGTCACGGTGCTCTCCGTCTCGGGGATCACCGGTCACGGCGGTGCGGCGCTGGCGGGCGCCGCGCTGATGACGGCACCGATGCTCGTCGTGCACCTGGTGTCGCCGCGGTCGCTGGGCGCCGGCGACGTGAAACTCGCCGTTGCACTCGGAGGGGCCACCGCGGTCGTGGGCGCCCGTGCGTGGCTGGTCGCGGCGTTGCTCCCGTCCGTCCTGACCGTGCTGGCCGCCGCGGTTCTCGGCCTCGTGCACCGCCGGGTTCCCTGCCCGGACCCCGCGCCGCCCGGGGTGCCGCACGGACCGTCCATGTGCGCCGCCGCGATGCTCGGATTGTGCCTGGAGCCGTGACCAGGGGTGGCGTCACCGAGCGGGCGGCGCGCGTGGAAGGATAAGGGTGTGCTGCGTTGGATAACTGCTGGAGAATCCCATGGTCCCGCCCTCGTCGCGATGCTCGAGGGGATGATTGCTGCTGTCGAGGTGACATCGGACGACATCGCAGAGCAGCTCGCGCGCCGGCGGCTCGGCTACGGCCGCGGCGCCCGCATGAAGTTCGAGGCCGACAAGGTCACCATCATCGGAGGCGTCCGGCACGGGCGCACGCTCGGCGGCCCGATCGCCATCGAGATCGGCAACACCGAATGGCCCAAGTGGGAAACCATCATGTCCGCCGATCCGGTCGCGCCGGAATTGCTCGAGGGTCAGGCCCGCAACGCCCCGCTCACCCGTCCCCGTCCCGGACACGCCGACTTCTCGGGCATGCTCAAGTACGGATTCGACGATGCCCGCCCGGTGCTCGAACGAGCGAGTGCACGAGAGACTGCGGCGCGCGTCGCGGCCGGAACCGTGGCCCGCAACTTCCTCCGGCAGGCGTTCGGTGCCGAGGTCGTCTCCCACGTGATCTCCATCGGAGCATCCGACCCGTACGTCGGTCCGGAACCCGGCGCCGACGATCTCGCGGCGATCGACGCGAGCCCGGTGCGTGCGTTCGGTAAGGCCGCCGAGGAATCGATGATCGCCGAGATCGAGGCGGCCAAGCGTGATGGTGACACTCTCGGCGGCATCGTCGAGGTCGTCGTCCACGGCCTGCCCGTCGGGCTCGGTTCGTTCGTCAGTGGCGCCGAACGCCTCGACTCGCGACTTGCCGCGGCGCTCATGGGGATTCAGGCGATCAAGGGCGTCGAGGTCGGTGACGGCTTCGAGACCGCGCGCCGACGCGGCAGCGCCGCTCACGACGAGATGCGTCCCGGTGCCGACGGTGTGCTCCGGTCCACCAACCGTGCAGGCGGTATCGAAGGTGGCATGACCAACGGCGAGAGCCTGCGGGTGCGTGCCGCGATGAAGCCGATCTCGACGGTCCCGCGTGCCCTGTCGACCGTGGACATGACAACCGGCGACGAAGCCGTCGCCATCCACCAGCGTTCCGACGTGTGCGCGGTACCCGCAGCGGGTGTCGTCGCCGAAGCTATGGTCGCGCTCGTCGTCGCGCAGGCTGCTCTGGAGAAGTTCGGTGGTGACTCGCTTCCCGAAACGGTGAGCAACATCGAGCACTACCTGAAAGGTATTGCGGCGCGCCCGCCGCGGTAGAGAGATGGCGCCGCGCGCAGTACTCATCGGTCCGCCGGGGGCGGGCAAGTCGACCATCGGCCGGCGAGTCGCCCAGGCGCTCGAATTGTCGCTGCTCGACACCGACGCCGAGATCGAACGCACCACCGGGCGCACCATTCCGGAGATCTTCGAGCAGGACGGTGAACCGGCCTTCCGCGAGATCGAGGAGCGCGTGGTCGCCGAGGCGCTGGCGCAGCACGACGGGATCGTCTCGCTCGGAGGCGGCGCGATCCTGTCGGAACGGACCCGGCAACTACTTGCCGGGCACAACGTCGTGTACCTCGAACTCAGTGTCGCCGAGGGACTGCGACGCACGGGCAACAACACTTCACGGCCGTTGCTCAACGGGGGAGACCCCGCCCAGAAATACCGCGACCTGATGCGTCGCCGCCGGCCTCTGTACCGGCAGTCGGCAACCATCAGGGTGCGGACCGACGGCCGGAGCCCCGGCCGTGTCGTCCAGCAGGTCCTCGCCAAACTCGGCGCGGTGGAAGACGCCGCTGCCGCCAGAACCACTCCAGAGAATCGGAGCACCACACCGTGACCGAACCGGTACGCATCGATGTCAACACCGCCGCGCCCTATCCCGTCGTCATCGGGCGCGGTCTGCTCGGCGACCTCGTGGAAGCCCTGTCCGGCACCCGCACCGTCGCGATCTTCCACCAGCCCACACTCACGGCAACCGCCGAGGCGGTTCGGGAAGCGCTCGCCGAGACCGGGATCGACGCCCACCGTATCGAGATCCCCGATGCCGAGGACGGCAAGGAACTCGCGGTCGCGGGGTTCTGCTGGGAAGTGCTCGGACGGATCGGCCTCACGCGCTCCGACGCGGTGGTGAGTCTCGGTGGTGGCGCCGCGACCGATCTCGCGGGCTTCGTCGCGGCGACGTGGATGCGGGGAGTGCGGGTCTACCACGTTCCGACGACGTTGCTGGCGATGGTGGATGCCGCAGTCGGCGGCAAGACCGGCATCAACACCGAGGCGGGCAAGAACCTCGTGGGGGCCTTCCACGAGCCGTCCGGGGTGTTCGTCGATCTCGCCACGCTCGAGACGGTGCCGCGCAACGAGATCATCGCCGGTCTCGCCGAGGTCATCAAGACGGGATTCATCGCGGACCCGGTCATCCTCGACCTCATCGAGGCCGATCCGGCGGCCGCGCTCGATCCGCAGGGAGACGTGCTTCCCGAACTGATCCGTCGGTCCGTCGAGGTCAAAGCGAAGGTTGTCGCCGCAGACCTGAAGGAATCGAATCTACGCGAAATCCTGAACTACGGGCACACTCTCGGCCACGCGATCGAGCGCCGCGAGCGTTACCGCTGGCGTCACGGTGCCGCCGTCTCCGTGGGTTTGGTGTTCGCGGCGGAACTCGGTCGTCTCGCGGGCCGTCTCGACGACGCGACCGCGGACCGCCATCGCGCGATCCTCGAATCCGTGGGATTGCCCACCACCTACGATCCGGACGCCTTCGGCAATCTTCTCGAGGGCATGCAGAGCGACAAGAAGAACCGTGCGGGGTTGCTGCGCTTCGTCGTGCTCGACGGCCTCGCGAAGCCGGGCCGCCTCGAAGGACCGGATCCGGCGCTGCTGGTGGCCGCATACTCCGAGGTCGCGAGCCAGGGCTCTGCGGACGCGGGGACAGTTCTGCTGTAGCGGTTCTGCGCCCCGGTGGGCCGGGTGACAGGATCGTGCCATGAAACGTGAAGTCGCCTCCGTCCTCGAGTTCGAAGTTGCCGAAGCCACCCGGGTCGAGATGAAGATCGCCGTCGCGAATCCGGGCGACGCCGAGGTTCGTGAGTCGATGAGAGTCGTCCACAACGCCGACGAGATCACGCCGCGCGAGATCGTGGTCGAACACGGCACCCGCATCCATATGCTCGACTGCGCGCCCGGCACGGTGAGAGTCGAATACTCGGCGACGGTGCACGGTTCGTTCCCGGCTGCACCGGTCACCGATGCCGATCTGTCGATGTACCTGCGTCCGAGCCGATATGCGGAAGCGGACAGGTTCTTCGGTTTCGCGGCGTCACGTTTCGGGTCGCCGGAACCGGACGCCGAGACGCTCGCGCGGATCGTCGAGTTCGTCGAACAGCACTTGGTGTACACGCCGGGAGCCAGTCGCGGCACGGACAGTGCGACCGACACGCTGCTCTCCGGTGCCGGCGTGTGCCGCGACTACGCACATCTGACGATCGCGCTGTTGCGGGCGGTCAACATTCCCGCGCGGCTGGTCTCCGTCTTCGCTCCCGGCTGCCGCCCGATGGATTTCCATGCCGTCACCGAGGCGTACGTCGACGACGCCTGGCACCTGGTCGATCCGACGCGCCTCGCCCCGCGGTCGTCGCTCGTGCGGATCGCCACCGGCCGGGACGCGGCGGACACCGCGTTCCTCGACAACCACGGGGGCAGTCTGAGCTTCAAGAGTTCGAAGGTGACCGCCGTCGTGGTGGGTGATCTGCCGGTCGACGACTACACGTCACCGATCGTGCTCGGCTGAGCTCCTGCTCGGACGACGCCGCGAGCGGATGGTCCTCGCTCAGGCGAGCGGGGACCAGGACGGATCGCGGCCGGTGAGTCCGAGCAGCCTGTGCATGGCGGGTGCGTCGCTCGGCACCTCGACCGCAGGTCCGAAAAGCCCGCCTTCCGTGCGCTGTTCGTCGGACACGGATTCGGCGAACGCCATGCACGCCGCAATCTCCGCAGGTTCGCAGGCATAGGTTTGCCCGGTGGCCACGGCGAGATCCCAGCCGTGCACGACCAGCTCGTCGAGTGCGACGAGCCCGGCGACCTCGCCCGGGAGATCGATGCCCCCCGCGCGGGTGGTGCCCGTCCATGCACCGGGATCGCGCCACGCGTCGGCGAGGTCGTCGAGCAGGCCCGGAGCGCTCGAGCGCCAGTCACCGCGGCCGGGCCCGCTGGACGGCAGGGGCGGGTTCGCGGAGGTGACTTCGCCCAGTTCCTTGCGGGCCGCCGAGGTGAAGGCGACCGTCAGGCCGAGTACATGGTCGACGAGGGCTCCGACGTTCGACTCGCTACACGGTGTGGGTGCAGTGAGGTGCTCGTCGCTGATCCCGTCGAGAACCCGGTCCATGCGGCGGGTCGCGCTGGACAGATCGATCATGTCGGTCATCGGTGTCTCCTCTGTACGAAGGTCACCCGTGTTCCGACCGGGGGAGCGCCCGAAACTCACCGCGTGTCGGTGTGCGAGTGGCTCAGGAACGCGAGGATCCGCTCGGTCTGTCCGAGTATCGCGTGACCGGCATCGACGAGAACGTGCACGTCCGCGTCGGGGAGGCAGCGCCGTGCGCGCTCCGCGGTCTCGCTCGAATCGAACATGACGTCACGTGCGCCCACCATCACCAGGACGGGGGCGGTCACCGTGCCGAGCGCATCGTCCGGAAATACCGGGAGTTTCTCGGTCCGGGGCCGGAACGCGCCGAACGTGTGTGCCACGTCGTCGAGCACCGGGGCGGCTTCGGGACCGGTCAGTCCCGTAACCCGTGCGACGGCGCGACGGCGGCCCCACGGTCCGAACGGCAGCGTCGCCATCGCAGGCAGGATGCGCAGAGGCGTTGCCCGGCCGATACCGCCCGGGCAGAGGAGAACGAGGCGTGTCACCCGCCCGGGTCGCCGGATCGTGTAGTCCAGTGCGCTCCATCCGCCGAGCGACATGCCGACCATCGCGCACGTGGTGATACCCAGTCCGCCGAGCACCTGGTCGAGCCACCGGGCGGGTTCGTCGGTGTCCAGGCGCGGCCGCGTCGGGGCGCTGAGTCCGGGTTCGCCGACCAGGTCCACGGCGTAAGTGCGGAAACTCCTTGCCCACGTGGCTATGTCACCGAGCCACGTCGAAGTGTTCGCGCCGGCGCCGTGCAGCAACACCAGGGGCGGCGCATCCGGCGGACCGGACACCACCACGAAGGTCTCGCCTGTGTCGGTCGGGATCCTGACGTGGTCGGAGGGCACCGGCCACGACGCGAGGCGTTCGCGATAGCGTTGCTGCACCTGCTCGGCGGCGGCGGCGGACTTGTAGATGGAGTTCACGACTCGAGGATCCCTTCGATGTAGTCGAGCAGCCGGGCGGTGTCGGCGAGCCCCCCGAGGACGACGACTTTCATGCGCCCGCGCTCTTCGTCGTAGACCGTGTCGATCCGGAGCCGTGGCCCCTCGTCGTCACGGGTGCCTGCGGCAGCGATCAGCACAGTCGTGAGGCGGTGTGCCGTCTCCGCGCTCACGGCATCGATTTCGACGATGCTCGAGACGTCGGTGTGCCGTTGCCTCCGCACGGTCTCGCGGGGTGGCGCCGGTACCGCCCTGCCGGTGAAGGCGTCGAGGTCGGATTGCGTGATGCGGTACTGCTTGCCGATGCGCACCGCTGGCAGCTTGCCGTCGCGGACGTAATTCCGGATGGTGCGCACGTGCAGTCCGAGCCGTTCGGCGACCTGTTCGACGGAGTACAGCGTTTCTTCCATAGAAATACCGTATCGCTCCCTATTGTGATGTCAATAAGGAGCGATACGGTATTTTGAGGAACTGAAGCGGCGCCGGTCAGGTGGTGAGTACCAGGAGGAATCCGCCCCCGCCGGCATCGATGCGCGTCGTGACCGACAGGCTCGGGGCGAGGCGCGACAGCCGGTCCACGAGCCAGTCGCCGGCCTCGACGGCGTCGTCCTTGCTCGGGCAGCGGGCGACGGCCACCCGGCCGCCTTTGCGCGTGAGTTGTTCGACCACACCGATGATCGGTGCGGGGTCGATGACGAACAACCGGTCGGGCCACGGCACGACGGGTTTGACCGCGCCCTTCCTGGTGTTGCATGCGCGGTGGGCGAGCCGTTCCTGCCCGCCCTTCGCACCCTTCTTCGCGGTCGTGATGCTGTCGACACTCGGACCGCGCGGGTCGTTGACCGACATGGTGGGATCCACCGGCTCGTCACACAGCCAGCATCGCCACGCCTCGCGTTCGCCCACTTCGTCCAGCTTGCTCATGGCGTCGACGCTACAGCGGACCGGCCCGGACCTTCGTATCGTCGGGGTCGGAGACGTCGGGGGGCGCTGCCGCGAAGGTCAGCGCTCGGGATGCGGTGCGTTCGGGTCGACGGCCGGGAACACCTCGGTGGGCGCCTCGTCGCTGCGCCACGCGGAGTCGGCTGCCGGCGCGCTCGCCACGGCCGCGGGCTCCCGGTGCTGCTGCCGCGAGGGCTTGTCGCTCGCGTCCGGCTTGCTGTCGCCCCGGCCCGCGAGGAATCGGCCCGCGGTGACCGCTGCCATCGCCGGCAGGAACACCAGCAGTACCGTGAACGCGGCACCCGAAGTCAACTCGAAGAGAAGCGACTTCACGCCGATCGGGAGATCCGTCAGGGCATCGACAAGCCAGGTCAGGAAACCGGCGACGATTCCGGTGACCGCACCCGCCGCGAGCCACCGGATCGTCAGGTCCTCCCCGTCGTCGGGGTCGGGATACGCCCTCCGGTCGCGCACACCGTCGATGCCGGCCCAGACGATCGCCGCCAGAATGACGACGGCCAGGCCCATCCATCGCAGGATGGATCCCTGCAACGGCCACTGCATCAGGGCGACACCGAGCAATGCGCGCACGATCACGTGGACGAGGGAAAGTCCCAGTCCGCGAACCAACCACGGTTTCATGTACCCGAGAGTAACGGCTGCGGCCCGGAAAGTGTGTCTCGTCCCACACACGGATGCGAGGTAGGTTGGTCGAATGCCCGCAGATCACGCCTCCCGTCGTCGCGCGCTGCGTGCCCTCCTCGCGGAGCGCGACCTCGATGCCCTGCTCGTCACCGATCTTCTCAACATCCGGTACCTGACCGGGTTCACGGGATCGAACGCGGCACTTCTCCTCGCCGCCGACGACGACGCGAACGAGGGCCGAACCGTGATCAGCACGGACGGCCGCTACGTCACCCAGGTCGCCGCCCAGGTGCCCGACCTCCGGGCCGAGATCGCGCGTGCCTCGGCAGCGCATCTCGTCGCGGCGGCGAGCGGGACGCCCGCAACGTGGGGGTTCGAAAGCCACGTCGTCACCGTCGACGAACGCCTCCGGTGGGATGGGCTGGGGAGCGCCGCCCGATTCGTGCCGGCCCCCGGTCTCGTCGAAGAACTGCGGATGGTCAAGGACGAACACGAGGTGGGCCTGCTCCGCGAGGCCTGTGCGGTCGCGGACCGTGCATTGGCCGATCTCGTCGCCGCCGGTGGACTGCGCCCCGGACGCACCGAGAAGCAGGTCGCCCGCGACCTCGAATGGCGCATGTTCGAACACGGCGCGGACGGCATCTCGTTCGAGACGATTGTCGCGGCAGGGGAGAACTCGGCTATTCCGCATCACCGGCCCACCGGTGCCGTCCTCGCCGCCGGAGATTTCGTCAAACTGGACTTCGGTGCCCAGGTGGGCGGCTACCACTCCGACATGACCCGCACCCTGGTGCTGGGTCGTGCGGCCGACTGGCAGCGCGATCTGTACGAGGTGGTGCTCACGGCGCAGCGTGCCGGCCGCGAGGCGCTCGCGCCCGGTGTGGAATGCGCCGCGGTGGACGCTGCCGCGCGCGATGTCGTTGCCGCCGCGGGGCACGCAGATCTGTTTCTCCACGGGCTCGGGCACGGGGTGGGACTGGAGATCCATGAAGCGCCGGGAATCGGAGCAGCGGCGACCGGTACACTTGTCGCCGGTGCGGCGGTGACCGTCGAGCCGGGTGTGTACTTCTCGGGGCGCGGAGGCGTGCGGATCGAGGACACGCTCGTGGTGCGGGAGCAGACTCCGGAATTGCTCACGCTCACCGACAAGACATTAACCGTCGTTTGAGGCGGTTTCCCCGACTCTAGGAGACGCGAAGTAAGTGGCTGACACCAGTGATTTCAAGAACGGACTCGTTCTGAAGATCGACGGCCAGCTCTGGCAGATCATCGAGTTCCAGCACGTCAAGCCGGGCAAGGGTCCCGCGTTCGTGCGCACGAAGCTCAAGAATGTGACGTCGGGCAAGACCGTGGACAAGACCTGGAACGCCGGTGTCAAGGTCGAAACGGCGACGGTCGACCGCCGCGACATGACGTACCTCTACAACGACGGCACCGACTACGTGTTCATGGACTCGCAGACGTTCGACCAGATCTCGATCAGCCCCGAGCTGCTCGGCGACGCGGCGAAGTTCCTGCTCGAGAACATGGCCGTCCAGGTCGCGACGCACGACGACACCCCGCTGTTCGTCGAACTGCCCGTCACCATCGAGCTCGTCGTCAAGCACACCGACCCGGGCCTGCAGGGCGACCGCTCCACCGGCGGTACCAAGCCGGCCACGCTCGAGACCGGCGCCGAGATCCAGGTTCCGCTGTTCATCAACACCGGTGACAAGCTCAAGGTCGATTCGCGTGACGGCAACTACCTGGGGCGAGTGAACTCCTGAGTGTCCGGTACCCAGAAGAAGCTCGGGGCCCGTCACAAGGCCCGTAAGCGCGCTGTCGATCTGCTCTTCGAGGCAGAGGCACGCAACGTCCATCCCGTCGACCTCGCCGCCGACCGGGTAGAGCTCGCCGTTGCGGACGACCAGGTCGCGCCGGTTCCGCCCTACGCGCAGACCATCATCAACGGGGTCGCCGACAATCTCGACGAGACCGATCGCGTGATCGCCGATCACCTGCACGAGTGGACCCTCGATCGGCTGCCCGCGGTCGACCGCGCGATTCTGCGCATCGCGGTGTGGGAACTCTTCCACGCCACGGATGTGCCGCCCGTGGTCGCGGTCGACGAGGCCGTCGAACTCGCCAAGCAGTTGTCGACCGACGATTCGCCGGCGTTCGTCAACGGCGTACTCGGCCAGATCGTGGTCGTCGCGGACCAGGTGCGCGCTGCAGCCGCGGCGACACTGGTACGTCCGCCCAGCGAGGCACCGGGCAAGGACTCCGACGAGTCCTGACCGGACTGTCTTCGCTTTTCGCACTGTCGTCGAGCGGGTTCCCGTGGGTGTCGTCCCACCGGAGCCCGCTCGCGTGCTTTCCCCGCGTTTTCCGTAGCCGGGGATGCCTCGACGTCTGTGTTGCGCTTCACCCGCGCACCGTGCTTTCGGGCATGTGCACGCTGATAGGCTCGACGACTGTCAGGCATCCTTTAACGATCCGTCCAGTGAGGCGGAGAAGGAGGTCGCTGCATGACCGTGTCCGAGGACGGGTCCACAGCTTCTACCGATTCGGCATCACCAGCCGACGCACCCGCGCGTGAGCTTCTCTCCGCGGCGGATGTGCATCGCACCATCGCGCGGATCGCGCATCAGATCATCGAGAAGACCGCGCTCGACACCCCCGAGGACGCCCGGCGGGTCGTGCTCCTGGGAATCCCCACCCGCGGCATCACCCTCGCAAACCGGCTCGCCGAGCGCATCGAAGAATTCTCCGGTGTGCGCGTGCCGGTCGGTTCGCTCGACATCACGCTGTACCGCGACGACCTGCGCACCAAGCCGCACCGCCCCCTCGAGCGCACCTCGGTGCCCGACGGCGGCGTCGACAACACGCTTGTCGTGCTCGTCGACGACGTTCTGTTCTCGGGCCGCTCCGTCCGCGCCGCTCTCGACGCGCTGCGCGACCTCGGCCGCCCGGAAGCCGTGCAGCTGGCCGTGCTGGTCGACCGCGGCCACCGCGAACTCCCGCTGCGGGCCGACTACGTCGGCAAGAACGTTCCCACCGCGCGTAGCGAGGACGTCAGCGTGCTGCTCACCGAACAGGACGGCCGCGACGCCGTGGAGATCTCGGGAGGCAAGACCCAGTGAAACATCTGCTCACCATCGCGGATCTGGACAAGGATTCCGCGACAGGGCTTCTCGACGAAGCCGAACGATTCGAGCAGGCACTGCTCGGCCGTGAGGTTCGCAAGCTACCCACGCTGCGCGGCCGCACCGTCATGACGGTGTTCTACGAGAACTCGACCCGCACCCGCGTCTCCTTCGAGGTCGCCGGCAAATGGATGAGCGCCGACGTGATCAACGTCTCTGCTTCCAGCTCGTCGGTGCAGAAGGGCGAGTCGTTGCGTGACACCGCGCTCACGCTCCACGCCGCCGGCGCGGACGCGCTCGTCGTCCGGCACCCTGCCTCCGGGGCAGCGCACCGGATCGCGCAGTGGACCAATGAATCCGGATCCGGACCGGCCGTGATCAACGCCGGCGACGGCACACACGAGCACCCGACCCAGGCGCTGCTCGACGCGCTCACCCTGCGTCAGCGGCTCGGCGGTCTCGAAGGACGCCGCGTCGCGATCGTCGGCGACGTGCTGCACAGCCGCGTCGCGCGGTCGAACGCCCTGCTGCTGAGCATGTTGGGGGCGGAGGTCGTGCTCGTCGCGCCCCGCACTCTGCTGCCGGTCGGCGTCGAGACGTGGCCGGTGCGTGTCGCGGAGTCGCTCGACGCCGAACTGCCCGGTCTCGATGCGGTGCTGGTGCTGCGCGTGCAGGCGGAACGGATGAACGGCGGGTTCTTCCCGTCGGCCCGCGAGTACTCGATCCGCTACGGCCTCAGCGCCAAGCGGGCCGCGTTGCTTCCGGACCACGCCGTCGTCCTGCACCCGGGACCGATGCTGCGCGGGATGGAAATCGGATTCCCGGTCGCCGACGCACCGCAGTCCGCCGTCCTGCAGCAGGTGAGCAACGGTGTGCACGTGCGCATGGCGGTGCTCTTCCGGCTGCTCGTCGGTACGGAAGGAAACCTGTCGTGAACGCGGCTTCGGAAAGTACACATGGAAGAGGAGATGTCCCGGTGACGCCGCAGGTGCTCATCCGCAACGTCCGGCTCTACGGCGAAGGGGAGCCGGTCGACGTGCTGCTCGGCGACGAGCAGATTCTCGCCATCGGGTCAGGGCTCGAGGCCGCAGCGGACGCGGAGGTTCTCGACGGCACCGACCGCGTTCTGCTGCCCGGATTCGTCGACCTGCACACTCACCTGCGTGAGCCGGGTCGTGAGGACACCGAGACGATCGACTCGGGTTCGGCTGCGGCCGCCCGCGGCGGCTACACCGCGGTGTTCGCGATGGCGAACACCGATCCGGTCGCCGATTCCGCGGTCGTCACCGACCACGTGTGGCGTCGCGGCCAGGAGGTCGGGCTCGTCGACGTGCACCCGGTCGGCGCCGTCACGGTCGGTCTCGAAGGCAAGCAACTCGCCGAGATGGGCACCATGGCCGCCGGTGTCGGCCAGGTCAAGATGTTCTCCGACGACGGCAAGTGTGTCTACGATCCGCTGCTCATGCGCCGTGCGCTGGAGTACTCGTCGTCGCTCGGAGTGCTCATCGCCCAGCACGCCGAAGAGCCCAGGCTGACGGTCGGGGCGGTCGCACACGAGGGCCCGACGGCAGCACGCCTCGGTCTGGCGGGATGGCCGCGTGCCGCCGAGGAGTCCATCGTCGCTCGTGACGCGCTGCTCGCGCGCGACGCCGGTGCGCGGGTGCACATCTGCCACGCATCGACCGCCGGCACCGTGTCACTGCTGGAATGGGCTCGCTCGCAAGGTATTTCGATCAGCGCAGAGGTGACACCGCATCATCTTCTGCTCGACGACTCACGGCTCGAAACCTACGACGGCATCAACCGCGTCAACCCGCCGCTGCGGGAACGCTCCGATGTCGAGGCACTGCGCAGGGGTCTCGCCTCCGGAGTGATCGATTGCGTCGCCACGGACCACGCACCGCACGCCGAGCAGGACAAGTGCTGTGAGTTCTCCCAGGCCCGCCCCGGAATGCTCGGCCTCGAAACGGCGTTGTCCATCGTGATCGAGACGATGGTGCGCCCCGGCCTGCTCGACTGGCGTGGCGTGGCGAAGGTCATGAGTGAGCGTCCCGCCGAAATCGTCGGGCTCGACGACCAGGGTCGTCCGCTCGAAGTGGGAGAGCCGGCCAACCTGGTGCTCGTCGACCCTGACGCCGAGTGGACGGTGCACGGCCCCGACCTGGCGAGCATCGCGGACAACACCCCGTATCAGGACATGACTTTGCCGGGACGTGTCACCGCGACAGTGCTCCGCGGCAGGATCACCGCTCGTGACGGCGCGGTGTACCCCCGGACCGACGGAAAGTAGGAAGACGAGATGGACCGGATACTGCTCACCGGCGGATTCCTGGCGTTGTGGATCGTGCTCGTCCTGCTGATGTGGAAGGGCTGGCGCGGCCGGGCCCGACGCCAGCAGGACGCGATCGGTGAGCTTCCCGTCGTACCCGCAGAACTGGGGGAGCGGCTCATCGAGCCGAGCACCGGCCTGTACGTCGGCAGCACCCTCGCGCCGAGCTGGCAGGACCGCATCGCTGTGGGCGACCTCGGGTTCCGCGCGAATGCCGAGCTGAGCCGGTACCGGACGGGCGTGCTGATGGAACGGCACGGCGCGTCGCCCATCTGGATCCCTCAGGAGTCGATCCGGGCGATCCGGACCGAACGCGGCTTGGCCGGAAAGGTCATGACGAAGGACGGCGTACTCGTGATCCGGTGGCAGTTGCCGTCGGGGACCGAGGTCGACACGGGTTTCCGTGGGGACGACAAGTCGATCTATCCACAATGGACTCGGGAATGGACTCGGGACGAGAACGAAAAGTGACGATCACAACGACGATGACGATCACGACGAACATCACGAAGACGAACACGACACGCGAGATTTCCGCCCGTACGGCCGGTTCTGGTGCGGTCGAGAAGAACGGAGACAACGCATGAGCGGCGGAACATTCGGCGCCGGCACCGCGGTGCTGGTCCTCGAGGACGGCCGCGTGTTCCGTGGCACGCCCTTCGGTGCGGTCGGACAGACCCTCGGAGAGGCCGTGTTCAGCACGGGCATGACCGGTTACCAGGAGACACTCACCGATCCCAGCTACCACCGGCAGATCGTGGTGGCCACCGCGCCGCAGATCGGCAACACCGGGTGGAACCACGAGGACAACGAGTCGGTCGGACCCGACGGTGACGCCGCCGGTTCCAAGATCTGGGTGGCAGGGTTCGTGGTGCGCGATCCGTCGCGACGCGTATCCAGCTGGCGGGCGACCGGATCGCTGGACGACGAACTGGTGCGCCAGAACGTGGTCGGACTGGCGGGCATCGACACCCGCGCACTCGTGCGGCATCTGCGGACGCGCGGCTCGATGCGCGCCGGCGTGTTCTCGGGCGACGCGCTCGCATGGAAGGGTGACGACCTCGACATCGATACGCTCCTCGACCGCGTCAAGAGCCAGCCGTCGATGCTCGGCGCCGACCTCGCCGGGGAAGTGAGCACCACCAGCGGATACGTCGTCGAGCCCACCGGCGGTGACCCGCGCTTCACCGTCGCGGCGATCGACCTCGGCATCAAGACCAACACGCCGCGCATGTTCGCCGAACGCGGCATTCGCGTGCACGTGCTGCCGTCGACCGCGACGCTTCACGACATCCTCGACCTGAAGGCCGACGGAGTGTTCCTGTCGAACGGTCCCGGTGACCCGGCCACCGCCGACGGGGCTGTGCACCTGACCAAGGAGGTGCTCGCCCAGGGACTGCCGCTGTTCGGCATCTGCTTCGGCAACCAGATCCTCGGCCGCGCGCTGGGCATGAGCACCTACAAGATGAAGTTCGGTCACCGCGGGATCAACATCCCGGTCGTCGAACACGAGACCGGTCGCATCGCCATCACCGCGCAGAACCACGGGTTCGCGCTCGAGGGTGAGGCCGGCCAGGAGTTCGACACGCCGTTCGGCCGCGCCGTGATCAGCCACACCTGCGCCAACGACGGTGCCGTCGAAGGCGTCAAGCTCGCCGACGGCTCCGCGTTCTCGGTGCAGTACCACCCGGAGGCCGCGGCAGGGCCGCACGACGCCTCCTACCTGTTCGACCGTTTCACCCGCATGCTCGAGGGAGAGAAGAACTGATGCCACGCCGTACCGATCTCTCCCACATCCTGGTCATCGGCTCCGGCCCGATCGTCATCGGTCAGGCCTGCGAGTTCGACTACTCCGGCACCCAGGCGTGCCGGGTCCTCCGTGAGGAGGGCATGCGCGTCTCGCTCGTCAACTCCAACCCTGCCACGATCATGACCGACCCGGAGTTCGCCGACGCGACCTACATCGAGCCGATCACCGCCGAGTACGTCGAGAAGGTCATCGCTGCCGAAGCTGCGAACGGCACCCCGATCGACGCGGTGCTCGCGACGCTCGGCGGCCAGACCGCGCTCAACACCGCTGTCGCGTTGTCCGAGCAGGGCATCCTCGAGAAGTACGACATCGAGTTGATCGGTGCCGACTTCGACGCGATCCAGCGCGGCGAGGACCGGCAGAAGTTCAAGGACATCGTCGCCAAGTGCGGCGGCGAATCCGCTCGCTCCGCGGTGTGCTACACGATGGACGAGGTTCGCGCGACCGTCGCCGAACTCGGGTACCCGGTCGTGGTTCGCCCGTCGTTCACCATGGGCGGCCTCGGTTCCGGCATGGCCTACAACGAAGCCGACCTCGAGCGTATCGCCGGCGGCGGTCTCGCCGCGTCGCCGACCGCGAACGTGCTGATCGAGGAGTCGATCCCCGGCTGGAAGGAATACGAACTCGAGCTCATGCGCGACGGTCGCGACAACGTCGTGATCGTGTGCTCGATCGAGAACGTCGACCCGGTCGGTGTGCACACCGGCGACTCGATCACGGTGGCACCGGCAATGACGCTGCCCGACCGCGAGTACCAGAAGATGCGCGACCTCTCCATCGCGATCCTCCGCGAGGTGGGCGTCGAGACCGGTGGCTGCAACATCCAGTTCGCGATGGACCCGCGCGACGGCCGCCTGGTCGTCATCGAGATGAACCCCCGCGTGTCGCGGTCGTCGGCGCTCGCCTCGAAGGCAACCGGTTACCCGATCGCGAAGATGGCAGCCAAGCTCGCCATCGGTTACACGCTCGACGAGATCATCAACGACATCACCGGGGAAACACCGGCGTGCTTCGAGCCGACACTCGACTACGTGGTCGTCAAGGCGCCGCGTTTCGCGTTCGAGAAGTTCCCCGGCGCCGACGGCACGCTCACCACCACCATGAAGTCGGTGGGTGAAGCGATGTCGATCGGCCGCAACTTCGCCGAGGCGTTCGGCAAGGTGCTTCGCTCGCTCGAAACCAAGCGCGCCGGATTCTGGACGGGTCCCGAGGTCGAAGGGTCGCTCGACGAACTGCTGAAGGCGATCGAGACGCCCACCGACGGGCGGATCTACCAGGTCGCCCAGGCGTTCGAGCTCGGCGCGAGCCTCGAGCAGGTCTTCGACGCCACGAAGATCGACCCGTGGTTCCTCGAGGAGATCGCACAGATCGTCGGGCTGGGCGAGAAGGTCCGCACCGCAGAGACCTTCGGCGCCGACGAACTCCGGTACGTCAAGCACCACGGTTTCTCCGACCGCCAGATCGCCGCGCTGCGCCCGGGTCAGTTCGCGGACGAGGACGCGGTCCGTGCCCTGCGCAACGATCTGGGTGTGCACCCCGTGTACAAGACGGTCGATACGTGCGCAGCGGAGTTCGAGGCGAAGACCCCGTACCACTACTCGACGTACGAGCTCGACCCGGCCGCGGAGACCGAGGTGTCGCCGCAGCCCGACAAGCCGAAGGTCCTCATCCTCGGCTCGGGCCCGAACCGCATCGGTCAGGGCATCGAATTCGACTACTCGTGCGTGCACGCCGCGCTCACGCTCTCGGACGCCGGGTACGAGACCGTGATGGTCAACTGCAACCCCGAGACGGTTTCGACCGACTACGACACCGCCGACCGCCTGTACTTCGAGCCGCTCACGTTCGAGGACGTGCTCGAGGTGTACCGCGCCGAATGCGAGTCCGGCACGGTTGCCGGTGTCATCGTGCAGCTCGGCGGCCAGACCCCGCTGGGGCTGGCGCGCCGGCTCGAAGCCGCGGGCGTTCCCATCGTCGGGACCAGCCCTGCGGCGATCGACCTGGCCGAGGACCGTGGCGAGTTCGGCCGCGTCCTCGAAGAGGCAGGGCTGCCCGCCGCGAAGTACGGCACCGCCACCACCTTCGACGGTGCCCGGGACATCGCCGCCGGAATCGGCTACCCCGTGCTGGTGCGGCCGTCGTACGTCCTCGGTGGCCGCGGCATGGAGATCGTCTACGACGAGACGGCTCTGGAGAACTACATCTCCCGCGCCACCGAGATCTCCGACGACCGTCCGGTGCTCGTGGACCGGTTCCTCGACGACGCCGTCGAGATCGATGTGGACGCGCTGTGCGACGGCACCGATGTCTACATCGGCGGGATCATGGAGCACATCGAGGAGGCCGGTATCCACTCCGGTGACTCCGCGTGCGCCCTGCCGCCGATCACCCTCGGCCGCTCCGACATCGAGAACGTCCGCCGTTCGACGGCTGCGCTCGCCGCCGGTATCGGCGTCAAGGGCCTGCTCAACGTCCAGTACGCGCTCAAGGACGACATTCTCTACGTCCTCGAGGCGAATCCCCGGGCCAGCCGCACCGTACCGTTCGTGTCCAAGGCCACGGCGGTCCAGCTCGCGAAGGCATGCGCCCGTGTGATGCTCGGTGAGTCGATCGCCGAACTGCGTGCCTCCGGGATCCTGCCCGCGGAGGGTGACGGTAGCGAGATTCCGCTGGATGCGCCGGTGGCGGTGAAGGAAGCGGTGCTGCCGTTCAACCGGTTCCGTCGCGCCGACGGAACGGGAATCGACACCCTGCTCAGCCCGGAGATGAAGTCCACCGGCGAGGTGATGGGAATCGACGACGACTTCGGCACGGCCTTCGCCAAGAGCCAGACTGCGGCGTACGGCTCGCTGCCCACCTCGGGCACCGTGTTCGTGTCGCTGGCGAACAAGGACAAGCGGTCGATGATCTTCCCGGTCAAGCACCTCGCCGACCTCGGGTTCCACGTCGCCGCGACCGTCGGCACCGCAGAAGTGCTGCGCCGCAACGGTGTTCCTTGTGAGCACGTGTACAAGGTGTCCGAGGAGGAACGCCCGGAAGGTGCGCCCGACGTGGTCGACCGCATTCGCGCGGGCGACATCGCGATGGTGATCAACACGCCTTGGGGCAACTCCGGCCCCCGCGTCGACGGCTACGAGATCCGCAGTGCGGCGGTCGCGGCGAACATTCCGTGCATCACCACGGTGCAGGGTGCGTCGGCCGCGGTGCAGGGCATCGAGGCCGCGATCCGCGGGGACATCGGTGTCAGCTCCATCCAGCGGTTGCACGCGCGCATGCGTGGGTCCGGCGCCACCGGACAGTCGTGAGCACCTTCGGAGAACGGCTCGCGGACGCACTCGCGAGCCGTGGGCCGCTCTGCGTCGGCATCGACCCCCACCCCCAACTGCTCACCGCGTGGGGGCTCGGGGTCGACGTCGACGGGCTCGAGAAGTTCAGCGAACTGTGCGTGGAGGCGTTCGACGGAGTCGTCGCCGTGGTCAAGCCCCAGGTCGCCTTCTTCGAGGTGTTCGGCTCCGCGGGTCTGGAAGTGCTCGAACGTACCGTCTCGGTGCTGCGCGGTTCCGGGACGCTGGTGCTGGCCGACGCCAAACGTGGCGACATCGGCTCCACCATGGACGCGTACGCCCGCACCTGGCTCGCCGACGAGTCGCCGCTGTGTTCGGATGCGGTGACCGTCTCGCCGTACCTGGGATTCGGTGCGCTCGCTCCTGCGCTGGATCTGGGGGCGCGGACGGGCCGTGGGGTCTTCGTCCTGGCAGCCACCTCGAATCCGGAGGGCGCTCAGGTGCAGACTGCCCGGCTCGGGGACGGTCGCACGGTTGCGCAGGCGATGGTGGACGAGGCCGCGACCCGCAACGCCGGAACCGGCCGTCTCGGTTCGGTGGGTGTCGTCGTCGGTGCCACGCTGACCGAGGCGCCCGACTTGAGCGGGCTAGGCGGCCCCGTCCTGATGCCCGGAGTGGGTGCGCAGGGCGGAACCGCGGACGACGTCCGCCGGTTGGCAGCAGGGAATCTGAAGGCTGTGGTACCGAACGTCTCACGGGAGGTACTGCGCGCGGGGCCGTCCGTGCCGGCGCTGCGGGATGCGGTCGCCCGCACGGTGGAGCAGTTCGCGTTCCTGCAGGACTGAGGTTTCGGCGGCGACCGGCAGGTCGAGGACCCTACATGCGCGTGTACGGTCCTTGACCTGCGGATCCGCACGCCGCGACACGCGGAACCGCGAGATTTTTTTCCGGGGCCCGCGGAGGTGTTCCCGAGAGGTGGCGGTGATCTTGCGCGCAAACAGGGTGTGAGCTGCCATTATCGCTGTCAGTGGCCTGTGACCTGCACTTTTGCTCTGTTCCGGCAGGTCGGAGCGGCAAAATCTGCCGTCCCGGCCGTGTCCTTTTCACCCCGGAATCCGAGCGCACTACCGCACGGATTTTCGAGCGTCGCAGCGGGGGTGCGGTTCGCATTCGGCGGAAGTCGTGAGTACGGTCGCTATCGCCGCTGGTTACAGCGGTGAAGACTGAATTCCAACGATGAGACGGAGGAACCGTGGCCCTTCCCCAGCTGACCGATGAGCAGCGCGCCGCTGCTCTGGAGAAGGCGGCTGCTGCCCGTCGTGCCCGGGCAGAGCTCAAGGAGCGCCTCAAGCGCGGCGGCACCGACCTCAAGCAGGTGCTGAAGGACGCCGAGAACGACGAAATCCTCGGCAAGATGAAGGTATCCGCACTGCTCGAGGCCCTGCCGAAGGTCGGCAAGGTCAAGGCGCAGGAGATCATGACCGAACTGGAAATCGCTCCGACCCGCCGTCTGCGCGGACTCGGCGATCGCCAGCGCAAGGCCCTGCTCGCCAGGTTCGATTTCGACGCCTGAGACCGTGGTAGCTGACGCACATCCCGTGACGGACAGCGCACCCGCAGCGCGGAGGGGCCGGCTGGTAGTTC
>JAEZDV010000049.1 GCA_023417985.1 Actinomycetes bacterium | reverse complement strand
TTCGTCCTTCGCATCGGTGCCGGATATTGTGCCGGAATGAGTGAAAACCAACAGTCCCTCGTGCACATCGAGGACGGAGTGCTGCGGATCGCCGTGGCCACCGCCGAACACGGCACTTCCCTGTCGCCCGCCGGGATGGAGCAGGGCACCGCAGCGCTCCGGGCCGCCGGCCCCGAGATCGGCGCGGTCCTCCTCGTCGGTGAGGGCAGCAACTTCTGCGCGGGCGGCAACGTGCGGGGCTTCGCAAGTGCCGACGACCGCGGCGCACACCTTCTCGACATCGCGAATCTGTTCCACGATTTCATCCGCGAGATCGACGCGATCGGCGTACCGGTCGTGGCCGCCGTGCACGGCTGGGCCGCCGGAGCGGGAATGAGCATCGTCCTGCACGCCGACATCGCGCTCGCCGGCCCCGGAACCAAGATGCGTGCTGCCTACCCGTCGATCGGCTTCTCCCCCGATGGCGGCATGTCGTGGACGTTGCCGCGGATCGTGGGTCCCGCGCGTGCCCGGGAGATCATCATGACCGACGCTGTGATCAGCGCCGACGAAGGCGTGCGGCTCGGGCTCCTCAGCCGGACCGTTGCCGACGACGAGATCGGGAGCGAGGCGCTGCGCATCGCCCGGACCCTCGCGCACGGCCCGACGCAGTCGTACGCGGCGATCCGCAGGCTCGTTGCCGAGGCGGATTCCCGGTCGCTCTCCGATCACCTCGACGCGGAAGCCGCAGCCATCTCCGCGGCCGCCACCACGCCCACGGGCATCGAAGGCGTCGACTCGTTCGTCGAGAAGCGCCGCCCCGACTGGTCCGCCGCGCGCGCCCGCTCCTGACCGATCGTGCCGGAACCGGTGGTCAGGCCAGCCGCCAGTCCACCGGTTCGGCGCCCTGCTCGACGAGCAGAGCGTTCGCCCGGCTGAACGGGCGCGAACCGAAGAACCCGCGCGACGCCGACAGCGGCGACGGGTGCGCCGATTCCACGGTGGGTACGTCGCCGAGCATCGGCTTCAGGGTCGCCGCATCGCGACCCCACAGGACGGCGACGAGCGGAGTGTCCCGCGCCACCAGTGCGCGAATCGCCTGTTCGGTGACCGTCTCCCAGCCCTTACGGCGGTGGGAGGCGGCCTGTCCCGGAGCGACGGTGAGGACCCTGTTGAGCAGTAGCACCCCGCGTTGCGTCCACGGCGAGAGGTCGCCGTTCGGCGGCTGCGGCAATCCGAGGTCCTCGGTGTACTCGCGGTAGATGTTGGCCAGGCTCCGGGGAATGGGACGGGTCTCCGGGTTTACCGAAAAACTCAGTCCGACAGCATGTCCCGGTGTCGGATACGGATCCTGTCCGACGATGAGTACACGCACGTCGTCGAAGGGCTGCGTGAACGCCCGCAGCACGTCGGGCCCGGACGGCAGGTAACGGCGGCCGGCAGCGAGTTCGGCCCGCAGGAATCGGCCCATCGCAGCAATGTCGTCGGCGACGGGAGCGAGCGCCTGCGCCCAGCCGGGGTCGATGATCTCCTCCAGCGGCTTGTTCGGTCGGGCGATCTGCTCGGTCACGTTCGGGTGCTCCTGGTCATGGTGGCGGTCACGGCCTGTCGGCGGGATCCGAGGTCGGTGCCGGCCGCTCGGTCGAGGCGACCCGCCGCAGTGCGGTCGGTGCGGCGGAACGCAGTTCAGTCGATGCGGCGGAGCGCAGTGCGGTAGTAGTCGGCGTTGGCGGCGTACATCTTCGCGTTCGCGTCGAAGTTGCCCTCCGGGATCTCGACTCCGTCGCGGACCTTCGCGGGCACGCCCATGGCCATCCGGCGAGCCGGCAACTCGAAGCGGGGTGGGATCAGCGCGCCGGCGGCGACCTGGGCACCCGCGCCGATCACCGAGCCGTTGAGCACGAGCGACCCGGATCCGATGAGCGCGCCGTCACCGATGGTCGCGCCTTCGATGTGCACGTTGTGCCCGACCACGCATCGCGCGCCGATGACGGTGGCTTCGATCGCAGTGCAGTGGATGATCGTGCCGTCCTGGATGTTGGTTTCCTCACCGATGGTGATGGTCCCGTAATCCGCACGCAGCACGGCGGTGGGCCAGACCGAGGCACGGGCGCCGAGCGTGACGTTCCCGATCACCACCGCATCGGGATGGATCCAGGCATCTGGGTGGATATCCGGGACGCGATCGTCGAGTGCATAGACAGCCATGCAGCCCAACTTATCTCGAGGCGGTGGAGGAAAAGCTGCGCCACCCTCCCGGCCCTTCCGGGCGCTGTCCGTCGACCGTCACACCGCGTCCCTCCCGCACCGTTCCGATGCGTCGCCAACCGGCGGGCAGTGTCGCGTCCGGCGGGAAGCACGCGGCGAGCGCGTGGTCCTCGCCACCGGAGAGCACCCATTCCCAGGGGTCCGCGCCGAGGTCCGCTGCGGCGGCGACGAGTTCCTCGTCGGGGGTGATCGCGGTGCGGTCGACATCGATCGCGACGCCCGAGGCGGTGGCCACGTGACCGAGGTCTGCGAGGAGCCCGTCGGAGATGTCGGTCCCGGCGCTGGCCCCCGCGTCGGCCGCGGCGGGGCCTGCCTCGTACGGAGGCGTGGGAACACGGTGAGCGCGGACGAGATCGGGATGCCCGTCGTATTCGGCGAGGAGCAAGGCAAGACCGGCTGCCGACCGGCCCACCGGGCCGGCGAGGGCGACCGTGTCCCCGGCACGCGCGCCGGAGCGGAGCAACGGAGCACGGCCACCGAGGTCGCCCAGCACCGTGACCGACACGATCACCTCACGCGCCTGGACGAGGTCACCGCCGACGACACCCGCGCCGAGCGCTTCGGCGGCTTCCCCGAGGCCGGCGGAAATTTCGTCGAGTACGGAGGCAGGTGTCTCGGGAGGACAGCCGAGCCCCACCACGAAGGCCACCGGGCTGGCACCGATCGCGGCCACGTCGGCGCCGTTCTGTGCGACGGCTTTGCGTCCCACCTCGTGGGGACTCGACCAGTCGAAGCGGAAGTGACGGCCCTCCACGAGCATGTCGGTGGAGACGGCGATCCGCCCGTCGGACGCGGCGACGACCGCCGAGTCGTGACCAGGCCCCACCAGCGTGGTCCGTGGTTGACGGCGTCCTGCGACCGCGCGGGCGATTGCGGGAAACTCGCCGACGTCGGCGACGGTCGGTCCGGTCTGATCTGCCACGGTGATGGGCGCCTCTTTCTCGGTCGGCAGCGCATACGGGCCGGTACGCCCCCTGCTACGTTCGTTCACGCTACCGTTTGCCGACACCATCCCACCGACGCTGGACACCATGAACAACACAACTTCTTCCGACCAGGATCCCGAAGAGCCGGACACTGCCGCCACTGCAGCTTCCGATCCCGCCGTGACGCCCCCCGAGCGTCGGCATCCCGCGTTGATCGCGGCGGCTATCGCGCTGCCGGTGGCACTGCTCGTGGGTGTGGTGGTCGCCGCCGTGTTCGTCGCGCGGACACCGGTGAATTCTCCGGTGGGACTCGGCCCGGTGCCCGCCCCGGAGGCCGAATCCGAATCCTGCGCGGCGCTGCTCGAGGCGCTGCCCGAGGATCTGGGTGACTACAAGCGCGCCGAACTCGCCGACCCCGCACCTGTCGGTGCTGCCGCATGGCAGTCCGCGGACGGTGAGGAAGTCGTCCTGCGGTGTGGGCTCGAGCGGCCCGACGAGTTCGATCAGGCCGCGGCGCTGCAGATCGTCGACCAGGTCCAGTGGTTCGAGGTCTCGGGTGCGGAGCAGGGCATCGACGCGAGCACTTGGTTTGCCGTCGACCGTCCCGTCTACGTGGCCCTGACCGTTCCCAACGGATCGGGACCGACTCCGCTGCAAGATATCTCATCGGCGATTGCCGCAAGGCTCCCCCAGCAGGACATCGATCCCGCTCCCCTCGGCGGTCCCTGAACCGACCCGACCGGGACCCGGTCCTGCCGGGTCCCACTCCTGTCGTCCTGCTACTGCGCAGCGTTCGCGCGCATCGTGCCGGTGCGCGTGAACCTGTCGTGGAACGAGAACGCCTCGCCGAGCAGGTGCGGAGTCTGCCCGGCCCCGGGAGCCGCCTCGGCACGATCGACGTAGTCGTGTAGTTCGGCGCGGAAATCGGGGTGGGCACACCGCTCGATGACGACGCGCGAGCGGCGGCGCGGCGAGAGGCCCCGCACGTCGGCCAGTCCCTGTTCGGTGACGATCACCTGGACGTCGTGTTCGGTGTGATCGACGTGCGGCACCATCGGCACGATCGAGGAGATCGCGCCGTTGCGCGCGGTCGACGGGCTCAGGAACATCGAGAGGTAGCCGTTGCGGGTGAAGTCACCCGAGCCGCCGATGCCGTTCATGATCCGTGTACCCATGACATGTGTGGAATTGACGTTGCCGTAGATGTCGGCCTCGAGCATGCCGTTCATGGCGATGATGCCGAGCCTGCGCACAATTTCGGGGTGGTTGCTGATCTCCTGGGGGCGCAGGACGATGTGATCGCGGTAGAAGTCGATGTTGCGGACGAATTCGTCCAGTCCGGCCTCGGACAACGCCAGCGCGGTGGACGAGGCGTATCGCACCGTCCCGTTCGCGATGAGTTCCAGCATGCCGTCCTGGATGACCTCCGAGTAGCAGGTCAGACCTCGGTAGGGGCCGTCCGAGAGCCCGGCCAGCACCGCGTTGGCGACATTCCCGATGCCGGACTGCAGTGGCAGCAAGGTGTCCGCAGGAAGGCGGCCGGCGGCGACCTCGTGTGCGAAGAAGTCGAGGACGTGCCCGGCGATGGCCTGGCTCGTCGCGTCGGGAGCCGTCAGCGGGTTGGCGCTGTCGGACACCTCGGTCTCCACCACCGCGACCACCCGTGCGGGATCGACGCGGAAGGTTTCCTGCCCGATCCGGTCTTCGACGTCGGTGAGCTGGATCGGGGTGCGATGAGGCGGGAGTGCGGTGCCGTAGTAGATGTCGTGGACGCCGGCCATCGCGTCGGGAATCCAGGAGTTGACCTCGAGGACGATCTTCTCGGCGACGTCGAGCCACGTCTTGTTGTTCCCGACGGACGTGGCGGGAATCAGTTCACCGGACTCGGTGACGCCGGCGATCTCGACGACCGCGACATCGACGCGTCCGTAGTAGCCCTCCCACACCTGTTGCGCCACGTGCGACAGGTGGATGTCGACGTAGTCCATGCGTCCGTCGTTGATACGGCCACGCGCCGTCGGCTCGGCCTGGTAGGGCATGCGCAGCGCGATGCCCTCGGCCTCGACGAGCAGCCGTTCGGTCTCCGCCGAGACCGACGCCCCGGTGAGGAGGTTGATCGTGAAGTCGTCGCCGGACGCGCGAGCGCGCCGGATGTGTTCGGCCAGTGCCGGAGTAACCCGCTTCGGGGTGCCCGCACTCGCGAACCCACTGATCGCGACGGTGTCGCCGGACCGGATGTGCCGCACCGCTTCCTCGGCGGAAACGATCTTGCGCCTGAAGATTTCGCTGCGGATGCGGCCTGCGGAGGTGACTCCGGCGACTGTCTCCGCCTTCGACGGCGCAGAGGAGAGGGTGGGTGCGTGCATGGCGATGAGAATAGAGGGAGGGAAAGGATCGCCGATCACACTCGCGAAGCCGGCGCGAGCCCGATCACGTATCGGGCGGACTCCGGTTGTGCACGACCGGACAGACCCCGTTATTAGGGAAGCGCTGTCCTGCACTGCCTTTCGGGCATCCCACCGACGGAGCGCGGGGCACGCGGTGCCGCCCCTGCCGAGTTCGGGCTCGGCGATGCGGAACAGCGTGCGTGGCACGCTCGTCGCGCACCCGGGACCACTCACCGACGGGACCGGCCGCTCGTCGTGCAGATGCGCCGTCCCGCCTTCCCCCGCGAGCAGCGGCCGGGACGCGGTGCCACCGTTCCGGTCGGTGCCGTCGGGCACGATGGGGCGATGAGCATCCCCACCGACGGTCTGCGCGACGACGCCGAACACCTCCTCCGCGAGCTCGCCGGGCCCCAGGCACGCCTGCGTGACGACCAGTGGACCGCGATCGAGGCGCTCGTCGTCCGTCGCCGCCGAGCCTTGGTGGTCCAGCGCACGGGCTGGGGCAAATCCGCCGTGTACTTCATTTCCGCGAAACTGCTGCGGGCGCACGGGCACGGCCCGACCGTGATCGTCTCTCCCCTGCTGGCGTTGATGCGCAATCAGGTCGCCGCGGCAGAGAAGGCTGGCGTGCGCGCCGCGACCATCAATTCCGGCAACATGACCGAGTGGGACGAAATCCACGAACGCATCCGGTCCGGCGCCGTCGACGTCCTTCTGGTCAGTCCGGAGCGACTCAACAATCCCGACTTCCGCGACCAGGTGCTGCCGGCACTCGCCCGCGACGCGGGTCTCGTCGTGGTGGACGAGGCGCACTGCGTGTCCGACTGGGGTCACGACTTCCGGCCCGACTACCGCCGCATCCGCACCCTCGTCGCGGACCTCGGCGACGGGGTGCCGGTCCTGGCCACCACCGCGACCGCCAACGACCGGGTGGTCGCCGACGTCGCCGCACAGTTGGGAGTCGGCGGGCCGGTGCAGCCCGACGGCGACGGGGACACGGCGTCGAACGGGACCCTCGTGCTGCGCGGCGGGCTGGACCGGCCGTCGCTGCATCTGTCGGTCGTGCGGATCGACGAACCCGCGCGGCGCGCCGCCTGGCTCGCTCAGCATCTGAACGAACTGCCGGGCTCGGGGATCGTGTACACGCTGACCGTCTCGGCGGCGCGGGACCTCGCGGCGTTGCTCTCCGATCACGGGTATACCGTCGCCGCGTACACGGGCCAGACCGACCCGGCCGAACGAGAGCAACTCGAGGCGGACCTGCTCGCCAACCGCGTGAAGGCGCTCGTCGCCACCTCGGCGCTGGGCATGGGGTTCGACAAGCCCGATCTGGGTTTCGTCGTCCACCTCGGGGCACCGTCCTCGCCCATCTCCTATTACCAGCAGGTCGGCCGGGCAGGGCGTTCCACCGATCGTGCGGAGGTCGTGCTTCTCCCCGGCCCGGAGGACCGGCAGATCTGGCAGTGGTTCGCATCCGTGGCGTTCCCCGAGGAGTCGATGGTGCGACGTGTCATCGACGCACTCGATTACGAGAAGCCGCTGTCCACCCAGGCGCTCGAGCCGCGCGTCGACCTCAACCGCTCGCGCCTCGAGATGGTGCTCAAGGTGCTCGACGTGGACGGAGCGGTCCGCCGGGTGAAGGGCGGGTGGATCGCGACGGGGCAACCGTGGGTGTACGACGCCGACCGGTACGGCAGCCTCGAGCAGGCCCGCACCGCCGAGCAGAACGCGATGATCGAGTACGAGCGCACCTCCGAGTGCCGCATGCTGTTCCTTCGCCGCCAGCTCGACGATCCGGAGCTCACTGCGGACAACCCCGGCTGCGGCCGGTGTGACAACTGCACGGGGTCGCGGTGGTCCGACGCCGTGGACGAGCACGAGGTGGCCCGGACGAAAGCACGGCTCGAACGACCCGGCATCGACCTTCCGCCCCGGCGGCAGTGGCCGACCGGCATGGCGACCCTCGGGGTGAAGCTGTCCGGGCGCATCACCGACGGTCCCGAGCCGGGTCGCGTGCTGGGCCGGCTCTCCGATCTGGGCTGGGGTTCCCGCCTCCGCGCGCTCCTCGACGCCCCGGACGGCCCGGTGCCCGACACGGTGGTGCAAGCCGCGGTGGCGGTGCTCGCCTCGTGGGACTGGGCGGAACGCCCCACCGCGATCATGGCGGTCGAGTCTCCGACGTATCCGGTCCTCACTGCCTCGCTGGCGTCGCGTCTGTCACATTTGGGCCGGTTACAGGATCTAGGTGTATTACGACGCAGAAGTGGGCATCCCGAGGCGACGGCCGCGAATTCGGCATATCGGATCGCCGCGCTCGTCGATGCGTGGGAGACGCCCGACCTCAGCGGAGTGAGCGGTCCGATCCTTCTCGTCGATGCGGTGACCGACACCGGTTGGACGCTCACGATGGCGGCGAGAACTCTCGTCGCCGCCGGAGCGGACGCGGTGTTGCCGTTCGCGCTCGCGAGCCCGAAGTAATCGCCACGAGGAGACCAGACGCTACATGTTCGTGACCGGTATCACACCACATGCCCTACCTGCGCGAAGCGCGGACTTTAGCAGTCGAGCCGGGCGAAAAGGGTGAATTCGACATCAACTCTTGTTAAGTTACGAGGACTTATGAAGCCTGTTACGGAAAGTAGTACCCCGTCTGTCGAACCGGCTGAATTGAGTTTCCGGAGTCCGCGCATCGCCGATGGAAAACGGCTGTGGCAGATCGCCCGCGACTCCGAGGTGCTCGATGTCAATTCCGGTTATGCGTATGTGTTGTGGTGCCGTGATTTCGCCGAGTCGTCCGTAGTTGCCATCGACGAACACGATCGCCCTGTGGGATTCGTGACCGGATACCTCCGACCCGATTCACCCCAGACGTTGTTCGTGTGGCAGGTCGCCGTCGACGCCGATCAGCGTGGTCGTGGCGTCGCCGGCCGCATGCTCGACACCCTGCTCGACCGGCTCGCCCCGTTCGGTGTGACCCGCCTCGAGACCACGGTGAGTCCCGACAACGCCGCGTCGATCGCGATGTTCACCGCGTTGGCACGCCGCCGCGGAACCCATATCACCCGGAACGATTTGTTCGCACCCGACGATTTTCCGGATTCTCACCTGGCAGAGGATCTCTACACGATCGGAGAGTGATCACCCGGAAAACCGGGTATCGATCACTTCGAATTTCATAAATCGCAGGAGGACCACCACATGACCATCCTGGAACACAAGCCGAACACGGCGGCCGAGACGGATATCTTCGCGCATCTCGAATCGGAGGTGCGCAGCTACAGCCGCAGCTGGCCGACAGTATTCGAGAAGGCGTCCGGCTCCTGGCTTCGCAGCGAGAACGGCAAGGACTACCTCGACTTCTTCGCCGGCGCGGGTGCCCTCAACTACGGGCACAACAATCCGATCCTCAAGTCGGCACTCGTCGACTACATCATGAGCGACGGAATCACCCACGGCCTGGACATGAACACGGTCGCGAAACGGGAGTTGCTCGAGACGTTCGAGGAGTACGTCCTCGCTCCCCGCGGGCTCGACTACAAGGTGCAGTTCCCCGGCCCGACCGGTACCAATTCGGTCGAGGCCGCGCTCAAGCTGGCCCGCAAGGTCACCGGTCGCGAGTCGATCATCAACTTCACCAACGCCTTCCACGGGATGACGCTCGGTGCGCTGTCGGTGACGGGTAACTCCATGAAGCGTGCGGGGGCGGGCGTTCCCCTCGTGCACGCCACGCCGATGCCGTTCGACAACTACTTCAACGGCGTCACCGAGGACTTCCAGTGGTTCTCCCGCGTGCTCGACGACGCCGGCAGCGGCCTCAACCGCCCGGCTGCGGTGATCGTCGAAACCGTTCAGGGCGAAGGCGGCGTCAACATCGCCCGTCCCGAATGGCTTCGTGCGCTTGCCGATCTGTGCAAGGAACGCGACATCCTCCTGATCGTGGACGATGTGCAGATGGGCTGCGGCCGCACCGGTCCGTTCTTCTCCTTCGAGGTCGCCGGCATCACTCCCGACATCGTGACGTTGTCGAAGTCGATCGGCGGTTACGGCCTGCCCTTGGCCCTCACGCTGTTCAAGCGCGAGCTCGACGTCTGGGGTCCCGGTGAACACAACGGCACCTTCCGCGGCAACAACCCGGCGTTCGTCACCGCCACCGCCGCGCTCAAGCACTACTGGGCCGACGACAAGCTCCAGCGCGAGACGCTACGCAAGGGCGAGCGGATCCGGCAGACCTTCATGAACCTGTCCGACATGTTCGACGGCGTGTCCACCCGCGGACGCGGTCTGGTGCAGGGTCTCGTGTTCGACACCCACGAGAACGCGCAGAAGGTGTGCGCACTCGCGTTCGAGGAAGGGTTGCTCGCCGAGACGTCGGGACCCTCCGACGAGGTGGTCAAGCTCCTCCCGCCGCTGACCATCACCGACGACGAGCTGGAATTCGGACTCAACATTCTCGCCGAAGCGACCGCCAAGGTTCAGGCCTGAGCACGCCGCTTTCGTTCCCGAGTCTTTCTCACCCCTAAGGACTTTCGACACACATGATCGTTCGTACGACAGAAGAGATCACCGGTACCGACCGCGACGTCACGTCCGAGGACGGTAACTGGACCAGCAAGCGGATCGTGCTCGCCGGAGACAAGGTCGGTTTCTCCTTCCACGAGACGACCATTCAGGCGGGCACCGTCAACGAGTTCCACTACGCGAACCACATCGAGGCGGTGTGGCTGGTCGAGGGTGAAGGCACCCTTCAGGACCTCGACAACGACGTGGAGTACGAACTCGGCCCCGGCTCGATGTACCTGCTCAACGGCCACGAGCGCCACCGAGTCCTGCCGCGCACGAAGATGCGGATGCTGTGCGTGTTCAATCCCCCGGTGACGGGCCGCGAAGTGCACGACGAGAACGGGGTCTACCCCCTCATCGAAGAACCTGCCTGACACCCTCCGGTAACCGTCGCGCACGACGCGACCCCGTGACCAACTGCGGGGCGGACGCATAGAGTCGAATCATGACTTTCGAGCGTTCGCCCCGCATTGCTGTCGGTCCGGCACCGGACGAGCGTTTCCTTCGGGCTGTCACCAGCGGCGGCGGGGTGCCGTGCGATCTCGACGACGCCCCCGACGCGCTCGTCTGGACCGACGGCCCCGACACGTTCCCCGAATCCCTCCCCCTGTCGGTGCGCTGGGTTCAGCTACCGGCCGCCGGGGTGGAACGCTGGTTCTCCGAGGGGATCATCCGCGCCAATCCGCAGGTCACCTGGACCTCGGCGGCGGGCGCGTATTCGGCCGCCGTCGCCGAGCACGCGCTCATGCTGCTCCTCGCCGGGGTGCGGGCACTGCCGGCACACCTCGCAGCGACGTCCTGGACTCCCGAAGCCTTCTATCCCACCCTCGGAACGTTGCGGGGTTCGACCGTCGGCATCATCGGGGCGGGCGGAATCGGGCGCGCGCTGATACCCATGCTCGCGTCGCTGGGCGCGCACGCCCTCGCCGTGACGCGGAGCGGCCGGCCCGTACCCGGCGCAGTCGAAACCTATCCGGTCGAACGGATCGACGAGATATGGCCGCTTGCAGACCATTTCGTCGTCGCCGCCCCGTCGACCATGGAAACCGAACAGCTCGTCGGCGCCGCGGAACTCGCTGCCATGAAACCCACCGCGTGGGTGATCAACGTCGCGCGGGGACGTCTGGTCGACACCGACGCGCTGGTCGAGGCGCTGCGCCAGGGATCCATCGCGGGAGCGGGGCTCGACGTCACCGATCCCGAACCCCTCCCCGACGGCCACCCGCTCTGGTCGCTGCCGAACGCGATGATCACTCCTCACGATTCCAACCCTCCGGCGGTGCGCATCCCTGCCTATGTGGACCACGTGGTCGAGAACGTCACCCGGTTCGCGTCCGGACTCGACCCCGTCGCCGTGATCGATCCGAGTGCCGGCTACTGACCGGTCAGCTTTCGGCGCGATCGGCATCGCTACCCGGCGCCTCGTCTCGCTCCGCCCACTCGAGAAGGGTGTCGAGCGAGAACACGGCGTCGTCGATCCCGGCGTGCAGATCGCCCAGCTTCGCGAACCGGTCGGGGACGGTCCTGACGGTGAAGTCCCGGGGGTCGAGGTCGGGCACTTCGTCCCACCTGACCGGGGCGGACACGCGCGCGTCGGCCACACCACGAATCGAATAGGCACTCGCGAGGGTGTGATCCCGGGCGTTCTGGTTGTAGGCGACGAACACCGCCGACTGATCGCGGTCCTTACGCCACCAGGTCGTCGTGACGTCGTGGGGTGCGCGGCGTTCGACCTCCCGGGCGAAGGCGTACGCCGCCCGGCGTACGTCGTCGAATCCCCATCGGGGCTCGATGCGCACATAGATGTGCAGGCCGCGCCCACCCGACGTCTTGGGCCAGCCGACCGCTCCCAGTTCGGAGAGCACTTCCTGTGCCACCCCGGCCACGCGCACCACCCGATCGAACCCGCAGTCGGGCATCGGATCCAGATCGATACGCCATTCGTCGGGACGCTCCACGTCGGCACGCCGGGAGTTCCACGGATGGAACTCCACCGTGGACATCTGGACCGCCCACACGACGTCGGCCGCCCTGCTCACACACAACTCGTCAGCATCCCGGTTGTAGCGGGGGAAATGCACGCGGACGGTCTCGACCCACTCCGGCGCTCCGTGCGGGAGCCGCTTCTGATGCACCTTCTCCCCCTCCACTCCGGAAGGGAATCGATGCAGCATGCACGGTCGGTCCCGCAGCGCACGCACGATTCCCTCACCGACGGACCGGTAGTAATGCGCGACATCGAGCTTCGTCAGCCCGACCTCGGGGAAGTACACCCGCTCGGGATGTGAGAGCCGCACCGTGTAGCCGTCCACGACGAGTTCGACGGCCTCCGACGAGTCCGTCCCCATCCGGTTCCCTCCTCGTATACCCGCGGGCCGCCGCGTGCGCCCCACCGAGGTGCACCCATCCTCGCGCGTCGCACACCGACCCGCATCGTTTTTCCGGTGCCGTGGCCGCGCTGCCGCGTTACCGTCGTCCTGTGCTGCTCGAGAGCGTCGTGGAGACATCGGATGCGGTCGCCGGGACGCGCTCGCGGCGCGCGAAGACCGAAGCTCTCCGCGGCTTGCTCGTGCTCGCCGACCCTGCCGAAGTCGACTCGGTGGTGTCGTGGCTGTCGGGAGAACTGTCCCAGGGACGCATCGGCGTCGGATTCCGCACGCTTGCGGGACTGGACTTCGCTCCCGCGCCCTCGGCCTCACTCGAGGTGTCCGAGGTGGCCGCGATCCTCGACGCCCTTGCGACCACCACGGGCCCGGGTTCGGCCGCGGCAAGGCGCGCCCGGCTCGACGAACTGTTCTCGCGCGCGACCGCGCGAGAACAACGGTTTCTCGTTCGCCTGCTCGGTGGGGACCTGCGGCAAGGCGCTCTCGAAGGAGTGATGACCGACGCCGTGGCCGCGGCGGCGGAACTACCGGTCGAACCGGTCCGACGAGCGTTCATGTTCTCCGGCCGGCTGAGCGCCACAGCCGCAGCTGCCTTCGACGGCGGTCTCGAGGCTCTCGCGGCGTTCCGCATCGAGGTGGGCCGGCCGGTCCGGCCCATGCTCGCCTCCCCCGCGGAATCCCTGGACTCGGCGCTCACCGAGTTCGACGGCGAGGTGAGTGTGGAATACAAGCTCGACGGTGCACGCATCCAGGTGCACCGTGCCGGTGAGCGGGTGTGGGTGTTCACTCGCACCCTGCGCGACATCACCGCATCGGTGCCGGAACTCGTGGATCTCGTCGCGGGGCTGCCGTGCACCAGTGTGGTGCTCGACGGGGAGACACTCGCTCTCACCGATTCCGGTCGTCCGCGGCCGTTCCAGGAGACCATGAGCCGATTCGGGGCACGCAGCGAGCGCGAATTGCTGCTGCATCCGTACTTCTTCGACTGTCTGCATCTCGACGGAGACGATCTGCTCGACGTTCCCCTGTCCGACCGCCTCACCGCCCTCGACCACGTCGCCGCCGCGCACCGCATACCTGCCGTGACCTCTCCGCTGCCGGAACTGGCGCAGGAGCACCTGGCCGCATCGCTCGACCACGGGCACGAAGGTGTCATGGTGAAGTCCCTCACGTCCCTCTACAGCGCAGGACGTCGCGGCCGGGCCTGGCAGAAGGTCAAGCCGGAGCACACGCTCGACCTCGTGGTGCTCGGCGCCGAATGGGGTTACGGACGTCGCACCGGGTACCTGTCGAACCTGCACCTGGGCGCACGCGATCCCGACGGCGGGCCGCCGATCATGGTCGGAAAGACGTTCAAGGGTCTCACCGACGAGTTGTTGCGCTGGCAGACAAGCGAATTCCCTCGACACGAGTCGCACCGCGACGCGCACACCGTCTATCTCGAGCCAACACTGGTGGTGGAGATCGAACTCGACGGCGCGCAGGTCAGCACCCGCTATCCCGGCGGTGTGGCACTGCGTTTCGCGCGGGTACTGCGCTATCGCCCCGACAAGTCCGCGGCGGACGCCGACACGATCGACGCGGTGCGCGCGCTGCTCCCCGGCTCCCACGCCCGCGGCGAAGGCCTACCGTAGAAGGGGTGATCGACGTTCGACGCTCCCTCGACACGCTGCGGTCCCTCGTGGACGGCAAGCGGGTCGCCGTACTCACCGGTGCCGGTGTCTCCACGGACTCCGGCATTCCGGACTACCGGGGCCCGAGTTCTCCGCCGCGAACTCCGATGACGTTCCAGCAGTTCACCGGCGACCCCGTGTTCCGGCGGCGCTACTGGGCGCGCAACCACGTCGGCTGGAAGCATATGGACTCCGCGCGGCCCAACCTCGGTCACCGCGCTCTCGCGGCGCTCGAACGCGCGGGGCGGATCTCCGGGGTCGTCACGCAGAATGTCGATCTGCTCCACACCAAGGCCGGTAGCCGCCGCGTGATCGACCTTCACGGCACGTACGCGCAGGTCCGCTGCCTGGGATGCGAACACCGCATCTCCCGCTTCACTCTCCACGAACGTCTCACCCTCGCCAACCCCGGCTTCGCCGAACGCGCGCGTACAGCCACAGGCCTGGAAGTGGCGCCCGATGCAGACGCGGTGGTCGCGAACACCGACGGCTTCGTGGTGGTGGACTGTGATCGCTGTGGCGGGATGCTCAAGCCGGACATCGTGTACTTCGGCGAGATCGTGCCCCGGCCACGCGTCGACGAGGGGTTCGAGGTGATCGACGACGCGGAGGTGCTCGTCGTCGCAGGGAGTTCGCTGACCGTCCAGTCCGGCCTGAGATTCGTGCGACGCGCGGTCGCGCGCAGCATTCCGGTCGTGATCATCAACCGCGGGCCGACCCGAGGTGACTCCCTCGCCACCCTCAAGGTCGAGGCCGGGACGTCGGAATCGCTGTCAGCATTGACGTCTCTCACCGCCGAGCCGGCGCCGAGCGCGTAGTCAGATTCGCACCAGATCGTCCGCGTGCACGACGGGCCGGTGCAGATCCGCGGGCAGGCTCCGCGTCGAGAAGCCGATCATGAATTCGAGTTCGGCGACGTCGTACGCGACCACACCACGGGCGACGATTCGGCCGTCCGGGGCGACGAGGTCGACGACATCACCGGCGTGAAAATTGCCACTGGTGCCCGTGATGCCCGCGGGCAGCAGCGACCTGCGGCGATCGACGACCGCGCGGACGGCTCCCTCGTCGAGATGCAGTGCCCCGTGGGTGTCGGCGGCGTGCCGGACCCAGAACAGTCGCGCCGACAGGCGATCGGGTCGCGGCGAGAAGGCCGTCCCGACGTCGGCGGCGGTCAGCGCCCTGGCTGCATCGGACGCCGCGGCGAGAAGTACCGGCACCCCCGAATCCGCGGCAAGTCGCGCCGCCGACAGCTTCGATGCCATGCCTCCGGTGCCGAGGGCGCCCCCGGAGCCGGCGACCACACCGTCGAGGTCCTCGGGACTGGTGACCTCCGGGACGAAATTGGCGGCGCCCTTGCGCGGGTCACCGTCGTAGAGGCCGTCGACGTCCGACAGCAGGATCAGGGCCTCCGCGCCGACGAGATGCGCGACGAGGGCCGCGAGGCGGTCGTTGTCACCGAACCGCAGTTCCGCCGTCGCGACGGTGTCGTTCTCGTTGACGATCGGCACTGCTCCGAGCGAGCGCAGGCGGTCGAGGGTGCGTTGGGCGTTGCGGTGCTGGATGCGCCGGGCGATGTCGTCGGCGGTGAGCAGCACCTGGCCGACGGTCCGGTCGTACCGGGCGAACGAGGTACCCCACGCGTGGGCCAGTGCGAGTTGCCCGACGCTGGCCGCGGCCTGCTTGGTGGCGAGGTCGCGGGGACGTGTGGTGAGCCCCAGCGGCGCGAGACCCGCACCGACGGCGCCCGACGACACCACCACGACGCTCGATCCCGCCTGCATCCGCGATTCGATCGCGTCGGCCAGGCGGTCGAGCCGGCCACGGTCGAGTCCGCCCACCAGACTGGTGATGGCGGACGATCCGATCTTGACCACTACGCTGCGCGCGTCGGAGATGACCTCTCGCGTGTCGCTCACAACTCTCCTCGGAAGACTGGGAATCAGAAGTCGTCGTCGTCGGAAGCGAGACCGCGACGGACCTTCTTGGCATGCCGGCGTTCTTCGGCGCCGACGCGATCGACCTGATCCAGGCGGGCGTCGGTACCACGGCCGGTACGGACGACGTCGACACCGGCTGCGGTCTGCGGCTCCCAGTCGAAGCTGACGTCGCCGATGGTGACGGACGCTCCGGGCTCCGCGCCCATCTTGACCAGCTTGTCCTCGACACCGAGCCGCGCCAGGCGGTCGGCGAGATAGCCGACGGCTTCGTCGTTGTCGAAGGCCGTCTGGCGCACCCAGCGTTCGGGACGTTCGCCGCGGACGATGAACCCACCGGGCACGTCGGGATCGGCGACGACCGTGAAGCCACTGTCGTTCCGTGCGACCGGACGGATCACCGGGCGGGCCGGCTCGGCCGGCGGGTGGGCCTCCCGGTACTCCTCGACCATCTTCGCGAGCGCGAAAGTCAGGGGGCGCAGACCCTCGTGGGTCACCGCGGAGACGGTGAACACGGGCCAGCCACGCTTCTCGAACTCGGGCAGGACGAACTCGGCGAGTTCGGCGGCGTCGGGGACGTCCGCCTTGTTCAGGACGACGATGCGGGGCCGATCCGCGAGATCTCCGAGGCTGTTGTCACCCGAGAGGGCCGGTTGGTACGCGGCGAGTTCGGCTTCGAGCGCGTCGACGTCGGAGATCGGGTCGCGGCCCGGATCGAGGGTCGCGCAGTCCACGACGTGCGCGAGCACCGCGCAGCGCTCGATGTGCCGGAGGAAGTCGAGGCCGAGTCCGCGCCCCTGGCTCGCGCCGGGGATCAGGCCGGGCACGTCGGCGACCGTAAACGTGGTGTCACCGGACTGGACGACGCCGAGGTTCGGGACCAGCGTGGTGAACGGGTAGTCGGCGATCTTGGGCTTGGCCGCGGACAACACCGAGACGAGCGACGATTTGCCTGCGGACGGGAAACCGACCAGGCCGACGTCTGCGACGGATTTCAGCTCGAGGACGAGTTCGCGTTCCTCGCCCTCCTCGCCGAGCAGTGCGAAACCGGGGGCCTTGCGGGCCTTTGACGCGAGGGAGGCATTGCCGAGCCCACCACGTCCGCCTTGGGCAGCAACGAACCTGGTGCCGATGCCGACGAGGTCTGCGAGGACGTTGCCGTCGGTGTCGAGGACCACGGTGCCGTCCGGCACCTCGAGCACCAGGTCGTTGCCGTTGGCGCCGCTGCGGTTGCCACCGGCACCCTGAGTGCCGTTGGTGGCCTTCGCGTGCTGGTGGAAGTGGAAGTCGAGCAGGGTGTGCACGTTTCCACTCACCTCGAGGATGACGTCGCCGCCGTTTCCTCCGTTGCCGCCGTCCGGTCCGCCGAGGGGCTTGAACTTCTCACGATGGACGGAGGCGCAACCGTTGCCACCCTTGCCGGCGCTGACGTGCAGCACGACCCGGTCGATGAAGCGGGACATGGATGGACCTCTTTCCGTCCGAGAACTTTCGAAGCTTCCCGATATCTACTGGCGAACATGCAGTGTGAAAACCGAGCCGTACGAAACCGCGCCCGGAAAACCAACAGGGGCGGGACAGGGTGTGTGCGACCCTGGCCCGCCCCAATTGGGTGTCTAGCGCGAGGAATTGTCCTCGCAGTGTCCTGTCGGACGGCAGATCAGGCGTCTGCCGCGACCGGGACGATGTTGACCGTCTTGCGTCCACGCTTGGTGCCGAACGAGACAGCACCCGATTCGAGGGCGAACAGCGTGTCGTCGCCGCCGCGTCCCACATTCACGCCGGGGTGGAAGTGGGTACCACGCTGACGCACCAGGATCTCACCGGCGCTGACGGACTGGCCGCCGAAACGCTTGACGCCGAGGCGCTGGGCGTTCGAATCGCGACCGTTACGGGAGCTTGATGCACCCTTCTTGTGTGCCATGACGAACCCTCCTGGGGGTTGAAGCTCGAAGCTCGAGTTACTTGATGCCGGTGACCTTGACGACCGTCAGCTTCTGACGGTGGCCCTGGCGCTTGTGGTACCCGGTCTTGTTCTTGAACTTGTGGATATGGATCTTCGGGCCCTTGGTTTGCTCGACGATCTCGGCGGTGACCGAAACCTTCGCCAGCTTGTCGGCGTCGGTGGTCAGCTCGGATCCGTCGACGACGAGGACCGGAGCAAGCGAGACAGCAGCGCCGGGCTCACCCTCGATCTTCTCGACCTTGACGAGGTCGCCTTCAGCGACCTTGTACTGCTTACCGCCGGTCTTGACGATCGCGTACGTTGCCATCGGACGGCTACCCCTTGCTTCTTCGAACGTGCTCGCGCCACAGTCTTGCGGTCGCGACTGGTCTGTATGGTGCTTACTCGGTCCCGCCGCCATCCCGTATCCAGGCGCGGCTGGGCAGTATCGCCGAGTAGCGACTGAACAAGATTACGGGAAAGTGGCGGCCAGGGTCAAACCGGGTCGAGGCCCCCGGACCGGCACCATCCGGCCCGGGGGACCCGGTCATGCTTCTGCGTCCACGGGCGGACCCGCGGGGCGACCCGCAGCTCGCCGTGAGCGGGCTCGACGAACCACCTTGACGGCCGGCTCGTCGGTGCTCGCCGGTGTCGCGTCCGGTGCGGAGACCGGAGCGGCCTCCGGCGCCGGGTCGGCGGTCGGAGCCGGCAACACGAAGACGGTTGCCGCTGCCTCCGAGTCCCCGGCGGGTGCTGCCGCCCGTGCCACCCGACGTGCACGCCGGCGACGGGGAGCCGGCTCCGCGCCGGCTTCCGGTGTGGAAACCTTCTCCGGCTCAACATTCTTCGGAGCTGCGGCTGCCACGGCAGCTTCCGCGGCAGCAACCTCTTCCGCGACTTCCTCCGGCTCGTCGGCAGCGGTCGTGACCGTGGTCGCGTCCTCACCGGTTTCGGATTCGCTCCGCGCTTCGTCGGCGATCCGCTCGGGATCGGCCGCGCGCAAAGGTTCGGACACCTTCACCGGATCGCCCTCGACAACCGGGGTCTTCGCCGCCGCTGCGTCGTCTCCCGGAGCCGTCCCGGACTCCGTGGTGGTCACGGACTCCGCAGTCGTCACGGACTCCGCGACAGGCTTCATGGCGGCGCCGTCGACATCAGCAGCGTCGGTGATCGGAGTCTCGTCCGACCCAGTCTCGTCCGACCCGGAAACAGGCTCTGCGGACCCCTGCTCACCGTGCTCCGGATGGTGTGAAGCCATGGCCAACGCGACCGGATGCGCGGCCCGCCGGGCCAGTTCCTCGTGGGAGGGTGCCGCTGCCGCGGTCTCTTCCACAACCACAACTTCGGGAGCCGGTTCGGGAGCGCTCTTGTCGCGACCCCGCTTGCGCCGCGATCCGCTGCTCTGCGAGCGGGAGGACTCCTCCTGCGGCTTCGATTCGATCGGCTCCGAATGCACGATGATGCCGCGACCGTTGCAGTGCTCACACGTGGTGGAGAACGCCTCCACGAGACCGGTGCCGAGTCGCTTGCGCGTCATCTGCACCAAGCCCAGCGACGTTACTTCCGACACCTGATGGCGGGTACGATCCCGGCCCAGAGCCTCGGTGAGACGGCGCAGCACCAGGTCCCGGTTCGACTCGAGCACCATGTCGATGAAGTCGACCACGATCATGCCGCCGATGTCGCGCAGCCGCATCTGGCGGACGATCTCCTCGGCCGCCTCGATGTTGTTGCGGGTGACGGTCTCCTCGAGGTTGCCGCCCGACCCGGTGAACTTGCCGGTGTTGACGTCGACCACGGTCATCGCCTCGGTGCGGTCGATCACGAGCGTGCCGCCCGAGGGCAACCACACCTTGCGGTCGAGTGCCTTGGCGAGCTGTTCGTCGATCCGGTACGCGCCGAACACGTCCACCGAATTGTTGGACCGGTATCGCTCCACCCGCGGCAGAAGATCGGGCGCCACGGTGCGGATGTAGGACTCGACGGTGTCCCAGGCGTTGTCGCCTTCGATGACCAGCTTCGAGAAATCCTCGTTGAACAGGTCGCGGACGACCTTCACGAGAAGGTCGGGCTCCTCGTACAGCGCCTTGGGATGCCCGGACGCCTCGGCCTGCACCTTGTCGGCCTGGGCACTGATCGTCTCCCACTGCGTCTGCAGACGGGTGACGTCGTGCGCCAGTTCGTCCTCGCTGACGCCTTCCGCGGCGGTCCGGATGATCACTCCGGCTTCGGCCGGGACGATCTCCCGGAGGATGTCCTTGAGGCGCTTGCGCTCGGTGTCGGGCAGCTTGCGACTGATACCGGTCGACGAGCCACCCGGGACGTACACCAGGAACCGGCCTGCCAGGCTGATCTGCGTGGTCAGGCGTGCGCCCTTGTGACCGACAGGGTCCTTGCTGACCTGGACGACCACCATGTCACCGGGCTTGAGTGCCTGCTCGATCTTCCGGGAGTTGCCTCCCAGACCGGCGGCCTCCCAGTTGACCTCACCTGCGTACAGCACACCGTTGCGGCCGCGGCCGATGTCGATGAACGCGGCTTCCATGGACGGCAGCACGTTCTGCACGCGGCCGAGGTAGATGTTGCCGACCATCGACGCGGACCCGGAGGTCGTGACGAAGTGCTCGACGAGGATGCCGTCTTCGAGCACGGCGACCTGCGTCATCCCCGCATGCGCACCCGATGTGCGCTCGCGGACCACCATGACCCGGTCGACGGATTCGCGGCGGGCCAGGAACTCCGATTCGGTGAGGATCGGCGGACGGCGACGGCCGGCTTCGCGACCGTCCCGGCGACGCTGGCGCTTGGCCTCGAGTCGCGTCGAACCGCTGATGCCCTGCACTTCGTCCTTGACGCGGGCCTTCGGTCGCGGCTCGCGCTCGTGCACGACGGTGGGTACCGCGTCGTCGTCGCCGGTTGTGTCGGTATCGGAGTCTGCTGCCCCACGGCGACGACGCCGGCGGCGGCGACGACGCGAGGTGCCGTCGGTCTGCTCGTCGTCGTCCGAACTGTCGTCGTCGGAGCCGGCCTGGTCGGTCTTGGTCCGATCCGACGACTCCTCGTCGGCCTCGGGTGCGGTCTTGTCGCTGCGCTCGTCGCCGGAGTCGGCCGCGGGGGCAGCTTCGGCCTTGTCGTCCCTGCCGGCCTTGTCGCCCTTACCGCTCTTCTCGTCGTGCTCCGCCGACTCGTCGTGCTGGTCGGTGTCGTTGCTGTCGCCGCGTCCACGGCCCCGACCGCGGCGACCGCGACGACGACGGCGAGGATGCTCGTCCTGATCGTCGTCCGGACCCTGGCCGGAGGCGCCTTCGCTGCCGGCTTCGCGACTCGGCGTTTCGTCGGCCTGCTCCGCCTGAACCTCGGCGCCGTCCGGCTTCTCCGAGGGCTTGTCGGCGGATTTCTCGGCCGTCTTGCCGGAGGTCTTCTCGGCGGTCTGCTCGTCGGCGTCCTTGGCTGCAGCTCCGCGACGTGCCCGGCGGCGGCGCGGACGCACCGGCTCCTCGTCGGCATCTTCGTCGGGCGTGGGAACGACCGGCTGCAGGAACAGCGGCGCGGCGACGGCATCGGCCGCTACCGGTTCCGGGGGCGTGAACAACGGGGTGTGCTGCTCCGGCGAGGTGAACAGACCGGTGGGTCCACCGACCGAAGTTTCCTGAACGGCCTCACGCTCGGCGGCAGGAGCATGCTCCTCGGCCGGGCCGGGCTCCGCGACCGCAGTGCTCTCCCCGGCGGTGGCATCCTCACCAGCGACGGTCGTGTCGGGCTCAGGCGCCTCGGCCGGGCTCTCCGTGGGCGTCTCCGGCACAGTCGGCGTGGCAGCAGCCTCCGGCGCTGGGCTCAGAGCCGCGTACACCTCCTGGGCGACGTCGCGATGCAGCGTGGCGTGCGCGCTGCTCAGCTGGGTGCCCAGCTCGGTCGCTTTGGCGATCACCTGCTTGCTGGTCAGTCCCAGCATCTTGGCGAGCGCGTGCACGCGAATCTTCGCGGGCAGGCTCGGTGTCCCGGTGCCGTCGACGACGGCGTCCGCGGACTCGTTGGAAGTGTTCTCCGGCGGCTCTTGATCGGCCACGTAAGTCTCCTAAGCCCCCGGGCGCGTCCATCACCGACTCGTGCGATGTGAGCGGCCACGCGAGGGCGCTGCTTGTATGCCCGCGCCTGGGGGCGCGAGTTCATCCGGTCTCGCATCACGCGGTCGTCCGGTGCCCGTTATCACTGCACGGCCGAGCGATGCCTGGCTTGATCGCGGTTCGAGCGCCGGAACATCCAGCATGTCGCGGAGCGAGGTGGTTCCTTCGTCCTCGGCCACAGCGATGTCGGGCATCGATCCGTGATGTCGTTCGGTCGCCCCGGACGGGTTTCGTACGGTGCAACCTTCCCCAGTATCCCACACAGGCATGCGCGGATACGCCAACGGCGCCCCGCGGGGCGCCGTCGGTCGATCTCCGAAGCTCGATTCGTGTCGTCGCGGGGTCGCCGCAACGCACTCGGCGGTGGCCGAACGACCACCACCCGTCAAGAGACTACTTGCCTGCCAGGGCCGGGAACCAGAGTGCGATCTCGCGCTCGGCCGCCTCCACCGTGTCGGAGCCGTGAACGAGGTTCTCGCCCGGATCGAGACCGAGGTCGCCTCGGATCGAGCCCGGCACCGCCTTCTCCACCGGATCGGTGCCGCCCGCGAGCTGACGGAACGCCGCGATCGCGCGGGGACCCTCCAGGACGGCGGCCACGAGGGGGCCGCCGGTGATGAACTCGATCAGCGAGTCGTAGAACGGCTTGCCGTCGTGCTCCGCGTAGTGGGCCGCGGCGACCTCCACGGGCGCAACACGCAGCTCGAGAGCCACGATGTCGAGGCCCTTGCGCTCGATGCGCGACAGAATTTCTCCGACGTGCCGGCGGGCAACGCCGTCGGGCTTGATCAGTACCAGGGTGCGCTCAGTCACCCGACAAGCGTAGAGGTCAGCCCCGCTGACCCGGAAGCAGACCCCTGCTTTCCCGGTCCTTGATGTCTTTCCGCAGGTAGAGCAGGTAGGCCCACACGACACCGAAGATGACGCCGACCGCGCCGAGTGCGAGGTCGATGAGGAACCCGAGCAGAAGAAGAGCCTGCAACGTGAGATTGAACGGAATCGCCCACGAGCGTCCCTGCACTCCCGCCCCGAGAATCATCGCCACGGCGATCCCGACGACGTAACCGCCCGACCAGGCGGTCAGCCCGCCGCCGAGGGACGAAATCACCGGAAGCACCAACAGCACGACGATCGCTTCGAGGACGAGGGTTCCGGCCATCACACCCCGGAAACCCTTCCATGGATCCTTGGTCGGCGGTCCGAACTCCGGTTCCGCCGGGTTCTCGTTGGTCACGCGGGTTCCTTTCCGAACAGACTGCGGGCAGCACCTGCGGTCACCACCGAACCGGTCACCACGACTCCCGCACCCGATACTGCCTCACCGGCCTCGCCGACTTCCTCGGCGATCGCGATGGCGGTCTCGATCGCATCCGGGAGCGTGTCCGCGGTAACCACCCGTTCGTCGCCGAACCGCGCGACGGCGATGTCGGCAAGCTCCTCGACGTCCATCGCGCGGGGCGAGCCGTTGTGGGTCACCACGATCTCGTCGAACACCGGCTCGAGCGCCTCGATGAGTCCCGCGACGTCTTTGTCCGCCATGACGCTGACGACTCCGACGAGCTTACGGAAGTCGAACTCGTCGGCGAGCGCGGCGGCGAGCGCTTTCGCGCCGTGCGGATTGTGTGCGGCGTCGAGGAAGACGGTCGGTGCGTTACGCACGCGCTCGAGTCGCCCGGGGTTGACGACCGAGGCGAACGCGTCGCGTACGGCGTCGACATCGAGTTGCTTCTGCGGTCCGGCGCCGAAGAACGCTTCGACCGCAGCCAGCGCCACCGCGGCGTTGTGCGCCTGATGTTCGCCGTGGAGCGGCAGGAAGATGTCGGTGTAGACGCCACCGAGGCCCTGGAGGTCGAGTTGCTGGCCGCCGACCGCCACGGCGCGACGCGCGACCGCGAACTCCGACCCCTCGCGCGCCACGGCAGCGTCGGCTTCGACGGACTGCCGCAGCAGGACATCCATGGCCTCCGGTTCCTGCTGCGCGATGACGGCCACGGTGTCGCGCGGGACGAGATCGTCGCCGCGGGCCTTCTTGATGATCCCTGCCTTCTCCCCCGCTATCTCGGTGAGCGTCTCCCCGAGATAGCCGGTGTGGTCGATCCCGATCGGGGTGATCACGGCGACCTGGCCGGTCACCACATTGGTGGCATCCCAGCGGCCTCCGAGACCCACCTCCACGACCGCGACGTCGACCGGCGCGTCCGCGAACGCCGCGAACGCCATGGCGGTTGTCACCTCGAACTTGCTCATCTTCGGCCCGCCCGCGGCCTCGGACTGCTCGTCGACCATCCGTACGTAGGGCTCGATGTCACGGTAGGTGTCGACGTAGGTGCGCGGAGACACGGGAGCGCCGTCGATGCTGATGCGCTCTGTCGCGAGTTGCAGGTGCGGACTCGTGGTCCGGCCCACGCGATGATGCATCCGCGTCAGGAGTGCGTCGATCATCCGGGTGACGGAGGTTTTGCCGTTGGTGCCCGCGACGTGGATCGTCGGGTAGTTGTTCTGCGGCGAGCCCAGGATGTCCATCAGTGCCGCGACCCGCGCCAGCGACGGCTCGATCTTGGTCTCCGGCCAGCGCTGGTCGAGTTCGGCCTCGACCAGCGCCAGTTCGGCGACGTCGACCGGGGACGGTCCCCCGGCATTGTCGGTGCTCACGCCTGGCCCAACTCCTTCAGACGGGCGTCGATACGGGCGATCTCTTCTTCGGCGACCTGTTTGCGCGCGCGGATCTTCGCGACCACCGGCTCGGGCGCCTTCGCGAGGAACGCGTCGTTGGACAGCTTGCCGGACGTGGCAGCGAGATCCTTCTCGGCCGCCGCGAGATCCTTGCGGAGCCGTGCGATCTCGGCTCCGATGTCGATGCTGCCCGAGGTGTCGAGCTCGACGGTGACGGTGGCACGGGTCAGGCGCACCTCGATGGACGCGGTGGCTGCGAATCCGTCGTCCGGGTCGGTGAGACGCGCCAGCGACCGCACCGCCGGGACCTGGGCGACGAGATCTGCGTCCTCGATACCCGCGAGCCGGGCCGCGACCTTCTGCGAGGGCTTGAGCCCCTGGTCGCTGCGGAATCTGCGGATCTCGGTGACGAGCTTCTGCATGTCCTCGACGCGGCGCAGGGCGTCCACGTCGGCGGGCACACCACTCGCGGCCGGCCAGGACGCGATCACCAGCGACTCACCCCCGGTGAGCACCTTCCAGAGCGTTTCGGTGACGAAGGGGATGACCGGGTGCAGCATCCGCAGCAACTGGTCGAGCACCGTGCCGAGGACGGCCTTCGTGTTCGCGGCCCGGACATCACCCTCCGCGAACTGGACCTTGGCAAGCTCGAGATACCAGTCGCAGACTTCGTCCCACGCGAAGTGGTAGAGCGCTTCGCACGCCTTGGAGAACTCGAACTTCTCGAAGGCCTCGTCGACCTCGGTCCGCACCTGTTCGAGCCGGTCGAGGATCCACCGGTCGGCGTCCGTGAGGTCGCTGCGCGCAGGGATCTCACTCACCACAGCACCGTTCATGAGCGCGAACTTGGTCGCGTTGAACAGCTTGTTCGCAAAGTTCCGCGACGACTGCGCGTGATCCTCGCCGACGGACAGGTCGGCACCGGGGTTCGCACCGCGCGCGAGAGTGAAGCGCAGCGCGTCGGCGCCGAAACGGTCCACCCAGTCGAGCGGATCGATGCCGTTGCCGCGCGACTTGGACATCTTCTTGCCGTACTGGTCACGCACGAGCCCGTGCAGGAACAGATCCTTGAAGGGCACCTTGCCGCCGCCGACCGCGTCGTCGCCGGCGACGTACGTGCCGAACATCATCATGCGGGCGACCCAGAAGAACAGGATGTCGTAGCCGGTGACGAGAACGCTTGTGGGATAGAACTTTTCGAGTTCCGGGGTCTTGTCGGGCCAGCCCATCGTGGAGAACGGCCACAGGCCGGAGGAGAACCACGTGTCGAGCACGTCGGGGTCCTGCTTCCAGCCTTCCGGCGCGGTCTCGTCGGGGCCGAAGCACTCCACCTGCCCCTCGGGGCCGTACCAGATCGGGATGCGGTGACCCCACCACAACTGCCGCGAGATGCACCAGTCGTGCATGTTGTCGACCCACGCGAACCAGCGCGGTTCCTGGCTCTTGGGGTGAATGACCATGTCGCCGTTGCGCACTGCGTCACCGGCGGCTTCGGCGAGTTTGTCGACCTTGACCCACCACTGCATCGACAGGCGCGGCTCGATCGTCTCACCGGACCGCTCCGAGTGGCCGACACTGTGGACGTACGGACGCTTCTCCGCGACGACGCGGCCCTGCTCGGCGAGTTCCTCACGAATCTTGACGCGCGCTTCGAAACGGTCCATGCCGTCGAAACGCGTTCCGCTGTCCGCGATCTTGCCGGTCTTGTCCATGATGGTCGGCATCGGGAGGTTGTGACGCAGGCCCATCTCGAAGTCGTTGGGATCGTGCGCGGGGGTGATCTTCACCGCGCCCGTCCCGAACTCCGGATCGACGTAGTCGTCGGCGATCACGGGGATCTGCCGGCCGGTGATGGGGTGGTAGATCGTCGTTCCGACGAGGTGCTTGTACCGCTCGTCCTCGGGGTGCACCGCGACGGCGGTGTCACCGAGCATGGTCTCGACACGGGTGGTCGCGACGATCACATGAGGCTCGTTGTCGTCGAGGGAACCGTAGCGCAGCGACACGAGTTCGCCTTCGACCTCCTCGAACTTGACCTCGATGTCGGAGATCGCGGTCTGCAGCACCGGCGACCAGTTGACCAGGCGTTCGGCGCGGTAGATCAAGCCGTCGTCGTACATGCGCTTGAAGATCGTCTGGACGGCGCGGGAGAGGCCGTCGTCCATCGTGAAACGGTCGCGAGACCAGTCGACTCCGTCACCGATGCGCCGCATCTGGCCTTGGATGGTTCCGCCGGACTCGCGCTTCCAGTCCCACACCTTCTCGATGAACAGTTCGCGGCCGAAGTCTTCCTTCGTCTTGCCGTCGGCGGCGAGTTGCTTCTCCACCACGGTCTGGGTCGCGATGCCCGCGTGGTCCATTCCGGGGAGCCAGAGCACCTCCGCGCCCTGCATGCGCTTGCGGCGGGTCAGCGCATCCATCAACGTGTGGTCGAGTGCGTGCCCCATGTGCAGGCTGCCCGTGACGTTGGGCGGCGGCAGCACGACGGAGTAGCCCGGCTTGTCGCTTGCCGGGTCCGCCTCGAAGTAACCGGCGTCCACCCACCCCTGATAGAGCTCGGCCTCGACAGCGCTGGGGTCCCAGCTCTTGGGGAGGGCATCTGCGGGATTCTGGGGGTTCTCTGGCGCACTGGTCACCAGCCAATCGTAAGCGTCGAGCACAAACCGGCTGGACACGGCCCGTCTGCCGCCGCCCGCGTCCGGGACCCGGTACGGGACCGATCCGCAGCAGTCCTCAGCCCAGCAACTCCGGCAGTTCGAGTGGCCGGCCCAGGACATGCTCGGACAGGAACGCCTCGACCACCCTGTACCAGAGCTTGGTGTGCTGAGGGCTGAGCACCCAGTGGCCCTCGGACGGGAAGTAAAGGAACCGGTGGACGGTCGTGCCGTCGTCCTCCGCGGGCAAGCCGGATTCGTCGAGCAACTCGTACCACAGCCGCAGGGCTTCGCCGATCGGCACGCGATAGTCCTTGTCACCATGGATGACCAGCATCGGAGTGACGATGTCGGCAACGAAAAGGTGCGGAGAGTTCTCGACGGCCATCTCGGGGGTCATCTCCCGCTGCCAGTACCAGGCGACATCGGTGGTCGGCGTGAACTGGTCGAGCGCCCACAGCCCAGCATGGGTGACGACGGCGCGGAAACGGTCGGTATGCCCGGCCACCCAGTTCGCCATGTAGCCGCCGAACGATCCACCCATCGCCGCGGTGCGCTCGGCGTCGATGTCGGTACGGGCGACAGCCTCGTCGGTGATCGCCATCAGGTCGGTGTACGGTTCGGCACCCCACCGGCCCCAGCCACGCCGGACGAACTCTTCGCCGTACCCGGTGGAGAGTGCGGGGTCCGGCAGCAGCACGGCGTACCCGCGCGCCACCATCAGCCACGGATTCCACCGCCACGACCAGGTGTTCCAACTGCCCATCGGTCCTCCGTGAATCCACAGCAGCAGCGGGACGGGTGACCGGTCGCTCGCGTCGTGGGGCAGCACCAGCCAACCGCGCAGCGGCGTTCCGTCGGCCCCGGTCGTGGTGACCTCGGTGTGCCGGCCCGGCAGGTCCGGTAGTTCGGTGGGTGCCTGCAACGGAGTCACGGTGCCGGCGTCGGATCCTGTCAGGGTGATGCGGACGGGGTGGGGCGGCATGCGGTACGACGCGCGCAGTGCGTAGAGCGAAGTGCCGTCGGGTGCGACACGCACATCCGTGTACGCCTCGTCCCCACCCGTGAGAGCGTCGGGACGGTCGGCTCCCGAGCGAAGTACGAAGATCGGCGCGCGTCCGTGGTCGTCCGCGGTGAGGACGAGTCCGGACCCGTCGGGAAGCCACGCGATCGAGGTGGGCAGACGCTCCCAGCCCGGTGCCGCAACCGTAGTGGTGCCGGTCGCGAGGTCGAGCACGCGCAAGGTCGCCTTCGGGGGCGTGTCGGGATCGCTTGCCGCCTCGTGCAGGTAGGCGAGCCTGGTCTCGTCGGGCGAGACAACGGGGTGGAGCGCGTCTCCGCTGGGATCGTCGACGAGCGGTGTGCGCAGCCCGGTCGCGAGGTCGATCCGCACGAGGGTGGTCCGCCGGGACGCACGCGGACCGGATACGACCCAGGTGGACACTGCGAACGACCCGCCGGCGGCAAGATCGAGTTGCGCGTCGCGCAGAGCACCCCGGATGCCCGGCGTCAGGTCGACGAGTTCGCCGTTTCCCCCGACGCTGAGCAGATGCGGGCGGTCCGGGCCGAGGTCGTGGTCCCAGTACCGCACCGGGTATCCGGTGTGCAGCATCGCCGTGACCTTCGCCTCGTCGCGCGCTTCCCGAATCCGTTCGTCGTCGCTCTCCTGATGACCGAGCACGCTCGCGGTGGCGACGATGCGGTCTGCACCGGTCGCGGCATGCACCGTCGCGATGCCACCCTTGCGACCGGCGACCGGTGCTGCTTCGCCTCCGGCCGCGGGAAGCCGCCACAGCGAGGCCGGTTCTCCGTCGACCCGGGACGCCGTGAACAGCAGGTCGCCCTCCACTGTGAACGCCGGGTTCGATTCGCCGGTCACGCGGTGGGTCAGTCGACGGGCAGGCGCGTGACCGGCCGGGTCGATTTCCCACAGGGATCCGGTGAAGGCGGTGGCCTTCTCGTCGAGCGCCGATTGCGCGAGGACCAGCCGAGTCCCGTCGGGCGACATCACCAGGGCTGTGGCACGCGGCAACGCGAGGTAGTCGTCGAGGTCGTCGAAGGCAGTCATGCCGGAACCCTAGCGTCGGAGCACACCTCACGGGTTGGTCACGACGGAGGCGGGCACAGCCCCTCCCGTGCGCGTTGCCAGAAAGGGAACAGCTCCGGACTTCCGGCATTCGGATACCGGACGCGCGCGAGGTCGACGAATTCGAGGTCGGTTTGCCCCGGCCGGCCGATGAGGTTGCATGCCTCGACGACGAGGATCGCCGACTCGTCGAAACCGATCGTCGCGGCCCACGGCCCGAAGTCGGCGCCCCGTACGAAATCGTCCAGTCGCGGAGCGATCCGGTTGTAGGTCGTCTGCACGTCCACGCTGCACGGCGCGCCGAACAACTCGCCGCATGTCGTGGGAGTGCCGTCGAGAACTACCTCGGTGTCCTCGACGGACCGGGTCGACTCGGAGTCGGATACGCCCCGCAAGGCGAAGTAGAAACCGGCAGCGACGACCGCCACGAGCACCAGCACCACACCGAAGAAGCGTGTCATCGTCCCTCGCCTCATCCGTCACATATCTCCATGCTGCAGGACACAGACCGCGCACACCGGGCGTTTCGCCCGATGACCCGTACAGGCGGTCAGGGCCCTGTTGTTAGGCTGGGACGCCTGCTACCGATCGCGTGAGCCGTCCGCGATCACCCCAGCCGAACGGAGAACTCATCGTGGTCGATCTCGCCTTCGTCATCGCCGGATCGGAAGCCACCGGCGGTGCCGGGTTGCAGGTGGACCTCAAGACGTTCCAGCAACTCGGCGTGTACGGCGTCGGCACCATCACCTGCATCGTGTCATTCGACCCGAACAACAATTGGGGCCACCGGTTCGTGCCGATCGAACCGCAGGTCATCGCGGACCAGATCGAGGCGGCGACGGCGGCCCACGACCTCGATGTCGTGAAGATCGGCATGCTGGGCACTCCCGCGACGATCGACGTGGTCTCGGACGCACTGAGCCGCCGGACCTGGCGGCACGTCGTGCTCGACCCGGTACTGATCTGCAAGGGGCAGGAACCCGGCGCGGCACTCGACACCGACAACGCGCTGCGCACCCAGGTACTCCCCCACGCCACCGTGGTCACGCCGAACCTGTTCGAGGCACGCACGCTGTCCGGCATGGACAGCATCGATTCCGTCGACGATCTGGTCGAGGCAGCAAAGCGCATCCACGACCTCGGCCCGCAGTACGTCATCGCGAAGGGCGGCGTCGAACTCACCGGCGACGATGCGGTGGATGTGCTGTTCGACGGCCGAGAGGTGACGTTGCTCTCGGCACCCAAGATCGGCAGTGAGCGGGTCTCCGGTGCCGGATGCACTCTCGCCGCAGCGATCACCGCGGAGCTGGCGAAGGGCACCGAGGTGACTCGCGCGGTGCAGATCGCGAAGGACTTCGTCACCAAGGGCATCGAAGGCCGCGTTTCCGGCAACACCCCCTTCGACACGGTGTGGCAGGGCGCCTGAGCACCGTACGCGCGGGCGTGTAGCCCACAGCGCGCACAATCGATTCGATCTTGATACCCTGTCGCCGATGTCGCCGGACGGGGGGTCCGGCGTCGCCGGCCGATCAGGGGGATAGTCGTGACCTTACCGTCGCATGAACCAGCACCATTTCTGCAAAGTCCTTGTGCCCCAGGGTCCTACGACCGCGAAGACCCTCACACTGGCACCGGGGACGCGATGCGCCGGCAGGCGACGCGTTGAGCCTGGACGTCGATCCGGGCGAACTCCTGCGTGCCGCAGCACGATACGAAGACTCCGCCCGGGTGGTGGCGACGGCACTCGACCCGCTTCCCGAGACGGTACAAGGGGGCGCGGCCACCGGCACGCTCGCCGGAATCCTCGGTCGAGCCACTGCTGATGTCGCCGGTCTCGTGCAGACGCTCGGCATTACTGCGGGCATGCTCAATTCCTGCGCCGAGGCGTACCGCGACAGTGATGCCGGCACCGCAGCGCGGATCGTTACCGCGTGGCCCGACCGAGGCGAGTGAGCCGTGCCGATCGATACTTTCGTCGACGGCGATCCCGCCGACATCTCACGCGTCGGGCACTCCATCCGCCGCCACCTCGCGGCGACCGTCGCAGCGACCGGCGACGACGCCGAAGAAGCCCGCCGCATCGCCGACGATGCGTGGGATGGCGAGGCGTCCGACCGGTATCTGCGCGAGGCATCTAGGATCGTGCAGGTCATCGACGAACTCCACGCGAGGACGCTCTCCGCTGCGGACGATTTCGACACACTGTCGGTTGCGCTCGCTTCGGTTCTCGCTGATATGTCGGATATTCGCGACCGCGCCGCGAGTGCCGGACTGCCGGTCGTGTGCGACACCATCGCCGATCCCGGCCCGAATTCGGACGAGTCTCTGCTCCGAATCTACGACGAGTTGGCGGGTGCCGCGACAGATGTACACCGCCGGTGGGCACGCGAGATCGCGGGAGTCACCCATCGGTGGACGAACCCCGCGTGGGCCGCCCTGTTCACCACCACAACCGGATTCGATTATCTCACCGGCGAACTGGCCCAACGTGTCGATCGGCTCGCGCAGAGAGCGAGCAAGTGCCTCGAGCATTCGGGGCGGTCGATGCAGGCCGTGCTCGACCTTGCACCGGGTACCCCGTACGACGAAGTGCGACGTCTGTTCGGACAGGCCAAAGCATCCACCGATGATCTGGTCTCCACGATCACGAAGCATGCAGATCTGGCGCCCGTCCCGACGAGGCTGGCCGTGGGGACAGGTGCACTGGGCCTCTTTGCAGGTGCGGGAATCGACTACTTCGCCGGTGAGCCTCTCGAGCAGGCTGTGGTGTCGAATTCGGCCGGGCTCGCAGCATCCGTTGCCACGGGAGCCATCCTGGGGTCGGCCGTGCCCGGAGCGGGGACGCTCTTCGGTGCACTCGCTGGAACAGCGGTCGGCATCGTGACTGCCGGCAGCGTCGACCACGTCTACGAGAATTCCTCCGCGACAATTCTCAGCACGCTCGATGCGGGACGCCGCGAAGCGGTCGAAGCAATAGATGCGTTGGTGGATCTCGGAAGGGCCGTGCGAGGTGGGCTTACCGATGGCAATTGAAGAGGTACCGCTGGACGCTGACGGCTCTGGCCGGCTGAGGGTGTACGGAACTCTCAAGATCTACGGCCTCTTTCTGGTCGGCATTGCCCTCATGATTTTCACCAGCGCCGCTTTGGTTTCCGTCCTCTGGCAAGAATCGGCGACCCCCGATGGGTACAGGTTCGGGCCCGGTCCGTCATTCGTTGCCGATTCGCTCGGGGCGGCAATTGCGTTCGGGATCCTTACCGGCCTCGTCCCGATCTGCTTCGTGCTCATGCACAGCCCCCGAACCCGCCGTTCCGACATCCTCGTCGGGACAGACGAAGGCATACCGGCTCTGCTGCTCCGGAGATCCAGGTTGCTGTTCAACCTTTCCATGTTCGTAGCTTTTCCGGCTGTCACCGCGATGGTGGTGTTCCTGGTGAAGGCGGCCGAGTCGGGCCCCTCTCGATACACCGCCGACAGAGATTTCGATCTGGGCACCTGGGCCCTCGTTCTGCTCGTCACCTGCGGCTACCAAGCAGGCGTCGGTGCGCTGATCCTGCTCGGACGCATCCGCCCCGGCTACATCGCCGTCCGCCACGATGGAATCCACCTCCGGGGTTACGCTCTCGACGCGTGGATACCCTGGGACAGCCTCTCGATCACCCAGGCCGATACCCACTGGAAATCCCTTCTCGTCTGGCTCAGGCCCGGCCACCGTGCAGTTCTTTCCTTGCGGGTCCCCCGCCTGTGGAGGCGCGTCGACAACACGGTCACCCAACTCCGCTCGCCCACCAACGGAGAGACGGTGGTTGTGTTGGTCGACCGCCGACCATTCCGGATCGCACCCGAGATCATCGACGCGGCCGTCGAGCACTACATCGAAAACCCCGAGGCGCGTCGTGAACTGCGCGATCCCGAAGCCATTGCTCGCACCGTCGAGGTTCTTCGGTCGAACGCCACGACGGCGTGGTGGCGCTCCCAGCGACGTCCGGTGCCCCTCCCCCGGCTCGGCGCGAGTCACGGTGAGGTACCTCTGATCTAGCGCGCGATGCTGCGATCGTGCCTCCGGCGACCTGCCGGACGCGCGACCACCCTCACTCGTCGCGACGGTACGCGCCCGAATCTTTACTTCCCTGTCACATGCGCGGGCTCTCTTCCGTTTCTTTATATGCAACACTGTTTTCTATCAAGAAACAGCGTTGCGAATGCGAGGACCACCGATGACAGAAAGTGCCGGCGTAGTGATAGTCGGGGGCGGGCTCGAAGGACTGGCGACAGCCTGGTCGCTGGCCGAGCGCGGCGAGACCGATGTCCTCGTCCTCGAGCGAAACACGTTGTGTTCCGGCATGACCGCAAAATCGAGCGGAATCGTCCGCTGTCACTACGGGGTGCGATCGCTCGCGGCCATGGCTTGGCACGGCGTGCAGGTTTTCTCCTCGGCCGACGAGATCTTCGGCACCGACGTCGGCTTCCGTCAGACCGGGTACATCGTCGGAGTGGGAGCGAACAACGTCGCTCCCCTGGACGCAAACACCGAGATGCACAGCCAACTCGGCGTACCGGTGGAGGCACTCGACGCCGACGAGGTTGCGCATCTGTGGCCCGGCATCGCTCTCGACGATTTCGCGGCGTTCGCGTACGAACCACTCGGCGGGCACGGCGACGCGTACATGACGGGCATGGCGTACTCCTCGAAGGCACGCCGCCTCGGCGTCCGAATCCGGCAGTCGACAGAGGTCGTTTCCCTCCTGCAACGCAAGAACGGCGAGGTCTACGGCGTGCACCTGGTCGACGGCAGCGAAATCCATTCGGAGACAGTCATTCTCGCAACCGGCGCCTGGTCCCCTACCCTCGGGGCGACAGCCGGCCTCGACATACCCGTACGGGTCCAACGGGAGTCGATTCTGCTCGTCGATCAGGGTGAACCGACTCCGGACGTGCCGACCTTCTCCGACCTCGTCAATCTGCAGTACATCAGGCGGGAACCGAACGGCGACCTGCTCGTCGGCAACAGTGACCATTCCGATCCCGAATGGGCCGACCCGGACGCCTATTCCAACCGCGCTGACGACGACGTCGTCGCCACCGCGATCGGGAAACTCGACCGTCTGCTTCCCCACATGCCCGACCCTCGACTGTCGTCGTCCTACGCCGGATGCTACGACGTGACACCCGATTACAACCCCGTCATCGGGCCGTCCCCCGTTCCGGGCCTGTTCCTGCTGGCCGGTTTCAGCGGTCACGGTTACAAGATCTCTCCCGCCGTCGGGCGCCTCGCCGCCGACCTGTTACTGGACGGCATCTCGAGCGACCCGGCGGTCGACGGTCACGACTTCCGATTCTCCCGCTTCGACGAGGGCAAGCCTCTGGTGAGCCTCCACCCCTACGTCGGCGCCGGCGAGATGCGATAGCGGTTCAGGGCAGCGAGAGCATCGCTGCGGCAACCTCGCCGGCGTACGCAGCCGGGATCTCTGTGGAGGCGTCGTCGGGGACGAGCAGTCGTGCGCCCGGGATCTCACGGGCGATCGCCTCACCGTTGCCGAGAGGGAAGAACGGGTCCCGGCGACCGTGGACGACGAGTGTGGGAACTTCGATGTCGGGAAGCCGCTCGCGCCAGCGCGGTGTGCAGTCGAGCGCGGCGAACACCGTCCCCAGTTGGTTGGCTGCGTGTGCCGCGGGTGCGGTGCCGGGCGTTCTGTCCCAGATACGGGCGGCAGTCGTGCGTGCGACGAGGGGATCGTTACCGAGGCGTTCCGCCTGAGTGGCACCGAACTCCGCCACCGCCCGCCGGTCGTTCCAATCGGGAATCCGCAGCGCAAAGAGGGCCTCCATCGTCTCCCTGTCGTGATCGGGGAGGTCGGAGTCGCACGGTCCGGGAGCGACCGCACGGGTGCCGACCAGAGTGAGTGCCCGGAACATATGGGGGTAGTCGAGCGCCGCGACCTGGGCAACCATTCCGCCGATCCCGATTCCCGCAAGGTGCACAGGCCCACCCCCGAGTACGTCGGCGAGAGCTGCCGCATCGCCGGCCAGGTCTCGCAGGGTGTAGGAGGGTGCAGCCGGGTCTTCCGTCGTCGACTCGCCGCTGTCGCGCAGGTCGTACCGCACGACCCGGCGACCTCCGGCTGCGAGCTGTTCGCACAGCTCGTCCGGCCAGGAAAGCATCGTCGGCGCGCCCGCAAGGAGGACGAGAGGCGCCTTCTCGTCACCGAAGGACTCGACGCCCAGGTCGATCTCGCCGATATCGACGGTTGCCATCTGTCGGTCACCTTTCCAAGTCGGACAAGGGACCGACCTTCATACGAATGGACCGGACGAGCGCTCCGATCTCATCGGCATTTGCAGCGTGCGTCGATGGAGTCGGGTGGGCGGGCACCCATCTCGAGGACCTTCCGGCCGACACGACCGCGATGACTTCCGGGTCCGTATCAGGTCGACACCGGGGACAGAACTCCGACTCAGGGAGCCACCATGACTCAGCAGACCACCCGTGCCCTTCCCCCGATCGTCGACCGTGAGACCTGGCAGAGCGCGCTCGAGGACCTGCGCATTCGGGAGAAGGCCGCCACCCGCGAACTCGACGCCATCGCTGCTCAGCGCCGCAGGCTGCCGATGGTCGAACTACCCGACTACACGCTCATCGGCTCGGACGGCCCGATCCGGCTGGCCGACGTGTTCCAGGGCCGGTCCCAGCTCATCGTCTACAACCACATGTGGGCCGACGGCGAGGAGTGGCAGTGCCCCGGCTGCACCGGCCTCACGTCGCAATACACGCGACTCGGCATCCTCGACAACTACGACGCTCGTTTCGTCGTCGTCACCAACGGCCCCATCGAAGAAGCACTTGCCTACAAGGCCAAGGTCGGCAACAAGATGGAGTGGTACTCGTCGTCGGAGAGTTCGTTCGGGGCTGACGTCGACGCACCCCCGGGTGGAGGTTTCGCGGTCAACGTGTTCCTCCGTGACGGCGACAAGGTCTACCGCACCTGGCACACCACCGGGCGGGGCACCGAACAACTCAGCTACTCCTTTGCGTTGATCGACATCCTGCCGTGGGGTCGTCAGGAGGAGTGGCAGGATTCGCCCGAGGGCTGGCCCCAGTCGCCCACCTACTCCGGGTGGCTCGACTCCCCCGACATCGCCCGGTTGTACGGACCGGGGACGGCCGCCGAATGAGGAAGCGGTAGTGATGGACGTGACCCCTCCCCCAAATGGTCACCGGTGATCTGCCGGCGAGGTCGCACATCGGCATTTTCGGGGAGACAGCAGTGCTGGCGCCCATGATCAGCGCGTTTCTCGACGACGAGCAACAGGCGACCGCCGATCCGGTGCAGCGCTCGCCTGTTGATGGCCGGTATCCGCGCTTGCTACGGTGTCGGAAGTGATACGCATGCTGTCTTTGTGACCGAACCCGCCGCAACGACTTTGTCGTCGCCTCTCCGCGGTGTGGTGATTCCGTGCGCTCCGGCCGGGAACCAGACGCTGGTTCCCTACTTGCCGATCCGCATCCGCATCACCTTCCTGGAGCACCCATGCCTGTCGACCTTCCCCTCTCCTGGTCACTGAAATCCGACTGCACACACTGTTTTGCGTTGTGCTGTAACGCTTTCGGATTCTCCTCCTCGTCGGATTTCGCCATAGACAAGCCCGCCGGGGCGCCGTGCCCGAACCTCGGGCCTGGTCATGCGTGCCGGATACACCGGTCGTTGCGACCCAGGGGATTCCGGGGCTGCGCGGTGTTCGACTGCTTCGGCGCCGGACAGGCAGTGTCCCAGCGGCTCTTCGGCGGCATCGAACCGGACCGTCCCGAAGATCGCCGAACGATGTTCGACGCCTTCACGATCGTGCGGCAACTCCACGAGATGCTCTGGCACCTCGAGGAAGCCGAGGCCCGCACCTTCGACCCGGACGCCGCGCGGGCAGCACAGGATCTCGCAGCGCTCGTCGCGACCACGTCGCGCGGGCACCTCGACGACCTGCGGTCGACGGACATGAGCGCACTGCATTCGCGCGTCGCCGCCGCGCTGCGGGAGATCAGCGAGGAAGTGCGAGCCGGGTATCGGGCAGACGGGTGCGAGCTCTTCCCCGAGGCGCGTGCGGGCGCCGATCTGGCGGGCCGGGACCTGCGCTCGTCGAACCTGTGTGCTGCCGACCTGCGGGGTGCATGCCTGATCGGGGCGGATCTGCGCGGAAACACCGCGGCCGGGGTCGATCTACTCGGCGCCGACCTGAGAGATGCCCGGATCGAAGGCGCGGACCTGTCGACCGCGCTGTTCGTGACGCAGCCTCAGATCGAGTCCGCCCGCGGCAACGCGGATACGGCCCTCCCCCATCGCCTCTCGGCCCCAGCCCACTGGAGCAACCGACCCGCCGACGAAGAAACCCCATGGGATCACGGCTGCACCCCACCGTAGGTACGCAACCAGCGCAGACCCGGCTCACGGGTCCGCGTGATGCCCTTGTAGTCGGCCATGTCCTCCGGGAGTTCGTCGAGTACGCGGTAGAGGCAGTCGGACCATTCCCGAACCCGGGCGATGTCCTCGAAGGGCAGCAGATAGGTGCGGATGAGGAACATGAGCGCACCGGATGTGCCGAGCCGCACCAGGTGCTGGACCTCGACGCGGAGGTTCAACCGCCGTCCCACGTCCTCGAGCGGTCCCTCGACAAGGAGTCGACGGTTCCGGCCCCACTGCGGGTACGTCTCGGTCGACTGGTCGAGCGTGCGATCGACGGTGAGCGACCAGTTCGTACGCCGGTAGCGCTGACCGGGCTGCAGACCCATGAGGAACTGCTGTGCGCGTGGGATCACTCCTTCGGTGTGGACCCGCGGAACCGGCCCGTGGATCTGCAGAAAACTCATGCCGACGTCGAATCGCAGGGACCAGTCGGCAGCGAAGGTCACCAGACCGGCGTCACCCCAGAGCGCACCTTCACGCTGGTCGAGCAGGACGACATCCTCCTGGATATGACGGCCGATGAAGCGCAAAGGCGGCTCGGGAAGCGTGGACCGCTCACCGAAGACGAACGCCTGCTCGACGTCCAGCGCCCGGTTGGTGAAACGCCGGATCTTCCCCTCCCGCTCCAGGGAGAACGTCCGGGGATCCACGTCGACGAGCATGCCCATGAGCGTGATCATCGCGTCCCACTGCGCGATCTCCATGTGCGGAAGGGCCTGGAATCGGGTGGGGTCGTCACCGAGCACCCGTTCTCGTTCGGCCAACTCGTCGAGGTAGTGACCGTCGATGTCGACGAGATGCTCTCCCCATCGGCCGGCGGCCGTGGCCACGACACTGCCCGCGGGTTCGACGTTGGTGCTGTAGCGATATGTCTCACGGGAGAAGGGAAACGGAAAGTGTGCGATCCGATCGGGAAGAATGGTGCCGTGCTCGCGGATCGCGAAATCGACGGTACTGCTCACAGGTCCAACTCCAATCGTGGTCCGCTCGCGCGGGAGACGCAGGGCATGAGGCAATCTCCTGTCTTCTTCTCCGCGGCAGTCAGGTACAGATCGCGATGGTCGACGTCACCGCCCACCACCGGGAGTCGGCACTCGCCGCACACGCCCTGCCGGCACAGGTTGGGCACCGCGATCCCCTGCGTTTCGAGGGCTTCGAGCAGACTGATACCGGAGTCGACCTTCACCTCCCTGCCGGTCCGCCGCAGGTGCGCGGTGAACGGTTGTCCGGGGTCGAGGTCGCCGACACCGAAGTGCTCGTAGTGGACGCGGGCACCGGGCCAGCCCGCGCTCCGGGCACGTGCCGCCACCTCGTCGATTAGCCCCGCCGGTCCGCACGCGTACAGGTGTGTCCCGATCGGTTGGTCGAGCAGCGCCGGGCCGACCTTCTCCCAGAACATGCCCGAGCCGGTGTAGGTGTGGAGCCTCGTCCCGCACAGGACGCGGAGTTCGTCCAGATGGGGGCCGTCGTCGGCGCGGAACGTGTAGTGCACTTCGAAGGAGCGTCCCCACTGCACGGCGGCGCGAACGTGAGACAGGATCGGGGTGACGCCGATACCGCCGGCGACGAGGACGTGGTGCCGGGCGGTGAGCACCGGAGCGAATGCACTGCGCGGAGTGCTCACCGGGACAGGATCACCCACCTTCACTTGGTGGATCCACTGCGAACCGCCCCGTCCCGCCGGGTCGAGCCGTACCGAGATTCCGTAGTGGTCCGGTTCGAATCCCGGCCCGGTGAGCGAATACGAATTGCGGCGTGGCCGTCCGTCGATTCCGCTTCCGCAGGTGACGACGACGTGGCTGCCCGGAGTGAAGGACGGCAAGTCCTTTCCGTCCGGCGCGATCAGGCGCAGGTGCCGCACGGTCGGTGACAGTTCCACGATCTCACCGACCGACAGCACCAGGCCGGTCTCGACAGACACCGTCCCTACCGGACTTTCGGAGATCATGGTCATCAACGTTCCTCCGCATCGATCATGTAACCGAGATAAGCGCCGTGCTTCCGCGAAACATGGTGATATACGACGAGTTTCGCGTGGCACTGTGGGCACGATGTCGTGCGCCCGACGTCGGCGGCGGCGAGATGGGTGGCATGGCAATGCGCGCAGTAGACAGTGCGATCGGCGCTGCCCACCGCCACCGGCATGATCTCGTCGTCGACAAGCCCGCCGGCCATGGCTTCCGCGTGCGCCGCGAGAACGGCCGCTTCGGGGCCGACGAGGATCAGGCGCCACCCGACCCGCGACGCATCGAGCTGACGCCCGAGCAAGCGCGCCGCAGTTACACTCCACTCGGCGGGCAGACGATTCCAGTCCACACGGCGGTCGGTGAACAGCGGCAACAACTTCCGTGCCGGCTCGGTAGCTTCCTCGCCGAAGGACAGGATCGTGAAGGTCCGGCCTCGGTCGGCGATGCGCCGCTCCTCCTCCCACCGCGGCACGCTGGTGGTGTCCATGCAGACACTCATGACGTCGCCTACGGCGCGAACGACCGGAGGCCGACGTAGTGGGCGAGCGCACCCTCGGGGGTGGTGAACCTGATCCGAGATCCCTTGGGGAAGAAGATGGCGTCGTGTTCGCGAGCGATCTCCACCTGGCCGGTGTCGAGGTTCTCGAGGTGGAATTCGCCGGTGAGCACGACTTTCATCTCGTCGTATTCGTACGTGTAATCGAGTGGGGCCTCGGTGTGGTCGAGCCTGAAGTAGCCGGCAGCCATGTCGGACCCGTCGGGGTTCGGGTAGACGTCGCCGATGCAGCCTTTCGCGCCGGGGAATTCGTCGGCCGGCATCGGCGGAAGTTCTTTCCAGAATCCGGAAGTCACGCGGAAAACGGGCGCAGTGGTGGTGATGTCGGACATGAGCACTCCCTTGGGACAGTGTGCGCAGAAGACCTCGAAACGGTGCGAGAACGTCGATCGCTGACGTGAAACAGACGGTAATAGCAAGAAACGCACTGGTGGTTTCCGTCCGGTAAACGCGTGTAACCGATGCCCTCCCAGGCGAACGCGCCCTACTCGCGACAGTCGTCACCACGATCTCACGCCTTCGTAACCTGCACGCCATCAAGAGCTTGTTTCCTTGCATTCGACACTGATTCCTGAAATGAAACCACCCGCCGAAGCCGAGGAGCCCCCATGACGCTGGATGCCACCGACACGTCCGTGCTGCGCCTCCCGTCCACGAACGGCCGGTCTCGCGAGACCTCCGAATCCCCCACCCTGACCGAACTCGCCCGCGCGACCGGCACCCGCTTCATCCTCGCCGTTTTCACGACACTCTCGGGAAAACCTTGTGCCAAGCTGGTTCCCGTCGAATCCGCCGACGAACTGCAGAGCGACGGTGTCGGGTTCGCCGGCTACGCCGCGGGTGCCATCGGCCAGGTGCCGAAAGACCCCGACCTGGTCGCGCTCCCCGACCTCTCGTCGTTCACCCCGATCCCCTTCATCCGCGACGGCCTGGCCCTCGTCCACTGCGATCCTCATGTGGAAGGCAAGCCCTGGCCGTTCGCCCCGCGAATCATCCTCAAGGAGGCACTCGCTTCCGCAGCGGAAGAAGGACTCACGGTCAAGGTCGGCGCCGAGATCGAGTACTTCCTCGTCCAGCGCGGTCAGGAGGGCACCCTGCGCACCGCCGACCTCCTCGACACCTCGCGCCAGCCCTGTTACGACGCCCGCGACGTCACTCGCATGTACGAGCACCTGACCTCCATCTCGTCGGCGATGAACACCCTCGGCTGGGGCAACTACGCCAACGACCACGAGGACGGCAACGGGCAGTTCGAACAGAACTTCCGCTACGACGAAGCCCTCGTCACCGCCGACCGCGTGATGACTCTCCGCTATCTGATCTCCGTTCTCGCCGAACAACGCGGTATGACAGCAACATTCATGCCCAAGCCATTTGCCGATCGGACCGGTTCCGGCATGCACCTGCACATGTCGCTGTGGAAGGGCGACCACGCCGCATTCCCGGACCCCGACGACCCGCGGGGACTGGGACTGTCCGACCTCGCCTACTCCTTCATCGGCGGAATTCTCGATCACGCGTGCGCCCTGCAAGGCGTGCTGGCACCGACGGTGAACTCGTACAAACGCACGGGTGCGACCGCGACCACCTCCGGTGCCACCTGGTCGCCGCGCCACGCGACCTACGGAGGAAACGATCGCACCCACTACCTGCGGGTGCCGGACCATCACCGGATCGAACTGCGCGGCGGTGACGGCGCCGCCAACCCGTACCTGGCGACCGCCGTCACCGTGGCCGCCGGACTCGACGGCATCGACCGTCAACTCGATCCCGGCACTCCCGGCGACGGCGTCGCGTCCGATGCGTTGCCGATGACGCTGCTCCACGCGATGGACGCTCTCGCCGGCGACCCCGTCGTGACCTCAGCGCTCGACGCAGCCGGCCCCGGGGTCGCGCAGTACTTCACTTCTCTCAAGCGCGAAGAGTTCTTCCAGTGGCACAGCACCGTGACGCCGTGGGAGATCGACAACTATCTGACCGCTTTCTGACACTCACAGGAGACGACATGTGCGGAATCGTCGGGCTTCACCTTCGTGACGCCTCACTCGAACCACGGCTGGGTCACTTGCTGACCGGCATGCTCGGCCGGATGGTGGACCGTGGCCCGGACTCGGCGGGCGTCGCCATCTACGGCGACCCGGTGTTCTCCCCGGAGGGGCATTCCTCGGTGTCCGTCCTGGGCGCCGACCCGTCCCTGCCCGCGGCCCTCGGCGAGGCACTGGGCGTGCCCGTCACCGGGATCGACCTCGCGCCGACCACCGTCCTGCACGCCCCGGTTCCGGCGGCGCTGCTCGCCGAGTCGGTCCGCCGGGTGGACCCCGGCGCGACCGTGATCGGATTCGGTGCCGACGTCACGGTGCTCAAGGGAATCGGCAATCCGCTGCAACTCGCCGAACACTTCGGTCTTCCCGGAGCGTCGGGTCACCAAGGTGTCGGCCATACCCGCATGGCCACCGAATCCGCGGTGACCGCCGCGGGGTCGCACCCGTTCGCCGTCGGCCCGGACCAGTGCCTGGTGCACAACGGTTCGTTCTCGAACCATCTCTCGATCAAACGTGAACTGGAAGACGAGGGCGTGGTGTTCGACAGTGAGAACGACACCGAAGTCGGAGCGCGCTTCGTGGCCAAGCACCGCGCCTAAGGCGCCGACCTCGACAAGGCTCTGAGATTGCTCGGTGAGCGGTTCGACGGCTTCTACACCCTGCTCGTGTCCACCGCCGATTCGTTCGCCGTGGTGCGCGACCCGATCGCGTGCAAACCTGCGATCGTCGCAGAAACCGACGGCTATGTCGCCATGGCATCCGAGTTCCGAGCTCTGGCAGAGCTTCCCGGAATCTCCGACGCGCACATCTTCGAACCCGAACCCGAACAGGTCTACGTATGGCACCGCTGACCAGTTCTGCCGCTTCCACTTCGACGCCGGAGAATTCCATGACCACCGACACGCTTCCCACCATCACCGCCTACGACCTCGGTGTGACCACGACCCGTGAACTCAACGCGGCACTACAGGCGACCGAAGCACCCGCCGCCGTGCACGTCACCAACCCCCGAGGGCAGCACGCACTCGCATGCGGACTGAACCGGCCGATCGACGTGCACATCGACGGGCACGCGGGGTACTACGCCGCAGGCATGAACCAGCACGCCCACGTCACGATCGACGGGAACGCCGGGGTCGGCGTCGGGGAGAACATGATGTCCGGCACCGTGCGGGTGAGGGGCGACGCGTCCCAGTCCGCGGGGGCGACGGCCCACGGCGGCCTGCTCGTGATCGAGGGCAACGCCGCAGCGCGGTGCGGGATCTCGATGAAGGGAGTCGACATCGTCGTCGGCGGCAACATCGGCCACATGAGTGCGTTCATGGGGCAGGCCGGACGACTGGTGGTTCTCGGTGACGCCGGGGAAGCCCTGGGCGATTCGCTGTACGAGGCTCGAATCTACGTGCGGGGCACCGTCGCCTCGCTCGGCGCAGACTGTGTCGCGAAACAGATGCGGCCCGAGCATCTCGCCGAGCTACAGGATCTGCTCGACGCCGCGGGTTTCGACGCCGACCCCGCCGAGTTCACGCGCTACGGCTCCGCCCGCACCCTCTACCACTTCCACGTCGACAACGCGTCGGCGTACTGATCCCGGCCCGCACGAGAGCGAGGAGACCTCCATGACCTTCCAGCCCGGACTGCGCGAATCGGCGACCTTCGACCGCAACGTCATCCACGAAATCCAGCGTGCCGCCGAAACCGGGATCTACGACATCCGCGGCTGGGGCGCCAAACGCAAGGTCCCCCATTTCGACGACCTGCTGTTCCTCGGTTCCTCCATGTCCCGTTATCCCCTCGAGGGCTACCGGGAGAAGTGCGACACCGATGTCGTACTCGGCGATCGGCACGCGAAGTACCCGCTCCATCTCGACACCCCGGTCACGATCGCCGGAATGAGTTTCGGGGCACTGTCCGGAGGAGCCAAGGAAGCCCTCGGACGAGGTGCAAGCGAGGTCGGCACGTCCACCACCACCGGCGACGGCGGCATGACCCCCGAAGAGCGTGGTCAGTCCAAAACACTGGTGTACCAGTACCTTCCGTCGCGCTACGGGATGAACCCGGACGACCTGCGCAAGGCCGACGCCATCGAGATCGTCCTCGGGCAGGGCGCGAAACCCGGCGGCGGCGGCATGTTGCTGGGACAGAAGATCACCGAGCGGGTCGCGGGGATGCGCACTCTCCCGGTGGGCATCGACCAGCGCAGCGCGTGCCGGCACCCGGACTGGACCGGCCCGGACGATCTGACCATCAAGATCAACGAACTGCGGGAGATCACCGACTGGGAGAAGCCGATCTACGTCAAGATCGGCGCGTCACGCACCTACTACGACGTGAAGCTCGCGGTACACGCCGGCGCCGATGTGGTGGTGGTCGACGGTATGCAGGGCGGCACCGCGGCCACCCAGGAGGTGTTCATCGAGCACGTCGGCATCCCGACACTGGCGGCGATCCCGCAGGCGGTGCAGGCGCTGCAGGAACTCGGGGTGCACCGCAATGGTGTGCAGCTGATCGTGTCCGGCGGCATCCGCAACGGGGCCGACGTCGCCAAGGCGCTGGCGCTGGGCGCCGACGCGGTCGCGATCGGCACCGCCGCGCTCATCGCCCTGGGCGACAACCACCCGCGCTGGGAGTCCGAGTACCAGAAGCTGGGCAGTGCGGCCGGGTTCTACGACGACTTCCAGGACGGCCGGGATCCGTCCGGGATCAGCACCCAGGATCCGGAATTGGCGGCGCGGTTCGACCCGGTCGAGGG
>JAEZDV010000005.1 GCA_023417985.1 Actinomycetes bacterium | reverse complement strand
TCTTAAGCCTCTCCTTGCCCACTGAAAATGAAGTAATCGCGACATCATGACCGAACCCGAAATGATGACGGCTACCTGATCCAAACGAAAAGACGTCTATATCTTCGTGAATCGAGTCCGTAAGCGGGATCGCAAGAGGAAGCTTTCGCGGGTGAAGGAAGCGTGCACGCAGATTCCATATCAGTGCTAGGTCTTCAATGCTCCCCGGCTCGTATACAACAAGGATATTCGGGCCGTACTTGACTGCGTCCGCATTCGCACCCCACGAGAATCGGGAACTACCAGGCAGGCCTCTGTTGAAACCGCCTTGTCGACCAGCAGTCAAGCGTTCGCGGGTGAGTTCGACTGCGGATTGTCGGCGATTGTCATGCAGACTATCCAATAATCCTTGAGCGGAGGGCGCGACTTCAAAGTCCCGAATCTCAACGAGGTCGGATATTTTGAGGTCATCTCTGAGATAATTTCTTCGGTTTCTGTCTTTGTCAGCCTTGTCTGCGAAATCGCCGAACACGCTCAGATATGCGATAAGCCAAGGATCATCGATGGCGATTCCGCGACACGTTTGTACTACTGGCCGATGTTCCAGTTCAACGAGCTGCCGAATCAAATCTTGCGTCGCTGTCGCATACATGTCCGAGTGCGCGTTGACGACGTCGTCCGAAATTAGTTTTCTTCCCTCGATCCCGTCGACGCTACTCCTTAATAGAAGGCGGTACCACCGATCGTCAAGATCACTGTCGGGCATGACAGGCAACAACGGCATCGACCCGCCTGACCATGTTTCGCACAGTGCCTGCACCACTACGGCTGCGTCGTCTACATCCCCAGAACGCACTGCGTGGGCAGCAACACGAGGGCGTAGCTGGCGCTCGATGGAGTAATCCCCTGAGAAATGATCATCAGTCAGTAGCGGCCACAGGTCCATATTCTCTCGCTCTCCCCGTTCTTCAGTTATCACCTCGTGTTCGTATCGAGGGTGCGCACGCTCTGTTACGGATCGTGCCCTACGTCGAGCAGAAACCTAGAAGCGCCCGGAACATGCGGTCGCCGCCTCTCACGCTGCCCCGATCGCCCCCCGTTTCGCTGCGTCCAGATTTCCCTAACGAAGGCCGGTGAGTCGGGCAGAACCGACATCACGATTCACGATTTGCGCACACCGGCGCAGTCCTCGCCGCGGCAACTGGCGCGACTCTGGCTGAGCTCATGGCTCGACTCGGGCATTCGATGCCGGATGACTAGGCTGCGGGGAGTGCGGCGGCAGCTGCGGCGACCTTGGCCGCGACTTTATCCAGCGACGATTCTTTCGTGCTTAGGCCAGCGTGCGAGGCCAGCATCGGGCTGACATTGTTGAGGTCGTCGAAGCCCACTCCGTGCAGTACGGGGATCACACGTCTGGTCGATAGCAACACGGCGAGCTCCTTTTCGGCCACGCCCTCGCCCTCGATGCTCTTGAGTAGCGCAGGCGTGACCAGCACGATCCCGACGCGGGAGTTCCGTAGCCCCTTGTCAATCTCGCGGATCATGAGAGAACCAAGGGGGAGGTCTTCTTCGCTAAACCACACCGAAGCGCCATTCGCCTTCAGGTGGCCGTGCAACTCCTTCGCGCTACCTTCTCGGTCGTCCCAGGCATGACACAAAAAGAGGTCGCGACGTTCCGGGTGCGCCCGAGCCTGCTCGCTGGCCTTCTCGGTGAAAGGCTCGACGGTGCGCCATTCGGTCGGGGTGTACGACACCGATCGGCCGGTCCTAGTCCGACGCGAGCCGCCGCCACCGCCGGACGTGCTGCCGTACCTCGATCCGCCATAGCCGCTGTACGACGAGCCGCTGCCGTAGGAGTACGACGAGTAGGACGAGCGGCCGTACCCCCGGCCACTGCACGCCGGGCAATTTGCGCGCCCGCTTGCGGTGCGATGACCTCTAGACGGTGCTGTGCATTGCGCCATGCTGCGATGATAGACGAGACGTCTGACACTTCGACGCGCTCAGAGCGCACCCAATAAGGGGTGTCACAGCTATCGCTCCGCACACACTTTCTGACCGGACGGACTGGTCGTTTCACCGGCCGGACACCGTACTCACTCCGCTGGCCTGAGCGGCGACATCGTATACGCGAGGACCACGATAAGACCAAGAAGACAAGAAAGGCCCGGTAAATACCGGGCCTGACCTGCACAAACTACGGTGCGCGATACTGGGATTGAACCAGTGACCTCTTCCGTGTCAGGGAAGCGCTCTCCCGCTGAGCTAATCGCGCGAGGTGGAGACGGGAATCGAACCCGTGTGCACGGCTTTGCAGGCCGTTGCCTCACCACTCGGCCACTCCACCGTAAAAGGTCGAGTCCAACCTCTCGAGCGGATGACGGGATTCGAACCCGCGACCCTCCCCTTGGCAAGGTGATGCGCTACCAGCTGCGCTACATCCGCATTCGCGCCGTTCGGCATCTTGCTCTCCGTGGCGCGCTCCAGAACAGTAACCGACCATCGTCGAAACATACAAATCTGCAGGTCGCGCCGTGGAAATGCCCTCCAGGGGTGTGAGTGCCGGTGCGACCGCAACGCCCTGTCGGGTCGCCCCGGAGTGCGGGTCGCGGCGTCGGGCGCCCTTCTCTTGGAGGGGAGGTAGGTCCTCTTGGAGGAGAGGTAGGTCCGGATGCCGGTCGGAATGGGAGGGGTGCCCACGGGCCGGGCGTGATCCGAAGAGGACGTACGCCTTGCTTCCCTGTCGTGCGGTGCTGTTGTGGGCGGTGTCGTTGTGAGGTGACGCGGCTTCGTGCGGTGCGGTAGGTCGCCTGGAGTGCGACTCTCTTGTGGCCGGAGGACTCGTGTTGTGGGCGACGCAGGGCTGCGACCTGCTGATTCGTGTTCGGGACAAGAGAGTGTTAATGTTCCTTTCCGTTCGAGCCGCAGCGATGCGGCCCGGTCCCGTGGCTCAGTGGAAGAGCGTCCCGTTCACACCGGGAAGGTCGCTGGTTCGATCCCAGCCGGGACCACTCTTTTCGGATTCTCGCCCACAACGTCTTCAGTGGGTTCTACGTTCTCCTACCTGCACCGCTGCTTCGATCGGCCTGTGCCATCCGAATCAATGCTCACCGACTTCCCCGCCCGGTCCTTTCGGTCGGGGAAGTCGTTCTCGTTCCCCGACCGACAGCCGGAACCGAGGCGAGAAGCCTCCCCGTGAGACCTTCCGGATCTGCGGCGAACTGCGCGGGGGCATGGATGCGGCCCCGTTCGTCTGCGAGTTTCAACCGTTGTGCCTCGTCGCCCGGAACGCCGGGCTGGCGACAGCGGAGCCGGATGCTGCCTTCCCCGCTTCTCGTCATCCCGCCGCGTACTGCGTCCACGCCTGTTGCGGACTCCGCCGGGTGTTCGAGAATCGGATACGAGCCCGCGCCGACAGTGACGAAGGGCACCCACTCGGGTGTGCCTGTTCGCATTGTTGCGTGTAACAGTTGGGCATGAAGCGGCCGATGGTGCTGGAGGGTGCTTGCCTTCCGTGCTCGTCGGCCGAGTCCCGCTTTCGCGGCCACCGGCGCCCGCACGAGCGTTTGATGGCAGGATTGACCTCGTCCCAGGAGGGGGTGCTCTCTAGATGAGTGTTGCGGACAGTGAATGGCCGATTGTCGGGGCTACCGGTGCCAGGTTCGGATCGGCTCGGTCCCGGCAGCGCAGGAACAGGCCGGATACCGACCTCGCGCAGCGCGGTCGGACCGAGGATGTGCCGGCTTCGGAGGGTGTCTACGGGCAGCCCGAGGTGGCGGAGGCTGTCCTTGCCGCAGGACCGGGAATATCCGTCACCAGGGGATCCGAGATCAACGTGGGAAACGAGGACATGGACCAGCCAAAGACGTCGTCGTTCGTACGGCCGTTCGTGCGGATCGGAGGGCGCACACGCGCCGAGGTCGAGTTGCCGCTCGAAGCGCTCGTGTCCGCGGTGCCCTCTGCGCAGGGAAGCGAACGGGGATTCGCGCTCGAGGAGCACCGGACGGTGCTGGCGCTCTGCGAGCAGCCACGCTCCATCATGGAGGTGGCAGCCCTCGCAGGTATCCCGCTCGGAGTCGCGCGGGTCCTCGTCGGCGATCTCGCCGCGACAGGTGAACTCACGGTGCACCGCACGGTCGATCAGGTGGGCCCGGGTGTCGATCTGCTCGAGCGCGTCCTCGTCGGCCTGCACGCGATCTGAGGTTGCCGCTCGGAGCGTCCGCGTCCGGTGACGCCCTGTGTTCGTCGGCGGAGTGAATGTCGATAGCATGTAGGGGTTGCCGTCGCGCACGCTTTCGCGCGGGCGACGCCCTGTATCAGGCATCGAGCCGAGGAGTTCACCACCGTGACCACGCCCGCATCCGCGAAATCAGCCACGCTCGTCCGGGTGCCGGCTGGAACCAGTGCGGGCGCGGCCGTACGTGAGGCCGGGCTGCCGCTCAAGGGCCCCGACACGGTTGTCGTGGTCCGCGACGCCGACGGTGCGCTGCGCGATCTTGCCTGGGTGCCGGACCAGGACGTCGAGGTCGAAGCGGTCGGCGCGGACACCGAGGACGGGCGCAGTGTCATCCGGCACTCCGCAGCCCACGTTCTCGCGCAGGCTGTGCAGCAGGAGTTCCCCGACGCGAAACTCGGCATCGGACCGCCCATCAAGGACGGCTTCTACTACGACTTCAAGGTCGATCGTCCCTTCACGCCCGAAGATCTCGCCAAGCTCGAGAAGCGCATGAAGAAGATCGTCAAGGACGCGCAGCGCTTCTCCCGCCGGGTCGTTCCCGACATCGCAGACGCGCGCGCGGAACTCGCGAACGAGCCGTTCAAGCTCGAACTCATCGACGACAAGTCCGGAATCGACGACCCCGAGGTCATGGAGGTCGGCGGCAAAGAGCTGACCATCTACGACAACCTCAACCCGCGCACCGGCGAGCTCATCTGGAAAGACCTCTGCCGCGGCCCGCACCTGCCGACCACCAAGTACATCCCGGCGTTCAAACTCACGCGAAGCTCCGCCGCGTACTGGCGCGGCGACCAGGACAACGCCGATCTCCAGCGCATCTACGGCACCGCCTGGGAATCGACGGAAGCCCTCGACCGGCACCTCGAACTGCTCGCCGAGGCGGAACGGCGCGACCACCGGAAGCTCGGCGCCGAATTGGACCTCTTCTCGTTCCCGGACGAACTCGGCTCCGGGCTGCCCGTGTTCCACCCCAAGGGCGGCATCATCCGGCAGGAGATGGAGAACTACTCGCGCGAGCGCCACGTCGCCGCCGGGTACGACTTCGTCAACACGCCGCACATCACCAAGGGCCATCTCTACGAGGTGTCCGGCCACCTCGACTGGTACCGCGACGGCATGTTCCCCGCCATGCACATCGACGAGGAACTCAACGACGACGGCACGATCCGCAAGCCCGGCCAGGACTACTACCTCAAGCCGATGAACTGCCCGATGCACGACCTGATCTTCCGGTCCCGTGGGCGGTCTTACCGTGAACTCCCGCTGCGGATGTTCGAGTTCGGCTCCGTCTACCGCTACGAGAAGTCGGGCGTCATCCACGGCCTGACCCGAGTGCGGGGAATGACGCAGGACGACGCGCACATCTTCTGCACGCCGGAGCAGATGCGCGACGAACTCACCACGGTGCTCAACTTCATCCTGGACCTGCTCCGCGACTACGGACTCGACGACTACTACCTCGAGCTGTCGACGAAGAACCCGAAGAAGTTCGTCGGTAGCGACGAGCTGTGGGAGACCGCCACCGACACGTTGCGCGAGGTCGCCGAGGCCTCGGGTCTGCACCTCGTGCCGGACCCGGGTGGCGCCGCGTTCTACGGCCCGAAGATCTCGGTGCAGGTCACCGATGCGCTCGGACGCAATTGGCAGATGTCCACCATCCAGCTCGACTTCAACCTGCCGGAACGGTTCGAACTCGAGTACACCGGATCCGACGGCGCCAAGCACCGTCCGGTGATGATCCACCGCGCGCTGTTCGGCTCGATCGAGCGGTTCTTCGGTGTGCTCACCGAGCACTATGCGGGCGCGTTCCCGGCGTGGCTCTCGCCGGTGCAGGTCGTCGGCATCCCTGTTGCGGCCGACTTCGAGGACCACCTGTTCGGTGTCGTCGCCGCACTGAAGGCCGAGGGCATACGCGCCGAGGTCGACATCTCCGACGACCGGATGCAGAAGAAGATCCGTACGCACACCACCCAGAAGGTGCCGTTCATGCTCCTCGCCGGGGAGCGCGACGTCGCGGCCGGTGCCGTGAGCTTCCGGTTCCGCGACGGCACCCAGATCAACGGGGTGCCCGTCGACGAAGCCGTGCGCATCGTCGTCGACTGGGTGCGCCGCCGCGAGAACGCCTCGCCGACCGCAGAACTCGTACAGCCGGACGGGCAGCCGTGACGGGCGACCGTACCGGCAAGGAGAGTGAGCAGACCGAGCAGACGTCAGGCGCGGCGGACACCACCGACGCCCTCGTCGACCGCGGCGTGGGCGACCGCGATCACTTGCAGCGCCTGTGGTCTCCGCACCGCATGTCGTACATCACCGAGGCGCCCCGTGCGAGCGGCGAACCGTACGAACCGTTCACCGACATCCCCAAGATGCCGGACGAAGAAGGACTCGTAGTCTCTCGCGGCGAGCACGTGTACGCGGTGCTCAATCTTTATCCGTACAACCCCGGACACCTGATGGTCGTGCCGTACCGGAGGGTCGCGAACCTCGAGGATCTGACTCCCGAGGAGAGCGCCGAACTCATGGCGTTCGCGCAGCGCGCCCTCCAGGTGATCAAGAAGGTGTCCCGTCCGCACGGCTTCAACGTGGGCCTCAACCTCGGTGCCGCTGCCGGCGGTTCGCTGTCCGAGCACCTGCATCTTCACGTGGTCCCGCGCTGGGGTGGCGACGCCAACTTCATCACGGTGCTCGGCGGTTCCAAGGTGATGGTGCAATTGCTGCGCGACACCCGGGCGCTTCTGGCGTCGGCCTGGGACGAGTGAGAAACTCGCTCTCACCGGAGGGCTCTGCACCTGTCGGCGGTTGCGCCGACCACGGCCTTCCCCAGCGTGGCAGGATCGTGCGGACACAACGGTCGAATCGGAAAACGGGGGTCGAGCAATGCTGAGCTTCTTCGGGCGCGCGTCGGTGTCGAAGGCCACCGCGCCGCTCGGCAAGGCGTTGATCCGAACCGGACTGACGCCCGACGCCGTCACCGTCATCGGTACGGTCGCGACGATCGTCGCGGCGGTCACTCTCTTCCCGATGGGCCAGTTGTTCTGGGGAGCACTGGCGATCTGGATCTTCGTCATGTTCGACATGCTCGACGGGGCGATGGCACGCGCACGCGGTGGCGGAACCCGCTTCGGCGCGGTCCTCGACGCGACCTGCGATCGCGTGGCAGACGGTGCGATCTTCGCCGGTCTCGCGTGGTGGGCGGTGTATCACGAGGAGAGCCGCCCGCTGTTCGTCGCGACGTTGATCTGCCTCGTGTGCTCGCAGGTGATCTCGTACGCGAAGGCCAGAGCAGAAGCGAGCGGACTCTCGGCGGACGGCGGCCTGATCGAACGCCCCGACCGCCTCGTCATCGTCCTCGTCGGTGCCGGTTTCACCGGACTTGGTCTGGACTGGGCGATCCACATCGCGATGTGGCTGCTCGCGGCGGGTTCGGTGATCACCGTCTTCCAGCGTGTTCTCGCGGTGCGCAACTCGCCCACCGCGCGAGAGCTGCTGCCGATCGCTCCCACTCCTCCCGCTCGCCCCACCGACACGGACGACGAGGACGACCGGTGAGTCTCGCCGATCGCGGGTCGGACCTCGGATATGCAGCAGGCTGGCGCGTTGTGCGCGCACTCCCGGAGCGCATCGCCCGGCGGTTGTTCGACACCGGCGCCGATTACTTCGCGCGGCGCAACGGGGGACCACAGCAGTTGCGACGCAACCTGGCCCGGGTGCTCGGCACGACTCCGGAGCACGTGCCGGACGAACTGGTCCGCGCGTCGCTGCGGTCGTACGCCCGCTACTGGCGTGAAGCCTTCCGGCTGCCGTCGATGGATCTGGACGCGATGGCGGCGTCGATCGACCACGCCATCGAAGGGCGCGAACATCTCGACGCCGCCCTCGCGTCGGGCCGTGGCGCGATTCTGGCCCTTCCGCACAGCGGCAACTGGGATCTCGCGGGTGTGTGGTGTGTGCGGCACACCGGGAGCCTGGCGACGGTCGCGGAGCGCTTGCGTCCGGAAGCCCTGTACAAACGATTCGTCGCATACCGCGAAGGGCTGGGTTTCGAAATCTTTCCGCTTACCGGCGGGGAAACCCCGCCGTTCGTCGAACTCGCCGAACGGTTGCGAGAGAACAAGGTGGTCTGCTTGCTCGGCGAGCGCGATCTGGCCAGGAAGGGCGTCCCGGTCACCTTCTTCGGTGAACCGACGCGGATGCCCGCCGGGCCTGCGAAGTTGGCCCTCGATACGGGCGCGGCGCTGCTGCCCGTCCACTGCTGGTTCACCGAGGACGGGTGGGGATTCCGAGTGCATCCGGAAATCGACGTGACGGCAGGCGTGGAGGACGCGACCCAGACACTCGCCGACCGGTTCGCCGCCGACATCGCCGAACACCCGGCAGACTGGCACATGCTGCAGCCGTTGTGGCTCGACGACTTGTCCGAGGCTCGCCGCGCCCGAATGGAGGCGTAAGTGAAGATCGGAATGGTCTGCCCGTACTCGTTCGACGTACCCGGAGGCGTGCAGGCACACGTCGCCGACCTCGCCGAGGTGCTCATCGCGCGAGGCCACGACGTGAGCGTCCTCGCGCCGGCATCCGAGGACACCGTGCTACCGGACTTCGTGACCTCCGCCGGCCGTGCGGTGGGAATCCCGTACAACGGGTCGGTGGCGCGCCTGAGCTTCGGTCCCGTCTCCTACACCCGCGTACGGCGCTGGATCAACGAGAACAACTTCGACGTACTGCACATTCACGAACCCAACGCACCGAGCCTGTCGATGCTCGCCCTCAAGATCGCAGAGGGGCCGATCGTCGCGACATTCCACACGTCCACGACGAAATCGCTGGCGCTGAGCGCGTTCCAGGGGGTTCTGCAGCCCTACCTCGAGAAGATCACCGGACGCATCGCCGTCTCCGAACTGGCCCGCCGCTGGCAGGTCAACTCGCTCGGCGCCGACGCGGTGGAGATCCCCAACGGTGTGGACGTTCCGTTCTTCAGGCACACCCCGCCGCTCCCCGGCTACCCGCGGGCGGGCCGTACCGTCCTGTTCCTCGGCCGGTACGACGAACCCCGCAAGGGTATGGAAGTTCTGCTCGGCGCACTTCCGACGCTTGTCGCCCGTTATCCCGACATCGAGATCCTGGTGGTGGGCCGCGGCGACGAGGACAGACTCCGCAAGGAAGCCGGGGTGCATGCGCGTCACCTGAGGCTCCTCGGTCAGGTCGACGACGACGAGAAGGCCGCCGCGATGCGCTCGGCCGACGTGTACTGCGCCCCGAACCTCGGTGGCGAAAGTTTCGGGATCGTCCTCGTGGAGGCACTCGCGGCCGGCACCGCCGTCGTCGCGTCGGAACTGGACGCATTCCGCCGTGTGCTGCGCGACGGCCGCGCCGGTGTGCTCGTCCCCGTCGGCGACTCGGCCGCCCTCGCACACGGAATCCTCGAGGTCCTCGACGACGACGCACGCCGTGACGCGCTCGTCGAGGCGGGCACGGAGATCGTCGGCTGTTACGACTGGCCGGTCGTCGCCGAGCAGATCCTGCGCGTGTACGAGACGGTCACGGTGGGCGCCGGACGTGTCCGCGAGGTGCGGTCGTGACGCTCAGTGCTCTGACCATCCTGGTCCTCGCCCTGGTGGCGGCGCTCGTCGTGACCGTCGGGTTCTGGGCGTACTCCGTGGCGAACCGGCTCGACCGGTTGCATGTGCGCTCCGACCTGTCGTGGCTCGCACTGGATGCGGCGCTCGCACGGCGCGCGGTGGTGGCGAGAAGTATCGCCGCGTCCATCTCGGCCGCGGAGGGCCGGACGCTGGCACATCTCGCCGATTCCGCCGAACGCGCGGACCGCGCCCACCGGGAAGCGGCGGAGAACGCGTTGTCGGCGGCACTCGCCAAGGTCGACACCGATCGGTTGCGGTCTCCGCTCGTCGCCGAACTCGCCGACGCCGAGGCGCGCGTGCTCATCGCCCGCCGATTCCACAACGATGCGGTGCGCGACACGCTGGCGTTGCGGACCCGTCGAACGGTGCAGTGGCTGCATCTCGGAGGCACGGCGCCGCTGCCCACCTATTTCGAAATCGCCGAGCGCGCGGGCACATCCGTTCCGGTCTCGGCTGTGCCCGCCGCGACCGGAGCGACCGCCGCGACCGGAGCGCCCCGGCAGAACTCGTCGGCGCCGGTTCCCGACCGCATGCGTACGTCGGCGAGGGTGGTGCTGCTCGACGAGGCGGGACGAGTGCTGCTCCTGCGCGGACACGACCCCGCGACCCCCGATTCGCATTTCTGGTTCACGGTGGGCGGGGCAGTGGAACCGGGAGAGAGCCTGGTGAACGCGGCCATCCGGGAGGTCACCGAGGAGACCGGACTGCACGTCGACCCGGCGCAGGTGTTCGGCCCCATGTGGCGGCGCGTCGCGGTGTTCCCGTTCAACGGGGAGGTACTCCACTCCGAGGAACTGTTCTTCGCCGTGCAGGTTCCCGCGTTCGAGCCCGGCGCCGACGGTTTCACCGAACTCGAGCGCCGGATGCACCTGGAGCACCGCTGGTTCGATCCGTCCGGTGTGCGCGACCTCGTGCAGTCGGGGGAGTCGGTGTATCCGCAGGACCTGCCCCAGTTGCTCGACGAGGCACGTGCGGTCGCCGCCCGCCGTCGCGAACCGGAAGTCCGCGCGATCCGCTGACGCCGAGGGCGCGAAACGGCAAGGCCAGCCTCCCTCGACTGGCTATGGGCGGTGGGGTGCTCCGTCCATAGACTCGCCGTATCACGCAGGCCGATTCCCCCGTGCCGCAAGCGTGTCGATGTCGACCTCTTCGAGGAGTCCCGCAGTGAGCACCCCAGAATCCACGTCCGTCACCGGCACCTCCCGCGTCAAGCGCGGCATGGCCGAGATGCTCAAGGGCGGGGTGATCATGGACGTCGTCACGCCCGAGCAGGCCAAGATCGCCGAGGACGCCGGCGCCGTCGCGGTCATGGCGCTCGAGCGGGTGCCGGCGGACATCCGCGCGCAGGGAGGCGTCTCCCGCATGAGCGACCCCGACATGATCGACGGAATCATCGAGGCGGTCTCCATTCCGGTGATGGCCAAGGCGCGAATCGGTCACTTCGTGGAGGCACAGATCCTGCAGTCGCTCGGCGTCGACTACATCGACGAGTCGGAGGTGCTCACACCGGCCGACTATGCGCACCACATCGACAAGTTCGCATTCACGGTGCCGTTCGTGTGTGGTGCCACCGACCTCGGTGAGGCGTTGCGGCGGATCAACGAGGGCGCTGCGATGATCCGCTCGAAGGGCGAGGCCGGAACGGGCGACGTCTCGAACGCGACCACCCACATGCGGCGCATCCGCCAGGACATCCGGCGGCTCGGTTCACTGCCCGAGGACGAACTCTTCGTCGCGGCAAAGGAACTGCAGGCTCCCTACGACCTCGTCGTCGAGGTCGCCAAAGCGGGAAAGCTGCCGGTCACCCTGTTCACCGCCGGCGGTATCGCCACCCCTGCCGACGCGGCGATGATGATGCAACTCGGCGCGGAGGGGGTCTTCGTCGGTTCCGGCATCTTCAAGTCCGGCAACCCTGCGCAGCGCGCGGCCGCGATCGTCAAGGCCACGACGTTCCACGACGACCCCGACGTTCTGGCGAAGGTGTCCCGCGGACTCGGTGAGGCGATGGTGGGCATCAACGTCGACGAGATCCCGGAGCCTCACCGGCTCGCGGAACGCGGCTGGTGATCGTGTCCGGCGCGGCGAACCGTCCGGACGGAGTTCGAGTCCGGCGGCGCGGCGGCCGCGTCATCCGGAGTAGTCCCGCAGCGTGAACACGAACCCCACGGCGACCACGGCGACAGCGACGATGTAAACGACGATCCGGAGCCAGACCGGGCCGTAGAAACTCACCGCGATTGCGGCAGCGAGTGCCGCAATGATCATCAGGACGCCGTAGAGGGGCGTTCGCTGCGGGTCTTCGCGATGGTGCTTATGCCCCTTATCGGCCATGGCAAGCATTCTGCTCGCTCGGCACGGGCGTCGGCAGCAGAACCGATCGACGGGTCCACTTTGTCCAGGTCGCCGCGACCTTCGGGCGCGGAGCGTGGATCGCCATCGCCGCGACGTCGTCCTGAACACCAAACCCGAGTTCACCGAGGAGATCGCGCACCGCGGCGACGGCGTGTCCGGCGGTCGCCGGCGTGCTTGCCCGGAGGGAGGCGAGGAGCGACGCCTCGCCGAACCTGTCACGGACGGTGCCGGGCACCCGAGCTTCGGTCACCCCGTCGGTGTAGAACAACAGCGTGTCTCCGGGATCCAGCCGGACCTGCGCGGTGACGAATCGGGGATCGTCGAGCAGCCCGACCGGGTTTCCCCCGACGACGGGCAGGTAGTCGGCACTGCCGTCGCCTCTCATCAGCACAGCCGGCGGGTGTCCTCCCGTCGCGAGCGAGACGAGAAAACTCCCCGTCTGCCCGTCGGGGAGGATCGTGCCGAACACTATGGTGCAGAACGGCGCTCGGGTTTCACCGTCACGAGATCCGCGCCGGCGTTCCTGCAGGAACGCGGTGTTGAGGGTGGTGAGGGCCGTGACGGGGTCGGGATCGTGGACAGCCGCGGCGCGGAGCGTGTACCGGACCATCGATGTCGCGACCGCCGCCCGCGCGCCCTTGCCGCACACGTCCCCCAGATACAGGCCCCACGAATCGGCGTCCAGCGGGAACAGGTCGTAGAAATCGCCTCCGACCTCGTCCGGGGAGGCGATGTGGTAGTGAGCGGCGACGTCGAGACCGGGTACCTCGGGCAGGGCGGGCGGCAGCAGTGTGGTCTGCAACACCGCGGTGACGCGCTGCAGTCGTTCGCGTTCCTCCTCCGCTTCGCGCCTCGCCCGCAGCAACTCCATCTCGTACGCGCGCCGCTCCCGGGCGTCGAACAGCGTCGTCCGGACGAGTACGGGCCGTCCCGACGAGTCCCGCTCGAGGTTCGACGTGACGAGGACCGGAAGTCGCGACCCGCTCGCCGTCTTCAGTTCCAGTGCGATGCCGCCGATTTCGCCATGGAGCAGCAGCAGGGGAGCGAAGTGGGTCTCGTGGTAGATCCGTCCACCCACCGAGAGTAGATCGGAGAAGTAACGCCGCCCCACGAGGTCGTCGCGCGGATAGCCGAGCCAATTCAGGAGCGTGGTGTTGATCTTCACGATGCGCCCGTCGGGAAGCGTCGTCATGTACCCGCAGGGTGCGTTCTCGTACAGGCTCTCGGCGAGCGTCGCCGGCGGGGGATCGGCGTCCGGCCGGCCGTCCCGCAGGTCGGTTCGGGCGAGGGGATCGCCTCGATCGGGTGCGTTCGTCATCCGACCCGGGAAGCGAACTCTGCGATTGCGGCCGCTGTCTCGTCCGGTGCGCTGAGTTGCGGGCAGTGACCCGTCGCGTCGAGAGTGACGAGTTCGCTGCCAGGGATGCGGGCGTGGACGAACGCCCCGACCTCCCGGGGTGCGATGGCGTCGCGCGAGCACTGCGCAACGAGCGTGGGCACCGTGACTGCCGCGAGATCGTCACGGTTGTCGGACAGGAACGTGACTCGCGCGAAGACGCGGGCGATCTCGGGGTCGGTCCGGCAGAAGAGGTCGGTGAGTTCGTCACCGAGCACCGGGCGATCCGGATTGCCCATGATCACCGGAGCCATTTCGCCCGACCAGCCCAGATAGTTCGCTTCGAGCGCTTCGAGGAGTTCGTCGATGTCCGAGGCGCTGAACCCACCCCGGTATCCCGTCGCCGGGTCGTCGATGAAACACGGTGACGGTACGAGCAGCACCAGGCCGGCGAAGAGGTCGGGTTCGCGCGCCGCGGCCAGGACGCCCATCGTGGCGCTGACCGAATGTCCGACGAAGACAACGGGTCCGAGGTCGAGCGCGCGACACACCTCGATTACGTCCTCGGCGTAACTGTCCAGCGTCGAGTAGCGAGATGCGTTCCACGCGGACGGGTCCGAGCGACCGGATCCGACGTGGTCGAACCGCACGACGGTGAAGTCCCGTTCCAGGGTCGGGACCACGAGGCGCCACAGGCTCTGATCGCACCCGAAACCGTGGGCCAGCACGACGACCGGCGCGCCTCGGCGTCCGGTCACGGTGACGTGGTTCCTGCTCAGTGCACGCGTGTGGATAACCATGTTCGGCCCTCCCCTCGCTGAGAGACTGCCACAGATCGCCTCGCCGCGGAGTGCGCGTGATTCCTGCTCTGCGGAGGTGGACCTGCAGTGCCGTTCCGGTCCCCGGCTAGCCTTCAACGGTACCGAGCAGCGGAGGGATCCACATGGCGAAGATCGAAGACATCCTGGCACTGGAACGGATCGAGAACGATATCTTCCGGGGTATCGCAACCGAGACGTTGCTGCAGCGGACCTTCGGAGGCCAGGTGGCCGGTCAATCGCTGGTGTCGGCCGTGCGCACCGTCGATCCGGCGTTCGGCGTCCACTCTCTCCACGGCTATTTCCTGCGGCCGGGCAACCCCGAGAAGAGCATCGTCTACCAGGTGGAACGCCTGCGCGACGGGCGCTCGTTCGCCACACGCCGGGTCACCGCGATCCAGGACGGCAATGCGATCTTCACGATGTCGGCGTCGTTCCACGTCGAGGACCACGGCATCGAGCACCAGGACCGGATGCCGCCGGTGCCGATGCCCGACGATCTGACCGACACGATGGATTCGCCGGACCCCGAGTACCGGTGGGTGAACCGCGAGTGGTCCGAATGGGAGTTCCGGTTCGTGCCGCAGGACCGCATCGTGCGGCGCGACGGGTCGGCGTCCCAGCAGCAGTTGTGGTTCCGATCGCGTCTCCCGCTTCCGGACGACCCGGTCCTGCACGTGTGCACGCTGGCGTACATGAGCGACATGACGCTGCTCGGTTCGTCGATGGTCATCCACCGCGACGAGAAGATCCAGGGGGCCTCGCTCGACCACGCCATGTGGTTCCTGCGCCCGTTCCGCGCCGACGACTGGCTCCTCTACGACCAGACGTCCCCGGCCGCGGGATTCGGGCGGGCGCTGACTCAGGGCAGAATCTTCGACAGCCGTGGGCAATTCGTCGCCGCGGTGGTGCAGGAGGGCCTCAGCCGCACCCCGCGGCCCTAGGCGCTCCCAGGAGAGGGGACACGACCACATGACCACGACGCCGACCATCGGGGTGCTGGCTCTGCAGGGCGACGTGCGCGAGCATCGCGCGGCACTCGAATCCGCAGGTGCGCGCACGATCGCGCTCCGCCGGGAGAACGAACTCGAGGCCGTCGACGCGGTGGTGATTCCGGGCGGCGAGTCGACGACGATGAGCCGCTTGCTGCGCGTGTTCGACCTGCTCGACCCCCTGCGGTCCCGGCTGGCGGAGGGCATGCCCGCGTACGGGTCGTGTGCCGGGATGATCCTGCTCGCCTCCGAGGTCCTCGACACGCGGCCCGACGCCGAGCATCTCGGCGCACTCGACATCACCGTGCGCCGCAACGCCTTCGGGCGGCAGATCGATTCCTTCGAGGAGGATCTCGACATGACGGGCATCGAAGGCGGGCCGGTACGGGCCGTGTTCATCCGCGCCCCGTGGGTGGAGCGAGCCGGCCCGGGGGTCGAAGTACTCGCCACGGTGCACACCGGATGCGCTGCCGGGCGCGCCGTGGCGGTACGTCAGGGCGCGGTCTTTGCGACGTCGTTCCACCCCGAGGTCGGTGGCGATCTGCGGGTGCACCGGCTCTTCGTCGACGCGGTGCGCGTACACGCCTGATCCGGCAGGTAGAATCGACCCTCCGAACAGTCGGTAGCGATCCGACGTCACCTCGCCGGAAGGGGCTCCAAGCGAATGAGCGGCCACTCCAAATGGGCCACCACCAAGCACAAGAAGGCGGTCATCGACGCCAAGCGCGGGAAGATGTTCGCAAAACTCATCAAGAACATCGAGGTGGCAGCCCGGACGGGTGGTGGTGATCCCGCCGGAAATCCGACGTTGTTCGACGCCATCCAGAAGGCGAAGAAGAGCTCGGTCCCGAACGACAACATCGAACGTGCCCGTAAGCGTGGCGGCGGCGAAGAAGCCGGCGGCGCCGACTGGCAGACCATCATGTACGAGGGCTACGGCCCCAACGGTGTCGCGGTGCTGATCGAGTGCCTGACCGACAACCGGAACCGCGCCGCGGGCGAGGTCCGTACCGCCATGACCCGTAACGGCGGGAACATGGCCGATCCCGGCTCGGTGGCGTACCTGTTCACCCGCAAGGGTGTGGTCGTGCTCGACAAGGGCGATCATTCGGAGGACGAGATCCTCGAGATCGTGCTCGACGCGGGCGCCGAGGAGATCAACGACCTGGGCGACCAGTTCGAGATCGTCTCCGAAGCCGGTGACCTCATCCCCGTGCGGACCGCGCTGGTGGACGCGGGCATCGACTACGACTCGGCCGACCCGGACTTCCGTGCGTCCGTCGAGGTGCCTGTCGACGCCGAAGGCGCACGCAAGGTGTTCAAGCTCGTCGACGCGCTCGAGGACTGCGACGACGTGCAGAACGTCTACACCAACGTCGACGTCTCCGACGAGGTACTCGCAGAACTCGAGGACTGACCTCGTGCGTCCGCCGGCCGATCGCGTGTCGGACCGGCGGGCGCCGGAGGTGTTCCGATACGCTATCGAACAACTGTTCGTAATGCGTGAGGGGTATGACGGGTGCGTGTGATGGGTGTCGACCCGGGCCTGACGAGATGCGGCTTCGGGGTTGTGGACACGGGCCGGGGCCGCGAGGTCACCGTGGTGGCCGTCGACGTGATCCGGACACCCACCGACCTCGACCTCGCCGCGCGCCTGCTGCAGATCTCCGACGCGGCAGAGACCTGGCTGGACCGGTACCGGCCCGAGGTCGTCGCCGTCGAACGAGTCTTCTCCCAGAACAACGTGCGTACCGCCATGGGCACGGCGCAGGCCGGAGGCGTGGTAGCACTGTCGGCCGCGCGGCGCGGCATACCCGTCATGTTCCACACGCCCAGCCAGGTGAAGTCTGCGGTCACCGGCAACGGCGGTGCCGACAAGAAGCAGGTGACCGCCATGGTCACCCGGATTCTCGGGCTCGCGCAGGCACCCAAACCCGCCGACGCTGCCGACGCTCTCGCCCTGGCGATCTGCCATTGCTGGCGGGCGCCGATGATGGCTCGCATGGCCGTGGCGGAAGCCGCGGCGGCGGAACAGAAACGACGTTACGAGGCACGGTTGCGGGAACAGACCGCGGCCCGGAAGGCAGGAACACGGTGATCTCCTCCGTCCGCGGCGAGGTCCTCGAGATCGCACTCGACCACGTCGTCATCGCATCTGCAGGGCTGGGCTATCGCGTCAACGCGACGCCCGCGACCCTCGCGAGCATGCGACGAGGTGAGCACGCGCGACTGATGACCGCGATGATCGTGCGCGAAGACTCGATGACACTCTTCGGATTCGCCGATCCCGACGCGCGCGACCTTTTCGGGCTCCTGCTGACGGTCTCAGGTGTCGGTCCCCGGCTGGCGATGGCGACCCTCGCCGTCCTCGAACCCGATGCGCTGCGAGCGGCGCTCTCCGACGGAAACACCGCGGCGCTGACCCGGGTTCCGGGCATCGGCAAGCGTGGCGCCGAGCGGATGATCGTCGAACTCCGCGACAAGGTCGCCGCCTTCGGAGGCAACGGCGCAGCGCCGCTGACCACGGTCTCGGCGTCGCCGATGCGCGAACAGGTTGTCGAAGCGCTCGTGGGCCTCGGTTTCCCGCTCAAGCAGGCGGAGCAGTCCACCGATACGGTGCTGACAGACACGCCGGACGCCGATACGCCGACCGCATTGCGGGCCGCACTGTCGCTCCTGGGTAAGTCCCGATGACCGGCGACGACCTCTCCGGCGACGGGGAGTCGTACGACGATCCGCACGCCTCCCCGGTCACGGCTGCCTTCACCGCCCCCGACGGCGACATCGAAGCGAGCCTGCGCCCCAAGAGCCTCGACGACTTCATCGGGCAGCCCAGGGTGCGTGAACAACTCCAACTCGTCCTTCGCGGCGCAACCATGCGGGGCGGGACACCCGATCACATCCTGCTGTCGGGGCCACCCGGCCTGGGCAAGACATCCATGGCGATGATCATCGCCGCCGAACTGGGGTCGTCGCTGCGGCTCACGTCCGGGCCGGCGCTCGAGCGTGCAGGCGATCTCGCGGCAATGTTGTCGAATCTGGTCGAGGGTGACGTCCTGTTCATCGACGAGATCCACCGGATCGCGCGTCCAGCCGAGGAGATGCTCTATCTCGCGATGGAGGACTTCCGGGTCGACGTCGTCGTGGGGAAGGGGCCTGGAGCCACGTCCATTCCGCTCGAGGTCGCTCCGTTCACCCTCGTCGGTGCGACGACTCGCTCCGGCGCCCTCACGGGGCCGCTGCGCGACCGGTTCGGGTTCACGGCACACATGGATTTCTACGAACCCGCCGAACTGCAGCTGATCCTGCGGCGATCCGCCAAGATCCTCGGTATCGATCTGCACGACGAGGCGAGCGCCGAGATCGCCGGACGCTCACGTGGCACACCGCGTATCGCCAACCGTCTGCTGCGCCGGGTGCGGGACTACGCCGAGGTCCGTGCCGACGGCGTCGTGACACGCGACATCGCCCGGGCGGCGCTCGAGGTGTACGACGTCGATCCCATCGGCCTCGACCGGCTGGACCGAGCGGTACTCGGTGCTCTGGTGCGCAGCTTCGGCGGCGGTCCGGTGGGTGTGTCGACCCTGGCCGTGGCTGTCGGTGAGGAGCCGGGAACCGTCGAAGAGGTCTGCGAACCGTTCCTCGTGCGTGCCGGAATGATTGCCCGCACACCCCGAGGGCGCGTCGCGACCGCGGCGGCGTGGCTTCAGCTGGGACTGACACCGCCTCCGGAGGCGGCCACGGGAGGTATCGAGGTGCGGGCACGGGAGCCGCAGCTCGATCGATCGGGTGAGCATCCGGACCCACCCGGGGTCTAGTTCCCGGCCGCGTGGTCGTAGGGTCTGCGGCGAGGTAATGGCACACTGGTCTATTGCATCGGTCCGTGGAGGCCGATTCCGACGTCGAGCCGGCTGCGCGGCCGCCACGACACTGGCTACAACCGAGGACTGACTTCAACGATGGAACTGCTCTTTCCGCTCCTGATTCTCGCCCTGCTCGTCCCGACCTTCCTGGGCGTGCGGCGTCAGAAGAAGGAAATGGCCAAGGTAGCGGAGCTCCAGGACTCCCTGAGCGTCGGCGACCGCGTGATGACGACCGCAGGGCTCCACGCCACTGTGGTGTCGCTCGCGGACGACACAGTCGAACTCGAGATCGCGCCGGGCGTGGTGACCACCTGGTCACGTCTGGTGGTTCGTGAGCGCGTCGTGCCCGCCCAGAACCCGGTCGACGACAGCGGCCGGATCTCGCTCGGCAAGGACGATCCGTCGGACGGGCGCCCCACCGAGCACTGACGCCTACGCGCGCGGCGCACCGAGAACCCGTCGGCGCCGATGCTGCGGCGTGCTCGCAGCACGTCTGTGAGAGTTGCCTTCACCGATTCCACTCACTCGTATCGAGGAGACTGACACACCGTGGCACCTTCCAATGGATCGGTGCATCCCGCGCGTTCGCTCGCCCTGTTCGGGGTGATCCTGGTAGCGCTGTATGCATTGGTCTTCTTCACCGGGGACAAGTCGCCGACTCCCAAACTCGGCATCGATCTGCAGGGCGGCACCCGGGTGACGCTCACCGCACGCACCCCGGACGGCAGCAGCCCGAGCTCGGACAGCTTGCGGCAAGCCCAGCAGATCATCGAGACCCGTGTGAACGGCCTCGGTGTATCGGGTTCGGAGGTGGTCGTCGACGGCGACAACCTGGTGATCACGGTGCCCGGCGACGACAGCGCGCAGGCGAAGACCCTCGGACAGACCGCGCGGCTCTACATCCGCCCCGTGCTCGGAGGACCGATCGCGAGCTCGAACTCGGCGGCGCAGCAGCCCACCGAGGAAGACGCCCCCGCCGGGGGTGCCACCACCCCGGAATCGGAGACGGGCGCACCTGCCGAGGTCCCGCCCGCGGGCGGTGAGCAGGCACCGGCCACGGACGGCGCGGAGCCGCAGGGCAGGCCGTTCCCGGCGCAGGACCCGACCGATGCGCCCGCCGAGCCGGGTGACTCTCCGGCCACGGAGGCGCCTGCCGAGACTCCTGCCCCCGAGACTCCGGCGACCGAGGCCCCTGCCGAGTCTCCGGCGACCGAAGCACCCGCCGAGACTCAGTCACCCGACACGATTCCCGGGAGCCCGCAGGCAGAAGCAGCCGACCAGATCGCCGCGGCCAAAGCCTCGCGTCAGAGCACCGACCCTGCTGTTCAGCAGGAGGCGGCTATCGCCCTCGACTGCTCGGCAGCCGATCCGCTCGCGGGCAACGACGATCCCGAGTTGCCGCTCGTCGCCTGCTCGACGGACGACACCTCCGTCTATCTTCTCGGCCCGAGCATCATCGACGGCCAGCAGATCTCCGATGCCACCTCGGGATTCAACTCCCAGCAGTCGCGATACGAGGTCAGCTTGACCTTCGACAGCGAGGGCAGCAACACGTGGGCGCAGTTCACCGCAGCCAACATCGGCAAGCAGGCCGCGTTCACGCTCGACTCGCAGGTGGTCAGCGCACCGGTCATCCAGGGCGCAACCCCCGCCGGCAGTGCCACGTCGATCACCGGCAACTTCACCAACACGCAGGCGAGCGAGCTCGCGAACACGCTCAAGTACGGGTCGTTGCCCCTGTCGTTCGTCTCGTCCGAAGCGGAGACGGTCTCGGCGACCCTCGGATTCGCCTCCCTGGAAGCCGGCTTGATCGCCGGTGCCGTCGGCCTCGCTCTGGTGTTCCTGTTCTGCCTGGCGTACTACCGGATGCTCGGCGTACTCACCGCCTTGTCGCTCATCCTGTCCGGTCTCGCGGTCTACGCCGTGATGGTGCTCCTCGGCCGCTACATCGGGTTCACCCTCGACCTCGCCGGAATCGCCGGCCTGATCATCGGTATCGGCATGACCGCGGACTCGTTCGTGGTCTTCTTCGAGCGCATCAAGGACGAGATCCGGGAAGGGCGGAGTTTCCGCTCCGCGGTCCCGCGCGGCTGGGCACGCGCCCGTCGCACCATCCTGTCGGGTAATGCGGTCAGCTTCATCGCTGCCGCGGTGCTCTACGTTCTCGCGGTCGGTCAGGTGCGCGGCTTCGCCTTCACCCTCGGCCTGACCACCATCCTGGATGTCGTGGTGGTCTTCCTCGTGACCTGGCCGCTCGTCCACATGGCCTCGAGGTCGAAGTTCTGGTCCAAGCCGAGCGTGAACGGTCTGGGAGCAATTCAGCAGGTGGCGCACGAGCGCCAGGTCGCTGCGGCAGCGGCGAAGGAGGCGTGAACATGACCGGCACGACGACAGTGGAACGACCCACGAAGCGTCGCGGGACACTCGCGGGGCTCTACACGGGTACCGGCGCGTTCGAGATCGTGGGACAGCGCAAACGCTGGTACATCGTGACGGCGATGATCGTGCTGCTCGCACTGGGGAGCATGCTCCTGCGCGGCTTCACATGGGGCATCGACTTCGAAGGCGGAACCCGCATCCAGATGCCGGTCGTCGCCGACGCGAGCACCGAGGAAGTCGAGACCGTCTTCAGCGACACGCTCGGCTTCGAGCCGGAGGCGGTTCAGACCGTCGGTGCCGGCTCGGGAGCCACGTTCCAGATCCGGTCCGAGGCGCTCGACCAGGGCCAAGTCGCAGCCGTGCAGTCTGCCCTGTTCGACGAGTTCCAGCCGGCCGGCAGTGACGGGCAACCCTCGATCAACTCGATCAGCGTCGCCGACGTGAGCGAGACGTGGGGTAGCCAGATCACCGACAAGGCGCTCATCGCGCTGGTGGTCTTCCTGGTGATCGTCAGTGTCTACATCGCGGTGCGCTACGAGCGCGACATGGCGATCGCTGCGATCGCCGCGTTGTTCTTCGACATCATCGTCACCGCCGGGGTGTACTCGCTCGTCGGCTTCGAGGTCACGCCGGCGACGGTCATCGGGTTGCTGACCATCCTCGGTTTCTCCCTCTACGACACCGTGGTGGTGTTCGACAAGGTGGAGGAGAACACCCGCGGCATTCTGCACCTGCACCGGCGGACCTATGCCGAGCAGGCGAACCTCGCCGTCAATCAGACGTTGATGCGGTCGATCAACACCACCGTCATCTCGGTGCTTCCCGTCATCGCCCTGATGGTGGTTGCGGTGTGGCTCCTCGGGGTCGGCACGCTCAAGGATCTGGCGCTGATCCAGCTCGTCGGCATTGTCGTCGGCGCGTTCTCGTCGATCTTCTTCGCCACCCCGCTCCTCGTTACCCTGAAGGAATGGCGCGGACCGATTGCGAAGCACACCCGCAAGGTACTGGCCAAGCGCGAAGAGGCGGCAGCGCGCGTCGCCTCCGCCGAAAGCGGTCAGGTCTCGCAGACCGGCCCGGCACCGGCTGTCACCGCCGTGGATCGGCCGGTCGCCCGCAACACCCCCGTCCAGCGGGCCCCGAGGCCGGGGGCCCGGCCGACCGGAAAGCGCGCCAAGAGAAAGTCCTGATATGCCGGTGACCGAGTGGATTCAGCGAACGCACACCTCCCGCCCTGAGGGCCGGCCGCGACGCGCGGTCGTCGGGATCACGCTCGCGGTGGTAGCCGCGGCGACGCTTTCGTGCGGCGCCGAGGAAGAGCGCGTGCACTCGATCGGATACGCCATCGACAACACGGTGACGACCTACAACGCCAACACCGTCGACGGCGCCGCGTCGGGAGCCCGGCAGGCCTTCACGAGGGTGCTGCCGGGCTTCGGATACGTCGCACCGTCGGGGTATGTCGTGTCGGACACCGACATCGGCACCGCCACCGCGGTACCGGGAGATCCGTTCACGGTGCAGTACCGGCTCTCACCCGATTCCGTCTACTCGGACGGCGTGCCGATGTCGTGCGACGATCTGGTGCTCACGTGGGCGGCCGGAAGCGGCCGGTTCTCCGAGCCCGACGAATCCGGCGCCACGGTGAACGTATTCGACTCGTCGCTGCGCGGCGGTTACGCCGACATCGAGCGAGTCGAGTGCCAGCCCGGTTCGAAGGAAGCCACCGTCGTGTTCAAGGGTGGTCGCGGCGACGCGGACTAGAACACCCTGTTCGGTGCGACCGAATTGATGCCGGCCCACGTCGCGGCGCGGCAAGCGGGCGTCGGCGACCTCGTCGGTGCGATCAACGGCGGTAATCTCGACGAGGTCCGCCGCATCGCCGACTTCTGGAACACCGGATGGTCGCTCACGCCCGGCGAGTTCGACGCGGCGCTGTTCCCGTCCGCCGGCCCGTATCGCGTCGAGTCCTACACGACGGACGGCGGACTCGTCCTGGTCGCGAACGAACGGTGGTGGGGCAACGCTCCCGGGACCGACCGGATCGTCGTGTGGTCGCGGGGGAGTGAAATGTCGGCCGCTGCAGACAGTGGGCAGATCCAGGTCGTGGACGTCGGCGCCGGATCCATGAGCGAGGCGCACCAGGTGGTCGGCGCGGTCGAGTCGGCGACTGTGGTCTCCCGCAATCTCGAACAGATCGTGTTCGCGACCCGCGGAGTGTTCGAAAACCCTGCGGCGCGAAGAGCCTTCGCACTGTGTGTTCCGCGCACGCAGTTGTTCGAGGAACTCGGTGCCTCGGGAGCGGGGTCGGGATTTGCGACCGGTCCGGTCTCCTCTCGCCTGCTACCGACGGATTCGCCGCTGTACCCGCAGACGGCGGGGCCGGCCGAGCGCTACCTGCAGCCGGATCTCGAGGCTGCGCGTGGTGAACGTTCCGGCTCCGGTCAGGAACGCATGGAGGTACGCATCGGATATCTCGCGCCCGACGACAGGCGGGCACGCACCGTCGAACTGATCGCGGCGTCGTGCCGTGAAGCGGGTATCGACGTCGTCGACGCCGGATCGGATTCGTTCGTACCCTCCCAGTTGGGGAACGAGGTGGATGCCGTGCTCGCGGGCACTGCCGCAGCGGCCGGTTCCGGGGGCACTGCCGACATGGACCTTGCGCGTGCCGCCCTGCACTCCGGAACCGGCAGCAACATCGGTGGTTTCGCGAACGGGCGGATCGACGAAATCCTCGACGGATTGCTCGTGGCCGGCGATCTGCAGGCAGTGGCCGGTCTGGTCGGGGACGGCGAGAGGATCCTGTGGGAAGAGATGCCCACGCTGCCGCTCTTCGTGCAGCCCCGCTCGATCGGTTTCGCGTCCGGGTTGTCGGCCGGAGTTGCCAACCCCACGACCGCGGGTTCGGGCTGGAACATGGACCGGTGGATACTTACAGAATGAACGTTTCCCGGACCGCTTCCTCCGATCTGATCCACCAGGCCGCCGCCGCCGTCACCTCGAACACGCGGTGGGTGGACGATTTCCCGGCCCCGGGTGTCCGATTCGCCGATCTCACGCCGGTGTTCGCCGATGGTCCGGCGTTCTCCTCGATCATCAGCGCACTCTCGTCGGTTGCGCCCGGCGCGGAACTCGTCGCCGGAATCGACGCGCGCGGTTTCCTGCTGGGCGGCGGCATCGCCCGCGACCTCGGCGTCGGCGTGCTGGCCGTGCGTAAGGCCGGCAAGCTCCCGCCGCCGGTGCAGACCTGCGAATACACACTCGAGTACGGCACTGCCGCCATCGAGATTCCGGGTGACTCGAAGATCCTGTACGGGCGGCGGGTCCTGATCGTCGACGACGTGCTCGCCACCGGAGGCACCCTCGGTGCGACCGTCGAGTTGCTCGAGCGGGCGGGCGCCGACATCGTCGGTGTGACCGTGGTGACCGAGATCGAAGCGCTCGGAGGACGGTCGCGGCTCGCTGGGTACCCACTGACGTCGCTCGTCCGGATCTGAGTACTACAGTTGCGACAGGTACCGGTGGACCGGCCGTGGCCGTGATGTGCGGGCAGGCTCTGTCCGGGCTTCCGGCGAGCGGCCGAGATTGGAGGGTGGCATGACCCAGAATCTGGATCGGTCCCAAGGCTCCGGACCGACGCCGACCCCGGCGTCGACGTCCGCGTCCCGGCGCGTGCGCGCCCGGCTGGCACGGCGGATCACCGGCCAGCGCGGTACCACCCTCAAGCCGGTCCTCGAGCCGCTCGTCACCATCCATCGCGAGCTGTACCCGAAAGCCGACCTGTCGCAGCTCCAGCACGCCTACGACGTCGCCGAAGAGCGCCACGCGAACCAGAAACGCAAGTCGGGTGACCCGTACATCACCCACCCGCTCGCGGTCTCGACGATTCTCGCCGAGCTGGGTATGGACACCACGACGCTCGTCGCGGCCCTGCTGCACGACACCGTCGAAGACACCGGCTACGCCCTCGAAGATCTCACCGCAGACTTCGGGGAGGAAGTCGCACACCTCGTCGACGGGGTGACCAAGCTCGACAAGGTGGTACTCGGCAACGCCGCCGAAGGCGAGACCATTCGCAAGATGATCATCGCGATGGCCCGTGATCCCCGGGTACTCGTGATCAAGGTCGCCGACCGGCTGCACAACATGCGCACCATGCGATTCCTGCCGCCCGAGAAGCAGGCGCGCAAGGCCCGGGAGACACTCGAGGTCATCGCGCCCCTCGCACACCGGCTCGGGATGGCCACGGTCAAGTGGGAACTGGAGGATCTCTCCTTCGCGATCCTGCACCCGAAGAAGTACGAGGAGATCGTCCGTCTCGTCGCGACGCGAGCGCCCTCGCGCGACACATACCTGGCGAAGGTCCGGGCGGAGATCAACCAGACCCTTTCGGCCTCGCGCATCGACGCGGTGGTCGAGGGTCGCCCCAAGCACTACTGGTCGATCTACCAGAAGATGATCGTCAAGGGCCGCGACTTCGACGACATCCACGACTTGGTCGGCGTGCGGATCCTGTGCGACGAGATTCGCGACTGTTACGCCGCCGTCGGCGTGGTCCACTCGTTGTGGCAGCCCATGGCGGGCCGGTTCAAGGACTACATCGCCCAGCCGCGGTACGGGGTGTACCAGTCTCTCCACACCACGGTGATCGGCCCGGAAGGCAAGCCGCTCGAGGTGCAGATCCGCACCCACGAGATGCACCGCACCGCAGAATTCGGCATCGCTGCCCACTGGCGCTACAAGGAGACCAAGGGGCGCCACTCGGGAGATGTCGGTGAACTCGACGACATGGCCTGGATGCGGCAACTGCTCGACTGGCAGCGGGAAGCCGCAGACCCGGGGGAGTTCCTCGAGTCGTTGCGGTACGACCTCGCGGTCAAGGAGATCTTCGTCTTCACGCCGAAGGGTGACGTCATCACCCTGCCGTCGGGATCGACGCCGGTGGACTTCGCGTACGCCGTTCACACCGAGGTGGGGCACCGATGCATCGGGGCGCGTGTCAACGGCCGTCTCGTCGCACTCGAGCGGAAACTCGAGAACGGCGAAGTCGTCGAGGTGTTCACCTCGAAGGATCCGAACGCGGGACCGAGCCGCGACTGGCAGTCGTTCGTGGTGTCGCCGCGGGCGAAGGCGAAGATCCGGCAGTGGTTCGCGAAGGAACGTCGCGAGGAAGCGCTCGAGTCCGGCAAGGACGCGATCGGCAAGGAAGTCCGCCGCGTCGGATTGCCGCTGCAGCGGCTGATGAACGCGGATCTGATGCTCGGCGTGGCGCGCGAACTGAAGTATTCCGACGTGTCGGCCCTGTACACCGCCGTGGGGGAACACCACGTCTCGGCTCACCATGTCGTCCAGCGCCTCGTCGCACTGCTCGGCGGCGTCGGTGGGGTGGAGGAGGAACTGGCCGAGCGGGCCACCCCGTCGACCATTCCCACCCGGTCGCGGCAGAGCGGCGATTCCGGCGTGCTGGTCCCCGGCGCACCGGGCACAGTCTCGAAGCTTGCGAAGTGCTGTACTCCGGTGCCGGGGGACGAGATCATGGGGTTCGTGACCCGCACCGGCGCGGTGAGCGTGCACCGCACCGACTGCACCAACGCCGGGTCGTTGCGCGAGCAGGCGGAGCGGATCATCGACGTCGAGTGGGCGCCGTCGCCGTCGTCGGTGTTCCTGGTCGCGATCCAGATCGAGGCCCTCGACCGGCACCGGCTGTTGTCGGATGTGACGAAGGCTCTCGCCGACGAGAAGGTCAACATCCTGTCGGCATCCGTCACGACGACCGGTGACCGAGTTGCCGTGAGCCGGTTCACCTTCGAGATGGGCGATCCCAAGCACCTCGGCCACGTGCTGAACGTGGTGCGCAACGTCGAGGGTGTCTACGACGTGTACCGCGTCACCTCCGCGGCCTGACCGGCGTGACGGCGTCGGTTTTCCGATCGCGACCGGTCATCGCACCGCCGTGACGGTCACGGGCGTGATCGGTGCGCCACCGCCGAGTGGGTTGGTGCCGTCGTTGCCGGCGGCGGCCGCTGCGTCGAGTACCGGCAGGCCGGCGTCGGCGACGCGCCCGAAGACGGAATAGTCCGGACGCAGGAGTGAGTCGCCGAGCAGCAGGAAGAACTGGCTCCCGTTGCTGTTCGCGACACCGGCGTTGGCCATCGCGACCGTGCCCCGCGGGTAGACGACCGCGAGGGGACGGTAAGGCTCCCCGTCGTACGACGTGACCGGATACTCGTCCTCGAACGTGTATCCGGGTCCGCCCGTGCCCGTTCCGGACGGGTCACCGCATTGGTAGAGGTGGCTGCCGGGGTCGTTGGACAGGCGATGGCACGAAGTTCCCGTGTAGAACCCTCGTTCGGCGAGGCTCACGAAGTTGTTGACGGTGCACGGCGCCAGCGCGCGATCGAGAACGAGTGGAACCGGCCCGGCCGACGTATCCAGCACCAGATTCACCACACCGGACGTGGAAGCGGTCGACGGTGGCGGTGTGACCCCGTTCGGCTCCCGTTCGGAGTAGCTGCAGGCGACCGTCGGAGCTGCGGCAGAGGGAACCGCCGGAAGCGCGGGAAAGACGGACATATCGCCTGGGGGCGCTACCCGCGCACTCGACTCCTCGGCGGCGAGAGAAGGGGCAGTCCTGTCCGAGCTGTCCTTGCCCGTGTCAGCGCTGCATGCGCCTGCCAGAACCGGCACTGCGGCAACGCATGCCGCCAGGACGAGGCGGATCAGGTACGGACGCACGGGAGTGTCGAGGGTCACAATTCGGGGAGCGTAGCCTACGCGGTCACGAACCGGTAGAGGCCACGTGTCGTCTCGATGGACGACAGACAAGGTGCGATGAGTCGGCGTTGTGCGCCCGGTCTGTACGGGAGACACGCCGCGACGTCAGGAGGCACGATGCGCACGCTCGCCGTCACCCAGAACATCACCCTCGACGGCTCGATCGAACTGCTCGACGGATGGTTCTCTCCGCCCACCGACGTCGACGCTGCCGACGATCTTCTCGAAGAATCGCGCAGGCAGGACAGTGCGTCCGACGCATTGCTGCTCGGACGCAGGACGTTCGAGGACTTCCGAAGCTACTGGCCGTTGCAGCACGGCGATCCGACGGGGATCGCGGACTACCTCGACCGGGTCGACAAGTACGTGATTTCGTCGACCCTCACCGAAACCGGGTGGGGCAACAGCACGATCCTGGACGGGGATCCGGTCGAGCAGGTCGGCGCGCTGAAGGAGCGTCCCGGCCGCGACATCGTGGCGACAGGCAGTATCTCGTTGTGCCACAGTCTCATCGAAGCGGGCCTCGTCGACGAGTTCCGGCTGTTCGTCTATCCGGCGGTGCAGGGCCGGGGCCGCCGCTTGTTTCCCGACGGATACGTTCGGACGGGGTTACGCCTGCTCGAATCCACCGCGTTCCGCGGTGACATCCTCTTCACCCGCTACGCAGCGCCCTCGTGACAGGCGAGAGACGAAAGCGGTCGCCCGCTCCACGAAGGAGCGAGCGACCGGTCTGTCGTGAGAACGGGTGAATCAGTCGGAGACGGTCACAGATTCGATCTGCACACCACGGTTGGGTGCGCCACCGCCGGCTGCCATCGAACCGTCGTCACCCTCCGCCGCGACTTCCTCGATCACAGCGAGTCCGGCCTCGTCGACGGTGCCGAACACCGTGTACGACGGCGGAAGCTGCGAATCCGCGTACACCAGGAAGAACTGGCTGCCGTTGCTGCCGGGACGGCCCGTATTGGCCATCGCGACGGTGCCACGCGGGTAGATCACGGGCTGCCGCAGCTGGGGGTCACCCGCCTGGTAGAGGTTCTCCGGGTACTCGGTGTCGAACCCGTATCCGGGCCCGCCCGTCCCGGTGCCGCTGGGGTCTCCGCACTGCAGCACCTGCAGACCCGGTGAGGTCACCAGCCGGTGGCAGGGCGTGTCGTCGAAGTAGCCCTGCTCGGCGAGGGCGACGAAGCTGTTGACCGTGCACGGTGCTTCCGCCCGATCGAGCTCGAGGCCGATCGGTCCGACGCTGGTGGTGAGCGACACGCCGACGGTTCCTTCGGCGGGTACGTCGGTTGCGGCGGGAGCGTTCACATCACGGGAAGCGTCACCGGACGGGGCGTAGGTGCACGACACGGGGTCTCCGCCCGTGGGACGCTCCGGCAGCGCGCCGGTGTACTCGGGCGACTGCGCCGTACCGCTCGCGGTGGCGGATCCGGAGGTGGTGGTGTCGTCCCCGCCGTCATCCGAACAGCCGGTCAGAACAAGTGCGAGCCCCGCGCCGACGGCGAGGGTGGTGCGGAATCGAGTCATCAGTCCATCCTGACCGAGGTGAGTGTCGTCGTTGCGGCGGGGGCACCGTCTGCGGCCCCGCCGGAGACGCCCGCCTCGGCGATCTTGTCGAGAGTGGCCAGTCCGGTCTCGTCGATCGTGCCGAACACCGTGTACTGCGGAGGAAGGATCGAATCGCCGTACACCAGGAAGAACTGGCTGCCGTTCGTGCCGGGTCCGGCGTTGGCCATCGCCACCGTCCCGCGGGGGTAGATCACCGGCTCCTGGGACGTCGGGTCGTCTGCCGCGTACTGGTCGGTGGGGAATTCGTTCGCGAACTGGTAGCCCGGTCCGCCGGCACCGCTGCCCGTCGGGTCGCCGCACTGCAGAACCGCCAGCGACGGTGACGTGGTCAGGCGGTGACACTCCGTACCGTCGAAGTAGCCTTGGCCCGCGAGCGACAGGAAATTGTTGACCGTGCACGGCGAGTCGTCGTTGTGGAGGATCAACCCGATGTTGCCCTGCGACGTCTCCATGCTCACGCTGATATCGGTGTTGTTCTCACCGGTCGTCACGATGCCCTCGGTACGCGGCGGCTCGACCGGCTTCGCCGGTTCGCTTCCGTCTGCCGGGTACTCGCAGTTCACCGTCTCGGGGAGAGGTTCCGAGCGGCTCGCGGGCAGCGCCGGGTACTCGTTGTCGGCCTCGGTCGTCGTATCGCCCGCCGACGCGTCCGTCGTTACGTCGTCGCCACTTCCTGCGACTGCCCAGAGTGCGGCGCCCGCCCCCACGACCACCACGATCCCGAGCGCCGACAGGGCGATCGTCATACGGCGGCGCTTGCGCTCGCGTTCGGCCCTGCGCTCGAGCTGCCGTTCGAGTTTGCGTTTCGCGGCATTACGCCGCTGTGCGTTGCTCGGCACTGCAGTTGTCCTCCCGTGACCCGATCGATGGTGTGCCCGCGCTCCGGGGCCGAGTCGAGTTTGCCACCCCAACCTGAGAGCGAAAGGACGGGGCGCTGCGCCTACTCTGTAGGGGACCGCGAATACCCACACCCGTAGGAGCGATGCTCGTGCTCGTGACCGGATTCCCTGCCGGGATGTTCCAGACCAACTGCTACATCCTCGCGCAGGACAACGCGAAGGAGTGCGTCGTCGTCGATCCGGGGCAGGATGCCGCCGAGCCACTGGTGGAGTTCCTCATCGGTTCCGATCTCGCGCCGCGCGCCGTGCTGCTCACCCACGGCCATCTCGATCACATGTGGTCCGCACAGGCCGTCGCGGATCGTTACGAGATCCCGGTCTACATCCACCCCGGAGACCGCATGATGCTCACCGACCCGCTGCAGGGGATGGGGTCGAGCCTCGCGCCCTTCCTCGACGGTGTCGAGTTCGTGGAGCCGCAGGAAGTCGTCGAGTTCGCCGACGGTGACGAGATCGAGCACGCCGGTATCGAGTTCGTCGTCGACCACACCCCGGGACACACCCAGGGCTCGGTGGTTCTCCGCACCCGCACCACCACCCCGGACGGCGCCGAGTTGCAGGTAGCCGTCACCGGCGACACCCTGTTCCAGGGCTCGATCGGACGCACCGATCTCCCCGGCGGCAACCACGAGCAGCTCCTGGATTCGATCGCGCGCAAGCTGCTCGTCCTCGACGACGCCACCGCGATTCTTCCCGGTCACGGCGGATCCAGCACGATCGGGCAGGAACGTACGTCGAACCAGTTCCTCGTCGGTCTCCCACAATCGCGCTGACGGCTCCACGCCACCGGCACCACCGAATTCCCTCGAGAGAAAGCAGTACCAGTGAGCAAGGCCTCTACGTTCTCGGCGCCCAAGGGTGTGCCCGATTACGTTCCCGCGCAGTCCGCCGAGTTCGTCGCGGTGCGCGACGGCTTGACCCGAGCTGCGCGACTCGCGGGGTACGGACACATCGAGTTGCCGATCTTCGAGGACACCGGATTGTTCGCGCGCGGTGTCGGCGAGTCGACAGACGTGGTCTCCAAGGAGATGTACACCTTTGCCGACCGGGGTGACCGTTCCGTCACCCTGCGCCCGGAGGGCACGGCCGGGGTGATGCGCGCCGTAATCGAGCACGGTCTCGATCGTGGGCAGTTGCCCGTCAAGTTGTCGTATGCGGGCCCGTTCTTCCGGTACGAACGGCCGCAGGCAGGGCGATACCGCCAGCTTCAGCAGGTGGGCGTCGAGGCTATCGGGGTGGACGATCCGGCGCTCGACGCCGAGGTCATCGCCATCGCCGACGCCGGATTCCGCAGCCTCGGCCTCGACGGTTTCCGCCTCGAGATCACCTCGCTCGGCGACCATACCTGCCGTCCGCAGTATCGCGAACTGTTGCAGCAGTTCCTGTTCGGCCTCCCGCTCGACGAGGAGACCCGCCGGCGCGCCGAGATCAACCCGCTGCGCGTGCTCGACGACAAGCGGCCCGACGTCAAAGCCATGACTGCGGACGCCCCCTTGATGCTCGATCACCTTTCCGACAGCGCGAAGGCGCATTTCGACGAGGTACTCGGACACCTCGAAGCGCTCGGTGTTCCGTACGTGGTCAATCCCCGCATGGTCCGCGGACTCGACTACTACACGAAGACGACCTTCGAGTTCGTGCACGACGGGCTGGGAGCCCAGTCGGGCATCGGCGGCGGTGGCCGGTACGACGGTCTCATGGAGCAACTGGGCGGTCAGGCGCTGTCCGGCATCGGCTTCGGATTGGGTGTCGACCGCACGATCCTGGCCCTGGCCGCCGAGGGCAAGACCGCCGGCAACCCGGCCCGGTGCGAGGTCTACGGGGTGCCGATGGGCGACGCGGCAAAAGCTGCCCTCGTTCCGGTCGCGCATCACCTGCGTGCCGCGGGCATCCGCGTCGACCTCGCCTACGGAGGCCGTGGTGTCAAAGGCGCGATGAAAGCCGCGGACAAGTCCGGGGCCGTGGCTGCTCTGGTTCTGGGAGAGCGCGAACTCGAAGCCGGCGAGATCGTGATCAAGGATCTCCGCACGGGGGAACAGCAGACCGTGCCGCTCGTCGATGTCGTCGCACGCGTGGGTGAGGTCGTTGCCGGCGGATGACGGGCGGGGTGGCTCGCCCGCGGCGGTGTCACTCGACCTGATCCCGGCCCGGCTGCTGCGTCCCCGCGTTCGGAAGGTCGCCCTGGCCGCCGTGGCGATCGGATTCCTCGCGGGATTCCTGGTCTACCTCGTCGCCTCGTTGTGGGTGGCCGTACTGGTGGGCGTGCTCGTCGCAGGGCCGCCGACGATCGGCGCATTCGTTGCGACCCACCGTCATCTGCGGATCGAGGGCACCGTCGTGACCGTCGCGGGGATGTTCCGTTCGCGCAGCGTGGAACTCCGGCAGCTCGCAGGGGTCGAACTCGTCGTCCGGGTGGGCCGTGTGTCGCAGGCGATCCTGCGGGTCAACGACGGAAACCACGGGCTGGTCACCGTGCCGCTCGCCCTGTACGCGGGCGAGGGTGGACGGGAACTCGACGTGCTCGCGCTGCGCACCCTCGCCAACGCGCTCGCCGCGAGCGAACTCGCTCCGGCCGCCGCGATCTCGTCCGTGCTGGTGGAACAACTCCGAGCCGAGGCCCGGGGCGCGGGGCTCGGCGAGCGCCCGCTCTACCGCGCGATCTCGCTGGCGCGGGACGCAGGTCGTGTACCTCAGACCACGCTCACCGATCACGAGGTCGCCTCGCTCGTCGACTGACCGGGCGGGCACGGAGACCGCTTGTTCTACCCCTCCGGTGGTTCGAGAATCCAGGTGTCCTTGGTCCCGCCCCCACGACTCGAATCGACGACTGCGCTTCCCGTCGGGGCCACACGGGTGAGCAGCGCCGGTGACACCTCCGCACGCACCGACGTTCCGTCGGTTCGCAGATACACGAATGCCCGCAGATCGACGTGGCGAGGATGGAGGCCGTCGCCGTCGAAGGTGGGGTGAGTGGACGTCGTCACCAACTCGTGAGCGACGAAACGCTCCGGGTGGGTGAGCAATTCGAGGTGTCGCCGGTCGAGTTCGGCCGGGTCGGCCTCGGGTCCCACCGTGATCTCCGCTCCGTCGCCGCCGTCGACGGGCCTGACCACGAGTTCGCCGAGGTGTGCCAGGACGTGGTCACGCTGGGCGAGATCGGCACACACCCACGTGAACACCTGGTCGAGCAGTGGGCGCTGGCCGAGGTAGTACTCGATCATCGCCGGTACGTACCGGTACACGGACCTGTCGTCACCGACCCCGTTGCCCAGCGCGTTGGCGAGGGTCAGGGTCCCCGCACGGACGGCCCCGAGGAGGCCGGACCGCAACGGACGCCCGTCGTAACCGGTGGACGACAGCAACGTGTCCTCGTCGATCCGGCTGTACAGCACGTCCACGCGTGTGACCGACGGTCCGTGCTGGATGTAGGCGACGTCGTCGCGCACGATCAGTTCGTCCGTCTGCACCAGTTCGATGCCGGCGCGGTCGGCGAGCATCGCGTGTTCGAACCATCCCGCATCCCGTCCGCCGGCGCTGAGTACCGCGACGGTGACGTCCTCACCCGCTGCCGGGGGAGCGGCGTCGGCGAGGGTCCGGAAGATCGACGCGGGCGTGCCGTCGATGTCCACGATCCCGGACGCGGGCCAGAGATCGCCGAGAAACCGCTGTGTCATCGCCCGGTGCGCCAGCGCGTATCCGACCCCGGTGGGGTTGCGGAGGTGATCTTCGAGCACGACGAAGCGATCCGGACCGGTACATGCCAGATCCACCGCGACAACGTGCGCGCGTACGGCACGACCGTGCGACGCGTCGCCGGTGCTGCGGTAACCGCGGGCGAGATGGAGTACCTCCGGTGGGAGCACGCTCGCCGCGAGGATCTCCCGGCGGCCGTAGATGTCGACGAGAAAAGCGTTCAAGGCGGTCGCGCGCTGCTCGAGTGCGCGTTGCAGCCCCTGCCACGCCCTGGCGGTGACGATCCTGGGCACCACGTCCATCGGGAACGGCTGCGGACTGCCCTCGCCCCTCGGGCGGAAGAGGACGTTCTCTGCGCTCTGCGTGTGTGCGATCGCGTCCTGCGACTTTCGCAGCGTTGTGGCGCCGAGGCGCGCGAGCGATTGCAGCGGGCGCCGGTAGTCGGACCGAGGTGCACCGTCGCTGCCGATCGCCTCGTCGTACGGCGCCTCGTGACGCGTCGGTGGGTAGCCGTGCAGCAGTGCGCAATCCGATTCGGCTCCGGGGCATGGTCGTTCGGAGTGACCGGCGGTCTCGGCGATCAGATGATCGACGACATCGGTCAACTTGCCGCGGCGGCGCAACGCTCTGCGCTGCCGGGCGGCGGAACTCCCGCGCGTGATGGCATCCGCTGCGAGCTGTGTGACGAGATCCCAATCACCGCTGCATTCCAGTTGCGGCCGCACCGTGGCGAGGAAGCGCGCGAGAACGTCCGCGGCGGGGCGGGGGAGCGAGACGCCCAGGTCGACGAGGTCGCCTTCCATGCCGCTCCGCGCGGCGCGCCACATCGCCGCCCGCACGAGTGTCGGCGACGGCACCGGTGGCGGGTCTCCCGCCTGCACCACTGCGACCTCCCTGTCGACGAGCGCACGGTAGAGCCCGGTGACGAGCGTGATCGTGTCGACCGAGGGGCAGCTGTCGCACACTCGCAGTTCGAGGGTGGGCAGGTGCGACGAAGGGCGCACGTCGAAGTACACCATCCCCGGGTCGGTGATCACTCCGCTCGACACCAGGTCGGCGACCAATTCGTCGTACTCCGCGGCCGACGAGACAGGTGGGGCGGGCCCGGTGGTCGGCCACCGGATCCACATCAGCGGGCGGACACTCGCGTATCCGGTGTCGGAACCATCGGGCCAGAACGGGGAGCTTGCGCTGAGCGCGAGGAACAGTGGCAGATGCGGCGTGATCCGGTGGGCGACCCGCACTGCTTCGTCGCGGTCCAAGATCTCCACATGAACCTGGGTGCCACAGATGAGTTGCTCACGGGCGAGCAGTTGGTATTCGGTGAGCATGCGGTGGAACCGGGGTGTATCACTGACGCGTATTTCTTCCGGCACGGCCAAAGGGGCCGATCCCGCTGCGGCGACTCCCAGTCCCATCGTGGCCGCCGCCTACACGAGCACGGCACGCTGGGTCTGCAGGTCGATCCGCAGGGCTGCGAGGTCGGT
>JAEZDV010000002.1 GCA_023417985.1 Actinomycetes bacterium | reverse complement strand
GGTCCGGGCGGGGGGCCGCGCCCGGCGCCCCCCCGGCCCCCCCGCGACCGTTGCTGACTACCCGTGGGTCAGAGCTGCGAAACTACCCAATCCACGCATTTCGTCAACTGCGTGACATCTTCGGGGTCGATCGCCGGGAACATCCCGACGCGCAGCTGGTTGCGACCCAGCTTCCGGTACGGCTCGGTGTCGACGATGCCGTTGGCACGGAGGATCTTGGCGACCTTCGCGGCATCGACCGACTCGGCGAAGTCGATCGTTCCGACGACCTGCGAACGCAGCGCCGGATCGGCGACGAACGGCGTCGCGAACTCGGACGCCTCGGCCCACTCGTACAGACGGGACGACGAGTCCTTCGTCCGGGACACGGCCCAGTCGAGGCCGCCGTTCTCGTTGAGCCATTCGATCTGATTCGCGAACAGCAGCAGTGTGGCCAGCGCCGGGGTGTTGTACGTCTGATCCTTGCTGCTGTTCTCCACCGCGATCGGCAGGGACAGGAAGTCGGGGGTGTAGCGGCCCGACTCCTTGATTTCCGCGACGCGCTCGAGCGCGGCGGGGCTCATCAGCGCGATCCACAGACCACCGTCGGCGGCGAAGCACTTCTGGGGCGCGAAGTAGTACACGTCGGCGTCGGCGATGTTCACCGGAAGTCCGCCGGCGCCCGAGGTGGCGTCGATCGCGATGAGCGCGTTCGACGATCCGGCCGGACGCTGCACGGGGACGGCGACACCGGTCGACGTCTCGTTGTGTGCCCAGCCGATCAGGTCGGCGGACGCGTCGGCGACGATCTCGGGAGCCGAACCGGGCTCGGACCCCATGACGATCGGATCACCGATGAACGGGTTCTTCTTCGCGACGGACGCGAACTTCGACGAGAACTCGCCGTAGGTGAAGTGCTGCGACCGCTCGCGGATCAGACCGAAGGCGGCGGCGTCCCAGAATGCGGTGGTGCCACCGTTGCCGAGCACGACTTCGTACCCGTCCGGCAGGGCGAACAGATCGCGCAGACCGGAACGCACGCGGGCCACGACGTCCTTGACCGGCTTCTGCCGGTGGCTGGTGCCGAAGACCGAAGCACCGACGTCGACGAGCGACTGGAGCTGCTCGGGGCGGACCTTCGACGGGCCGCAGCCGAAGCGGCCGTCTGCGGGTTTGAGGTCGGCGGGAATGATCGGTGAAGCGTCTGCCATCGGAATGCGTGTCCTAAGCGTCGAGTGACATGTTGCAGATGTAGTCTAGACCGCTTGCGCGGACGCCCTACCGGGTGCGTCAGCGATGGGAGATCGAATCCCAGCCGGTGACGGCCTCGACCGAACGAGGATCCGGGCCGGTGTAGATCGCGGCGGGACGCACGAGCCGGCCGAGCCGCTTCTGCTCGAGGATGTGTGCGCACCAGCCCGCGGTGCGTCCGCACGTGAACATCGCCGGCATCATCGCGGCCGGAACCTCCGCGAAGTCGAGGATCACGGCGGCCCAGAACTCGACGTTGGTCTCGATCGCGCGGTCGGGCCGACGCTCACGCAGTTCGGCGAGCGCTGCCTGCTCGAGTGCCGCAGCGGCCTCGAAGCGGGGCGCGTTCAGGCGCTTCGCGGTGTTGCGCAGCACGCGGGCGCGGGGATCCTCCGCGCGGTACACGCGGTGCCCGAAGCCCATGAGCTTCTCCTTGCGATCGAGGATGCCCTTGACCAGTGCGCGCGGGTCACCGCTGCGCTCGGTCTCCTCGATCATCGGCAGCACGCGTGCCGGGGCACCACCGTGCAGCGGGCCCGACATCGCTCCCACGGCGCCAGACAACGCTGCCGGAGCGTCGGCACCGGTCGAGGCGATCACCCGGGCAGTGAAGGTCGAAGCGTTCATGCCGTGCTCGGCGGCCGACACCCAGTAGGCGTCGATGGCTTCGACGTGCTTGGGGTCGGGATCGCCCTTCCAGCGCACCATGAAGCGCTCGGTGACGGTCTTCGCCTTGTCGACCTGTTCCTGGGGCACGGCCGGCTGATAGATGCCGCGTGCGGACTGCGCGACGTACGACAGCGCCATCACCGCGGAACGTGCGAGGTTGTCGCGGGCGGTCTCGTCGTCGATGTCGAGCAACGGCTGGAAGCCCCAGATGGGTGCGAGCATCGCGAGACCGGCCTGCACGTCCACCCGGACGTTGCCGGTGTGGATCGGCAGGGGGAAGGGCTCGGCGGGATGAAGACCGCGGCCGAATTCGCCGTCGACGAGCAGTGCCCACACATCACCGAAGGTCACGCCGCGTTCGACGAGATCCTCGATGTCGACACCGCGGTAACGCAGGGCGCCACCGTCTTTGTCGGGCTCGGCGATATCACTGGTGAAGGCGACGACGCCTTCGAGACCTGCGACGAAATCCTCGGGTACAGACGCGCGCGATGCCATGCGGATGGGCTCTCCTCTGTCGTGTGCCGCCCGGTCCGAGCCGCACTGGCGGTGGGAATGAGGACACCGGTGACTGTGATCGGCACCCCACTCGAGTCGTCGGTTGAACTGTAGTCCTCGGCCGCTCGTCTCCGGGCGTGGGCTGCCCCGGAGTACCGTCTTCGTCCGTGCAGCCCGAATCACCCCGTGGACACGTGCCGGCCGACGCCCTGGCGTCGATGCGTGCCGACTACGACATCGCGGGCGCGGAGGAAGCCTTGTCCGACGAACTCGATCCGGCCCTCGTGTCCGACGGCTGGTTTCCGTTGTTCGGGCGCTGGCTCGCTGCCGCTGTCGAAGCCGCTGTCCCCGAACCCAACGCAATGGTGCTCGCGACCGTGGACGAGGCCGGACATCCCGCGACACGGACGGTGTTGTGCAAGGGCGTCGCGCCGGACGGCATCACGTTCTTCACGAACTACGACTCGGACAAGGGCCGTCACCTGGCCGCGCACCCGTATGCGTCCGCGACGTTCCTGTGGCTGCCGTTGCACCGGCAGATCACGGTCCGTGGGCCGGTGCGACGGGTCACGGACGAGGAGACCGCCGAATACTGGCAAACCCGGCCCCGCGGGTCGAGGCTCGGCGCGTGGGCGTCGCGGCAGTCGCGGCAGATCGCGAGTCGCACCGACCTGGAACGCGCACTCGTCGAGGTGAGCAGGGAATACGAAATCGGCTCCGACGACATTCCCGTACCGCCGTTCTGGGGCGGATTCCGGATCCACCCGGACGTGGTCGAATTCTGGCAGGGCCGTCCCGACCGCCTGCACGACCGGATCCGTCTGCGGTTGGTCGACGGAACGTGGTCCGCTCGGCGTCTCCAGCCGTGAGGCGGCTTCTCGCCGACACCACACCGCTGCAGAACAAGGACTTCGCGCGGTTGTGGTGGGCCGGGGTCGTGACCGTGATCGGCGCGCAGATGGCCGTGGTGGCGGTGCCGCAGCAGATCTACGAGATCACCCGTAACTCCGCGTACGTCGGGTTGACCGGTGTGTTCGGTCTCGTGCCGCTGGTGGTGTTCGGCTTGTGGGGTGGTGCCCTCGCCGACGCGATGGACCGACGCAAACTGCTGGTCATCACGTCGATCGGGCTCGGGGGCACCTCGGTGCTGTTGTGGGCGCAGGCGGCCGCCGGGCTGAACAACGTGTGGGTGCTCCTCTGTCTGTTCTCGGTGCAGCAAGCGTTCTTCGCGGTCAACCAGCCCACCCGCGCCGCCGTCATTCCGCGGTTGCTGCCCGTCGGCCGGATCGCGGCGGCGACGTCGCTCAACATGACTGTGGTGCAGTTCGGCGCGATCGCAGGCCCGCTCCTCGCGGGGGTGCTGATCCCGATGGTCGGGCTGCCGACGCTGTATCTGCTGGACGCCGTCTTCCTCCTCGCAACGCTGTGGGCTGTGGTTGCGCTGCCGCCCATTCCGCCGCTCGGAGAGGTGACGCGTGCGGGGTTGCGTGCGGTGCTCGACGGATTCCGCTACCTGTCGGGGCAGAAAATCCTGCTGGCGTCGTTCGTCGTCGACATCGTCGCGATGGTCTTCGGTATGCCGCGCGCGTTGTTCCCCCAGATCGCCCACGAAACGTTCGGGGATCCCGTGGCGGGCGGATTCGTGCTCGGTGTTCTGTTCGCGGCAATGTCGGTGGGAGCCGTTCTCGGCGGAGTGTTCTCGGGATGGCTGCCGAGGGTCCGGCGGCAGGGGCTCGCGGTGATCGTGTGTATCGCGTTGTGGGGTGCCGCGATGGTCGGATTCGGAATCGTGGTGTGGCGCGCCGATTCCGGTGGTAGTGCGCTGCTGGTGTGGTTGGCGGTCGCGTTCCTCGCCTTCGGCGGTGCGGTGGACATGGTGTCGGCCGCGTTCCGGTCGACGATGCTTCAGACGGTTGCGACCGACGATATGCGGGGCCGCTTGCAAGGGGTGTTCATCGTCGTCGTTGCGGGCGGTCCACGCATCGGCGACGTGATGCACGGTGCCGCCGCTGCCGCCGCCGGGACCGCTGTTGCGGCGGCGGGAGGCGGAGTCCTGGTCGTCGTCGGCGTTGCGGTGTGTGTCGTCGCGTTCCCGGCCTTCGTCCGGTACCGGGTCGGCAAGACGCTGTCGTAGAAGAAGGCCCTGTCGTAGAAGAATGACGCTGTCGTAGGTGCTCGCCACGCGGTGGCCGAACTCACCCCCGGCGAATTCGAGGTAGCGCCGGGGTGAGGCGGAGGATGGAACGGGCCGGACGCAGCTTCCGGCATTCCTTCTATCCCGCAATCCTCGAAGGCTTTCCCATGACCACGGCTCCCGCCTGCCCACCCGACGATGCCCGGACCGACGACGGTCCACGAGCAGGTCGCACCCTCGCGATGTGGGCGCTTGCGCTCGGGGGCTTCGGGATCGGCACCACCGAGTTCATGGCGATGGGCCTGCTCCCGGAAATCGCGACCGGTCTCGGGGTCTCCGAGCCGTCGGCCGGGCATATCGTGTCCGCGTACGCCGCGGGCGTGGTGGTCGGTGCGCCTCTCATCGCGACTCTGACCGCCCGGGTACCGCGCAAGACGCTGCTGATCGCCTTGATGGTCGCGTTCACGATCGGAAATGCCGCCACCGTCCTGGCGCCGGGTTACGGCGCACTCGTCGTCTCCCGGTTCGTCGCCGGTCTGCCCCACGGCGCGTACTTCGGTGTCGCCGCGATCGTCGCCGCACATCTCGCCGGGCGGGGGCAGCGGGCCCGGGCGGTGGCCCTGGTGATGATGGGCCTGTCGGTCGCGAATGTGGTCGGGGTGCCCGCCGCTTCGTGGTTGGGTATCGCGCTCGGCTGGCGAACCGCCTTCGGGCTGGTCGCGGTCATCGGCGTGGTCACAGTCGCCGCGGTCGCCGCGTGGGTTCCGGCGCTGTCGATCCCCACCACCAGTGCGCGCACCGAACTGGGTGCCTTGCGCCGCAAGCAGGTGTGGATGACGCTGGCGGTCGCGATGATCGGCTTCGGTGGTGTGTTCGCGGTCTACACGTACATCAGCACCACTCTCACCGACGTCGCCGGACTGCCGAAATCGCTTGTGCCGGTCGCACTGATGCTCTTCGGGCTCGGGATGGTCCTGGGCAACGCGGTCGGCGGGCGCCTCGCCGACCGCGCGCTGGTGCCGGGCATCTTCACCACCATGGGCGCGCTGGGTGTGTTGCTCGCCGTATTCGTCGTCGCCGTCCACAATCCGTACACAGCCCTGGTGATGGTGTTCCTGCTCGGCGCCGGGTGCGCTGCGGTGGGTCCGGGACTGCAGGTCCGTCTGATGGACGTGGCGGCGGATGCGCAGACACTCGCTGCGTCCCTTCACCACGCGGCGTTCAACCTCGCCAATGCGATCGGTGCGGCGATCGGTGGTGCGGTGATCGCCGCCGGTCTCGGCTACACAGCCCCAGCGGCTGCCGGAGTGCTGCTCGCCGCGGCAGGTGTGCTCGTCTTCGCGATAGCCGTGCGGATGCCGGACGAGACCGTCGCGGTGCCCGGCAGGGCAGTCGTCACGGGCGAGCGGTAACCGCGGTCGGGCCGGATGCCCTTTCGGCTCACCGCACCCGCTCCCGCACCAGCACCCGGTCGAGTGCCGCGACGAAACGGTCGGTGTCGGCGCCCGGTCGCCACACCACTCCCATGCGTACGGCGGTCGCGGCCGGGGCCAGTTGCAGCCACGCGACCCCCGGTGCCGAACCGGGCGCCGCGGTGGACAACCCGAAATGAGTTCCTGCCGCCACCGCGGCGAGCACGGCCCGGTCGTCCGGCGCGCTCACGGAGTCGACGTCGAGACCTCGGTCGCGCAGGAGGCCACGCACTGCGTCGAAGGCCACCGGGTTTCCCGCTCGCGGCGGTGCCGCGAACGTCAGGTCGGCAAGCATCGGGAAGCGCGGTCGTTCAGCCTGCGCGCTGCGATGCCGTGACGGCACGACCACCCACCGCGGGATCCTGATTACGGGCCCGGCCTTCACGCCGTCCACGTGCGCGGGATGTTCGACGACTGCGAAATCGCACCTGCCCGAGCGCACCGCGTCGACGAGTTCGACGGTGGTGCCCGACTCGGTCGCGACCGCTGCCTCGGTCTCCGCGCACAGGGCCGCAACGCAGGCAGTGAGCAACCGGTCGGGGAGTGCGACGCCGGCGCCCCAGCGGACGAGACCACGAGTGTCGGCGACGCACACCGCCTCCGTGAGAAAGCGATCCGCTTCGTCGACGAGTTGCCTTGCGTGGGGAAGCAACCGGTCGCCCGCGGAGGTCAGTACGGCACCCTGCCGCGTGCGGTGGACGAGCGGAGTGCCGATGTACTCCTCGAGTCGCCGGAGCCCTTGCGACAGAGGGGGTTGCGTCATCCCCAGTGCGGCTGCGGCGCGTCCGAAGTGTCCTTTGTCGGCGACCATGACGAAGAACCGGAGATGGCGGATCAGATCCATGCCCGGTATTGAACCAGCGTCCGCGCTTCTCTTTTCGGAAGCGCGACGGAATGTGGGAAGTATTTCTTTACTTTCAACAGCATCGATATACGTTTCGACTCGCACGGACGCCTTTAAACAATTGGTCCGGAAAGGCTGTCGGTGGTGGGGTAGCTGCATGGCCACACCATCCGCCTTCCGTCGAACAGCACTGTCCCGCAGAGGTTTTCTCTCCGGCGCAGTTGCCTTCTCGGCTGTTCCGTTCCTGGCTGCATGCGATGCGCCGAGCAGCAACGCGACGCCGGATGCGGCCCACGCCGCCCGAAATGCACCCGAGGCCCGGTTGTCGGTGCCCGCGCTCGACTCGCGTCTGGCGCAGATCGAAACCCGGCACAAGGTTCGGCTCGGAGTGCTGGGGCACGCGCCGACCACCGGGAGGATGTACTCCCACCGCGGCGACGAGCGGTTCGCGATGTGCTCGACGTTCAAGATGTATGCCGCGGCGGGGATCCTGCGTCTCGAATCGCTCGGGCAGTTGTCGCTCGACGAGACCGTCCCGATCGAACCCGCGGACATCGTCGCGAACTCGCCGGTGGCGTCGGAGCATCAGGGCCGGGTCACGACCGTCGGCGCGTTGTGCGAGGCCGCGCTGACCCGCAGCGACAACACCGCTGCCAACCTCCTGCTGAGGCGCCTCGGCGGACCGGACGCGGTGACGGCGCTCGCCCGCTCCGTCGGTGACGGGGCGACCCGCCTCGACCGCTGGGAACCCGAGTTGAACGAAGCAGGGCGAGGGGACGAGCGCGACACCACGACCGCCGTCGGGCTCGGGGCCGGATGCCGGGAGTTGCTCGTCGGTGCGGGCCTACCCCCGCCCCAACAGCGCACGCTCACGGGATGGATGCGGGCGAGCCTCACGTCGGACAAGCGAATCCGCGCCGCACTGCCGCCGGGCTGGACCGCCGCGGACAAGACGGGCGGCGGTTTCCACGGGACAGTCAACGACGCCGGGGTCGTGTGGTCGCCGAACGGGACCCCCCTCGTGCTGGTGGTGCTCTCGGATTCCACCACCGGGAATCCCGACACTCCGATCGACGACGTCCCGACGGTGGCAGCCTCCGCCGCGGTGATCGAGGCCATGGCGGCCCATCTCTGACAAGGACACCGGAGTCCGCGCGGAGAGTGAGGCACCCGAATCACTAGTGGGATCGTCCCCGGGCCGTAAGACTGGAGGCATGTCCGATTCGAGCCACCTCCAGCGAGGCGATCAGCCGATCGACCCTCGGCCGGGCGACGGTCCCACGCATTACGTGATCCGCGGCTTCGGCTACCGGGCCGAAGTGTCCGAGGTGGGTGCGGCGGTGCGCGCGCTCGTGTACGACGATCCGTCCGGCCCCTACCCACTCGCGGGGAGCGGTCCGGACCCGGAGCACGCGTTGCGGTACGCCGGTGCGGTGCTGGCGCCGTGGCCGGGGGGCGTGCGCGACGGCCACTTCTTCTTCGACGGGATCGAACACCAGCTGACGGTCACCGACCCGGACCGGGGGGCCGCCGTGCACGGCTTCGCGTGGAACCGGAAATGGGACCTGGTGTCGCACACGGCCGCCCGCGTGGAGCAAGTGACCGAGATCGGACTGCAGAAGGGGTGGCCGTATCGGCTGCTGCTCACGGCGACCCACGAGCTCGGTGAGTACGGTCTCGTAGCGAGTTACACGGCGACCAACATCGGCGACTATCACGCCCCGTTCGGCCTCGGGGTGCACCCGTATGTGTGCGCCGGATACACACCGCTCGACGACTGCACCTTGCGTCTGGCTGCGGGTACCCGGGTCCCGATCGATCGGCAGCGCGGGCTTCCCACCGCGTATTCGCAACCCGTCGACGGGACGGACTTCGACTTCACCGAACCGCGTTCGATGGACGGCGTGCGACTCGCGGTGCCCTTCAGTGCGCTCGACGAGGACGCCGACGGGGTGATCCGGCACAGTCTGTGCGGCCCGGACGGGCGCGGCGTCGAACTACGGACCGTTCCGGAGTTCGGATGGCTGTATGCGAGCACGGAGACGGGCCGCGCGGACGGCGACCCGGAGCGTTCGCTCGCGCTGATTCCCGCAACGTGCCCGCCCGACGCGTTCAATCTGGGTATCGACGTACTGGTCCTGCAGCCCGGGGAGGTCTGGGGCGCGAGCTGGGGCCTCGGTGTCGTCGGTTTCACCGCGTGAGCCGCTGCGGTGACCGAGTGCAGGTCACGGGGCGGCGATGGTGGCAGCGCACGGATCGCGTACGATTACCCCAGGTAAGCGGCGTGCGCCGACCTTGCGGCGGAACTTCCGAGGGTGCGGGCCGACGTCCGACGTCTATATCAACGAAACACTGTGCGGGGACTTTCGACCGACCCTGGCTGGGCGTACACGCTGCGCTACAGCTAGGTTCTACCTGAATGTTCGGAAGTTTCTCGTAGGTCTGAGCTTGAGAGGGATCCTTCGTGCCCGCTGAGAATGAACCCACAACCGCCCTCAGCTACCCCGGTGGCGAGCACGCGATGTCGATCGCCAAAGCAACGGAAGGCAATGACGGTATCGAGCTGGGCAAGCTCCTTGCGTCGACCGGGTACACCACGCTCGACCCCGGTTTCGTCAACACCGCCTCCACCAAGTCGGCGATCACCTACATCGACGGTGAGAAGGGCATCCTGCGTTACCGCGGATACCCCATCGAGCAGCTGGCCGAAAAGGCCACCTTCATCGAGGTCAGCTACCTGCTGATCTACGGCGAACTGCCCACTTCCGAGCAGCTCGAGACCTTCACCGACAAGATCCGCCGGCACACGCTGCTGCACGAAGACCTCAAGCGCTTCTTCGACGGATTCCCGCGCAACGCGCATCCGATGCCCGTCGTCTCCAGCGCCGTGAACGCGCTCTCGGCGTACTACCCCGACTCGCTCGACCCCGACGACTCGGAGCAGGTCGAGCTGTCGACCATCCGTTTGCTCGCGAAGCTTCCCACGATCGCCGCCTACGCCTACAAGAAGTCCGTGGGCCAGCCGTTCCTCTACCCCGACAACTCGCTGTCGCTGGTCGAGAACTTCCTGCGGATGACGTTCGGGTTCCCGGCCGAGCCCTACGAGATCGACCCCGAGATTGCTCAGGCTCTCGACATGCTGCTGATCCTGCACGCCGACCACGAGCAGAACTGCTCGACGTCGACGGTGCGTCTGGTCGGCTCGTCGGACGCCAACCTCTTCACGTCCATCTCCGGCGGCATCAACGCACTGTGGGGCCCGCTGCACGGCGGCGCGAACCAGGCTGTGCTGGAGATGCTCGAGCAGATCCAGAAGTCGGGCGGCGACGTCAACGAATTCGTGCGCAAGGTCAAGAACAAGGAAGACGGCGTGAAGCTCATGGGCTTCGGGCACCGCGTCTACCGCAACTACGATCCGCGCGCCGCGATCGTCAAGAAGACCGCCGATTCGATCCTCCAGAAGCTCGGTGCAGGCGACGAACTGCTCGAGATCGCCATGAAGCTCGAAGAGGCCGCGCTCACCGACGATTACTTCATCGAGCGCAAGCTGTACCCGAACGTCGATTTCTACACCGGACTGATCTACCGCGCCATGGGCTTCCCGGACCGCATGTTCACCGTGCTGTTCGCGCTGGGCCGCCTGCCGGGCTGGATCGCGCACTGGCGCGAGATGCACTCCGACCCGACCCTCAAGATCGGGCGCCCGCGCCAGATCTACGTCGGCCACACCGAACGCGACTACAAGGGGATCGGTCTTCGCTGATCGTCCTTCCCGCGGCGTGCCGCGACGACTGCCATCTCGACAAGGGAGAAACCTGTGAGTAAACCGGAGATCGAGTTCCAGGAGGGCCCGGCGCCCACCGAACTGGTCATCAAGGACATCACGATCGGTGACGGTCCCGAGGCCACACCCGGTGCAGTCGTCGATGTGCACTACGTCGGTGTGGAGTTCGACACGGGCGAGGAGTTCGATTCGTCGTGGAGCCGCGGCGAATCCATCCGTTTCCCGCTCGCCGGTCTCATCGCCGGCTGGCAGGAGGGCATTCCCGGCATGCGTGTCGGTGGGCGTCGTCAGCTGACGATCCCCCCGGAACTCGCGTACGGCCCGGCCGGATCAGGCCACCAGCTCTCGGGTAAGACGCTCGTGTTCGTCATCGATCTGCTCGACGTGCAGGTCCAGCCCGAACCGCCGGTGATCGAGAAGTCGGAAGGCCCCGCGCCCACCGAACTGGTCATCGAGGACATCACCATCGGTGACGGCCCCGAGGCGCAGCCCGACGCGACCGTCGATGTGCACTACAAGGGTGTCGAGTACGAGACCAACGAAGAGTTCGATTCGTCGTGGAGCCGCGGCCAGTCCGTCGCATTCCCGCTCGGTCGGCTGATCCCCGGCTGGCAGCAGGGCATCCCGGGCATGCGTGTCGGTGGCCGTCGGAAACTGACCGTTCCGCCCGAACTCGCATACGGTCCGGCAGGTTCCGGCCATCCGCTCGGCGGCAAGACGTTGGTCTTCGTGATCGACCTGGTGGGACTGCCGTAACAGGGATTCTTTTGTGAGGACTGCGATCCTCTCGACTCGCGAGGGCCCGAGACCGGTGATGCCGGGCTCGGGCCCTCGTGCCATCTGGGCGTATCCGTGAGCACGGGTCGTCCGTCGCTGTCAGACTGGGGCAATGGCAGCGGGAGTGCAGGTGCCGGCGGAACTCCTTCCGCACCTGCGCCGTGCTCGTGACGTCGCCGACCGCGACTATGCCGAGCCGCTCGATCTCGGGGCACTCGCCTCCAATGCCGGAGTATCCAAGTTCCACTTCCTACGCTGTTTCGCTGCCGTGTACGGCAGGACTCCCGGGGTCTACCTCGCCGAGCGGCGCATCGAACGTGCCCAGGATCTGCTGCGGGCGACGAACCTCACCGTCACCGAGATATGTCACATCGTGGGGTACACCAGTCTCGGGTCGTTCAGCGCCAAATTCCGGCAACTGGTCGGTACGTCACCGTCGGTGTATCAGGCGAAGTTCGCCGAAAGCGACGCGCCGCGAATCCCCGGTTGCCACGTGTTCATGCGCGGCCTGAGCGACCGTTCCTGAACGCCGCAATTTCGGAGAAGCGCGGGCACGGGCGCCGACCCTAGGTTGAGTTGCATGATTACCAATATCTCGCTGGTCACCCTCTGGGTCACCGACCAGGACGCCGCCAAGAAGTTCTACACCGACACGATGGGGTTCGTCGAAGGCACCGACATCACGATGGGCGACGGGTTCCGCTGGGTCACGGTCCTGCACCCCGACCATCCCGAATTGGAGGTCACGCTCTCCGAGCCCGGGCCGCCTCTCGCCGATGACACGGCAGAGGCGATCCGACGGTCGTTGGCCGCCGGGACGATGGGCGGATTCGGTTTGGCCACCTCCGACTGCCATGCGACGTATCGCGATCTGACGGCCAAGGGGGTGGAGTTCGTCCAGCCACCGTCCGATCGGCCGTACGGCATCGAAGCCGTGATGCGAGACAACTCGGGCAACTGGCTGGTGCTGGTGGAGAGACGAGAGTATTCGGGAGAATCGTTCCCGCACTGAGCCTTCGGATACCGTCGGTCTCCCGTGCAGCAGAGACGACGGGCGTGGTCGTCTACAGCTCGCGTCGCCGCGTGCGTGGCAGACGGATGACGAGACGCGCACCCCCGAGTGGACTCTCGTCCAGGTACGCGTCGCCGCCGTGCAGGGCTGCCTGCTGCGCGACGAGTGTGAGCCCGAGCCCGGACCCCGTCTGACGGGCATTGGATCCGCGCCGGAACCGTTCGAACACCGCCGAGCGTTCGGTGGCTGGTATGCCCGCGCCGTCGTCGTCGACGATCAGGCTGGTGGACTCGTCGCCGGTGGCAACGGTGATCCGTACGTGCGATGCGCCACCGTGCCGCACCGCATTCGTGATCGCGTTGTCCACCACGAGGCGCAAACCCACGGGAAGCCCGCGCAGAATCTGCGGTGCGTCTCCGCGGACTTCGACCGCGAGACCGGGATATCGGCGCATCGCATCCGCAGCGGCGGTATCGCAGATCTCGACGAGATCGACCTCCGCGAAGTCCCGGTCGGTGGAGAGATCGCCTCTGGCAAGGCGTTCCAGGTCGTTGAGGGTCGCCTCGAGTCGGGCTTGGGTGCGCGCCAGGTCGGCGAGTATCTCGGAACGGTCGTCGGCACCGAGTTCGTGGGTGCTGAGCACCTCGACATCGGTGCGCATCGCCGTCAGGGGGGTGCGCATCTCGTGTGCCGCCGCCGCTGCGAAATCGCGCGCCGTCGCCAGGGCGGCATCGGTGTCGGCGCGCGCGCGGGCCACGTCGTCGAGCATGGCGCCGACGGCCGAGGCGAGTTCGTCGGCTTCCCTGACCCCGGACGGGCGCGGCGAGAGATCACGGTCGCGGGCGACGATCCGGTGCGTGAGGTCGACGAGCGGACGCACCGCGCCGCCGCCGAGCAACCAGCCGAGACCGGTCGCAACCGCCACTGCCACCACCCCCGCGATCAACACCTGCCTGTGCTGGTCGGTGGTGACGTCCTGTGCTTCGGCGAGCAGCACTGCCACCGACATCAGCGCACGATTCGATTCGATCGGGGTGGTGTACGCCCGGTAGTCGATACCGTCGACGGTGACGGTGTGTGCTCCGGGTTCGAGGTCCGGAAGTTCCGTGGGCGTGCTGGCCCGCAGCGCGCCGTCGGGTTCCGCGCGGATGGTCATCGCGAACGCGCCGCCGTCACCGAACACCGGCAGGAACAGTTCGGCGGCAGCGGCATTGGCTGCCAGCACGTCGGCTGCGAGATCGAGACGCCGATCGAGTTGTGCGAGATTGTTGCGCGAAATCGCCAACGCCACGATGACACCGAGTATTCCGACCACGATGGTCGTGCCCAGCGCCGTCGCGACGGCCACGCGGGCGCGCAACGAGAACGTCCGGGGCATCTCACGGCTCCCGGAGGACGAAACCGACCCCGCGGACCGTATGGACGAGCCGGGCCCGCCCACCCGATTCGAGCTTGCGGCGAAGGTAGCCGACGAACACGTCCACGACGTTGGTATCCGACGTGAAGTCGTAGCCCCACACGAGCGACAGCAGCCTGTCGCGGGAGAGGACGATGCCCGCGTTGCGGGCGAGCACCTCGAGCAGTTCGAATTCGCGTTTGGTCATCTCGACGGGTTCACCGTCGACGAACACCCGCCGGCCTCCCGGTTCGATACGCAGCGCACCGACCCGCACCGTCTGATCGTCGACCGGCGCGCGACGGCGCAGCATCGCTTTGATCCGCGCGACGAGTTCGGCCAGAACGAACGGTTTGGTCAGGTAGTCGTCGGCACCCGATTCGAGCCCGGCGATGCGGTCGTCGACGGTGTCGCGCGCGCTGAGCACGCAGATCGGGATGTCGTCGCCCGAATCCCGCAAAGTGGTGATGACGGCGGTCCCGTCGAGTCCGGGCATGTTCATGTCGAGGACCATCACGTCCGGACGTTCGCTTTCCACGACCTCGAGGGCTTCGGTGCCCCCGGCCGCGGTGAGCACCGAGAACCCGGACAGGCGCAGCCCGCGGTGGAGGGAGGCGAGGACGTCCGCGTCGTCGTCGACGACCAGCACGGAAGGGGATCCGGTCATGAAGGGAAGTATTCCCGTATTCGGGGCGTCGGCGCCAAGCAACGCGGAGTAGCGTGCACGCACGGGTGCCACCCCGCCGGTCGACGGCCGCGCCCGGATTGCTCTACTGGGTGAGCGCTCGATCGGACGCCGCCGAAAGGACCCTCGTCATGCCTGCTCCCGTGCTGTCCCGCCGCGACCTGGACTTCCTGCTCTACGACTGGCTCGACATCGAGGCGCTCACCACGCGGACCCGGTTCGCGGAGCATTCTCGCGAGACGTTCGATGCGGTGCTCGACCTGAGCGCGGACATCGCGACGAAGCATTTCGCGACGCACAACAAGAAGGCCGACGCCCAGGAACCACGCATGGGCGAGGACGGTCGCGTCGAGATCATCCCCGAAGTCAAGGCCGCGCTCGACCTGTTTTCCAAAGCGGGCCTGATCGCAGGCGGGTTCGACGAAGCGCAGGGCGGCATGCAGTTGCCGGTTGCGGTGCTGCGGGCGTCGATGGCCTGGTTCCAGGCGGCGAATGCGGGTACCTCCGCGTACCCGTTCCTCACCGCAGCCAACGCGAGCTTGCTCGTCGCGCACGGAGACGACGAGCAGATCGCGACGTTCGTCCCGCCCATGCTGGAGGGGCGATTCTTCGGCACGATGTGCCTGTCCGAGCCGCAGGCGGGCTCGTCGCTCGCCGACATCACCACCAAGGCGGTCCCTGCGGGCGACGGCACCTACCGGCTCACCGGAACGAAGATGTGGATCTCGGGCGGTGACCACGAACTGACCGAGAACATCGTCCATCTGGTGCTCGCCAAGATCGCGGGCGGGCCGGCGGGCGTCAAGGGCATCTCGCTGTTCATCGTCCCCAAGTTCCTCGTCGAGCCCGACGGGACGCTCGGCGACCGCAACGACGTCGCGCTCGTGGGCCTCAACCACAAGATGGGAAACCGCGGAACCACCAACACACTGCTGAACTTCGGGGAGGGCGTCCATACCCCCGGTGGCGAGGCCGGTGCGGTGGGGTATCTGCTCGGCGAGCCGCACAAAGGCCTGTCCTACATGTTCCACATGATGAACGAGGCTCGCATCGGGGTCGGCTTCCTCGCCACGTCGCTCGGCTACGCCGGGTATCTGCAGTCGCTCGAGTACGCACGCACCCGGACGCAGGGCCGCCCGCTCGGCGCGAAGGATCCGGCCTCCCCGCAGGTGCCGCTCGTCGAACACCCGGACGTGCGCCGGATGTTGCTGGCGCAGAAGTCGTACGTGGAAGGGGCACTCGCCCTGGGCCTCTACTGTTCCATGCTGGTCGACGAACAGCGGACCGCACCCGACGACCACGCCCGCACGCGTGCCGGTCTTCTGCTGGATCTGCTCACCCCGATCGCCAAGTCGTGGCCGTCGCAGTGGTGCCTGGAAGCCAACAGTCTGGCGATCCAGGTGCTCGGTGGGTACGGATACACCCGGGAATTCGATGTCGAACAGTACTACCGGGACAATCGGCTCAACCCCATTCACGAAGGGACCCATGGTATTCAGGGCATGGACCTCCTCGGCCGCAAGGTGATCATGCAGGGCGGCGCCGCGCTCGCGGTACTGGGGGAGACCATCGGCGAAACCGTGACGAAGGCGCTCGACGCCGGTGGTGACGCCGCGGAGTATGCGCAGCAGTTGCAGCGTGCCGTGGTGCGGGTGGGGGAGACGACGGCCACCCTGTGGTCGACCGGCGATCCTGCTGTCGCGCTGGCGAATTCGACCGTGTATCTGGAAGCGGTCGGGCATGTCGTGATCGCGTGGATCTGGCTCGAACAACTCCTCGCCGCCGGCGACCGCGACGGCGCGTTCTACGACGGTAAACGCGCTGCGGCACGGTACTTCTTCCGATTCGAACTTCCGAAGACGGGACCGCAGTTCGATCTGCTGGCGAGCCTGGACCGCACCACTTTGGATGTCGATCCGTCCGTTTTCTGATCCGGGTTCGCCGGGACAGGCTCACTGTCCCGGCGACACGGTCAACGGTGAGCAGTCAGACGGTTGATCGTGACGCCGGCGATCGCGCGGCTCTCGACCTGGTCGAAGAGATGCGGTGCGAAGTCCGCGCGGAACAGCGGTATTCCGCTGCCCACCACGATCGGGTTGACTTTCAGGACGAGTTCGTCGATTTCGGGCAACAATGCTCCTGCGAGAGATCCGCCGCCGCACAACCAGATTCCTCCGCCGTCCTGTTCCTTCAGATCGCGTACGTATGCGAGCGGATCACTGTCGACGAGAGTGACGGTCTCGTCCGGTGCTTCACTCACCGTGGTGGAGAAGAGATATTGCTTCAGGTGCTGATACGAACTCGTGACCCCGTCGACGAGGGACGGCTCCCACGTTTTCCTGCCCATGACCACCGCGTCGAAATTCTTGTTCGGCGGGTCGATCCCGAGGTGCGCACGCGCCTGGGTGGGGATGGTTTCCGGGAACTCCTCCACGAGGACCGACACGAGTTCGTCGGGGACCGGAAAGAAGCCGAAACCGCCCGACGGGTCGGCGATGAACCCGTCGAGCGTCGTGGCCACGTAGTAGGTGAGTTTTCGCAAGAATGCTCCTGCCCGTCGGAGGTCAGGCCTGTGCCCGATCGACGAGCAACGTTAAGGCATGACGCACCGTCCGGGCGAGCACTTTTTGGGGGTCGCCTTCGAATTGCTTTTCCTCGCACCGGGTTCCCTCCGGCCCGGTGGTGGCGAACCAGACCGTGCCCGGCGGGCGGCCGTCCTGTGAGTCGGGTCCGCCCGCTCCGCTCACGGCGACCACGATTTCCGCTTCGAGCAGGCGGGAGGTGGACTCGGCCATGGCCCGGACCGCTGCCTCGCTCACGACCGGTCCTTCGGGAACGCGGAGGAGGCCGTGCTTCACCTCGCGTGAGTACGCAACGATGCCCCCGCGGAACCACTCCGAACTACCTTGCGCCGCACCGAGCCTGGCGGCCAGCGTGCCCGAGGTGAGCGACTCCGCGCATCCCACGGTGAGCTTGCGTTCGGACGCAAGGTCGGCGAGTCGTTCGATCAGGTCGTCGGAACGATCCGTTCCTTCGACGATGTCGTCATCGGCCACGTGTTGCTCCTTCTGTGTTGTCGCGAATCCAGCGGGTGAGCAGTGTGCCGTCGTCGTCGCAGAGCAGGTGCGTCCGTCGCATGGGGGTGAGCGCAGGAGCGGGCGTCGAGGCGATGCGCCCCGCGGCGCCGGCTGCCAGGACCGGAGCCCAGGTCAAGCACAGGTCGTCGACGACGTCGGCTTCGATCATGCTGCCGAACAATTGCGGACCTCCTTCGCACAGTACGCGCGTCCACCCGGCCTTGGTGACGGCGGCGAGCAGGGCTGCACCGTCGATGGCGTCGTCCGCGATCACCCGCACGTCGGCGCCCGCATCCTCCGCCGCGCGGCGATTGGCAGCCGGCGCGCTCGCGCTGGTGAGGACGACCGGGGGCACTGTGGTGTCGGTGAACAGACGCAGATCCGACGGGAAGTAGCAGGACGTCGACACGACCGCGATGGGAGGTACCGCTTCGAGGCCGTCCGCCTCGCGGCGGGCACGAAGCGTCTCGTTGGTGCGCGCGCCCCCGTAGTTCTCGGTGCGGGCGGTGCCCGCACCGACGAGAATGACGTCCGCGAGTTCCCTGAGCAGCCCGAACACCTTCTTGTCCGACGGCGTGCCGAGTGCCCCCGACCGTCCTTCGACGGCGACCGCACCATCGAGTGAGGAGACGAAGTTGACGCGCATCCACGGGCGCTCGAGCCCGTCCGGATAGGCGTACAGCTGCCGGAGCCGGTCGTCGTCGACTTCGGCGGGGGAGGCGGGGTCGTCGAGTTGGTGCATGCACCTGATCAGATCACGGCGGTTCGTTCCCCGCCACGTCACGCGCCGTGGCCGGCCTCCATGTCGCTCACGTCGCGGAAGGTCAGTAGCTTGTCGAGCTTGTCGCGGAGTTCGCCCTCGTCGGGAGCGAGCAGGAACCCCATGTGGTCACCGAGATCGAATCTGTTCAGAATCCGGCCCGTGAACCAGCCTGCCGCGTCGTCGAGGATCGGCAGCCCGTGCGGTCCCTCGCTCCACGAGCACTGTGAGAACTTGTCGATCTCGTCGCCTGTCTTTTCTCCGAAAAGCTCCGAGATCGGGCGGTTCTCCGGCGAGAGGACGTGCACCGCGAGGTACGCGGCGTCCTGGGCGACACGGAATGTGTGGTTCTTGTTCGAGACGGCGACGAGGAAGCGCGCCGGGTCGATGCCGGTCTGAGTGGTGAAACCGACGAGGCATCCGCTGCGTTCTTCCCCGGTACGGGTGGTGACGATGTACATCGGGTAGTCGAGCTGGGACATGATGTCGGCGAACCCCTCGGAGGAGCCCCGGACTGCGTCGGTGTCGGACATGCTCCGATCGTACGTTTTCCCTTCCGCAGATCCGGTTTGGTGCGGTGATGTGCGCGGTATCCGTTTGGTTATGACGGACCAACACGGCGGGGACGGTGCGGCCGGCGCAACCGTGGCACCGGACGATGCGCGCAAGCCCGACTCTCCGACGGATATCGGGAAGCCGTCGTGGAAATACGTGGTCAAGAGGACGGTGGGGGAGTTCAGCCGCGACCAGTGCACCGATCTGGCCGCGTCGCTCACCTATTACGCGATCCTGTCGCTGTTTCCCGCGCTGCTGGTCGTGGTGTCGTTGCTCGGTGTTTTCGGGCAGGGGCAGGCCACCGTCGATGCGGTGCTGCAGATGGTCGAGGACCTGGGTCCGGCGTCCGCCGTCGACACCCTGCGCGGGCCGATCGAGCAACTCGTCGACGCACCCACCGCCGGCCTCGCGCTGGTCGTCGGTGTTCTGGGTGCCCTGTGGTCGGCGTCCGGTTACGTGGGCGCATTCGGGCGGGCCATGAACCGTATCTACGAAGTCGAAGAGGGACGCCCGATCTGGAAGTTGCGCCCGCAGATGCTGCTGGTCACGGCCCTCGTGCTCGTCTTCGCGGGAGCGACCGGCCTGATGCTCGTGGTGAGCGGCCCGATCGCCCGCACCATCGGTGACGTGGTGGGCTTGGGAGAGAC
>JAEZDV010000286.1 GCA_023417985.1 Actinomycetes bacterium | reverse complement strand
TGACCCGTGGTCTCGGCGCAGGCGCCGACCCCGAGGTAGGCCGCAAGGCTGCCGAAGACCACAAGGACGAGATCGAAGAGGTACTCAAGGGTGCCGACATGGTCTTCGTCACCGCCGGCGAGGGTGGCGGCACCGGCACAGGCGGCGCGCCCGTCGTGGCCAGCATCGCCCGGAAGCTCGGTGCGCTGACCGTCGGCGTCGTCACGCGTCCGTTCTCGTTCGAGGGCAAGCGCCGTGGCAGCCAGGCCGACTCCGGTATCCAGGCGCTCCGCGAGTCCTGCGACACGCTCATCGTGATCCCGAACGATCGGCTGCTGCAACTCGGCGACGCCGCTGTCAGCCTCATGGACGCCTTCCGCTCTGCCGACGAGGTGCTCCTCAACGGTGTCCAGGGCATCACCGACCTGATCACCACGCCGGGTCTCATCAACGTGGACTTCGCCGACGTCAAGGGCGTCATGTCCGGCGCCGGATCCGCGCTCATGGGTATCGGTTCGTCGCGTGGTGAGGGTCGTGCGATCAAAGCGGCCGAGGCCGCGATCAATTCGCCGCTCCTCGAAGCGTCGATGGAGGGTGCGCGCGGTGTGCTGCTGTCCATCGCCGGTGGGTCCGATCTCGGCCTGTTCGAGATCAACGAGGCTGCTTCGCTCGTGCAGGAAGCCGCGCACATCGACGCCAACATCATCTTCGGCACCGTCATCGACGACTCACTCGGAGACGAGGTGCGCGTCACGGTGATCGCAGCCGGGTTCGACGCGGGCACCCCGCCTGCCCGCCGGCCCGTCGAGTCGACGCAGTCGACACAGACCTCCGGCACCCGTCCCGGGAACATCGGTGCCGGTCGTGCCGGAGACCTCGGCCGGTCCGACCGCGAGTCCGCGGACCCGGTGTCGGTGCGGGATTCCGGTTCCGCATCGGGTGGCGGGCTTCCGCCGGCAACCGCAGCTCCGCAGACGCGTCCCGTCGACGACGAGGACGACGGCGACGATGTCGACGTTCCTATCTTCATGCGCCGTTGAGCGATTCGCACACAGGGTTGCGTTCCCGCCGGGTCGTCACCACACGAGCCGGCGGGGTCTCGGCCCCGCCTTACGACAGCTTCAATCTCGCCGCTCACGTCGGTGACGACCCCGCTGCTGTCGCAGCGAACCGTCGTCGCCTGGCGGCGGCGATCGGGTTGCCCGAAGAACGATTCGTGTGGATGGAACAGATCCACAGCCGCAACGTGACCGTGGTGGACGGGCCGGTCGTGGGGGAGGTGCCCGCTACCGACGCATTGGTGACGCGGACAGCCGATCTCGCGCTGGTCGCTCTCAGCGCGGACTGCGTGTCGATTCTGCTGTCGGACGACGAAGCAGGGGTCGTCGCGGCCGTGCACGCGGGACGTGTGGGTGCCCGAATCGGGATCCTGCCGCGCGTGCTCGACGTCATGCGCGACCTCGGTGCGCAGCCCGAACGAATCGGGGCACTGCTCGGGCCGGCGGCCGGCGGTGCACGCTACGAGGTTCCCGCTGCGATGCGTGACGACGTCGAGGCGCACCTTCCCGGGAGCGCAACCCGCACCGAGCGCGGCACACCGGGTCTCGACCTGCGTGCCGGCCTGCGACGGCAACTCGTGGAACACGGAGTCACGTCGGTGGTCGAGGATCCCCGCTGTACGATCGAGGACCCGACACTGTTCAGCCACCGGCGCAGTGCGCCCACGGGGCGGTTCGCATCCGTGATCTGGCTCGAGAACGCCACCGCGGGCGGTGAGAAGGAGGATACCGCGTGAACGCGGCCGAACAATCCCGTCAGGATCGTCGCGCGGAACTTTCGGACCGGTTGACGGCGGTACGCCGGCGGCTCGATGCTGCCGCGCGTGCGGCAGACCGCGATCCCTCGGATGTCGCACTCCTGGTGGTGACGAAGTACTTTCCGGTCACCGACGCGGTGCTGCTGCACGAACTCGGGTGCCGCGCGTTCGGTGAATCCCGTGAACAGGAGGCCGCGGCGAAGATCGCGCAGTTCCGGGAAACGGTGACGGACGAGGTCGAGTGGCACATGATCGGCCGGCTCCAGCGGAACAAGGCACGCGCCGTCGCGCGGTGGGCACACACGGTGCACTCGGTCGACAGTCTCCGGCTCGCTTCCGCACTCGCCAAAGGTGTTGCCGCAGCCCAGGAGTCAGGAGAGCGATCGACGCCGATCCGGGTGCTTCTGCAGGTCGGCCTCGACGGCGACCGCGAGCGCGGCGGTGTCGTCGCCGGCGAACTCGGTTCTCTCGCAGACGCCGTCGCTTCCGCTCCCGAACTCGAACTCGGGGGACTCATGTGTGTCCCGCCGCTGGGGTGGGACCCGGACGCGGCGTTCGCCCGGCTGGCCGAACTCCACAAGCGGTTGCTCGCCGAACATCCCGGCGCAACAGAACTCTCGGCGGGCATGTCGGGTGATCTTGAACACGCGGTGAGGTGGGGATCCACCTGCGTGCGTGTCGGAACGGCAGTTCTGGGTACCCGGCCGATAGCCTGATGGGAACCGCCGCGCGAGGGAAGGGCGATCGAATGAGCACGCTCCACAAGTTCAAGGCCTACTTCGGAATGGTGCCGCTCGACGATTACGAGGACGACTACCTCGACGATCCGTCGAGCGCGCGTCGTGAGCGGGATCGCGACTACGGCGAACCGGCCTACTCCTCGTATGCACCGTCGCATCGCGACGAATATCCGCCCGTTCGGCGGGAAGACAACGTCCGTGAGTTCGCGGACGACGACTTCGACCACCACTACGACTCGCCCGCGCGGACTCCCCGCGTGGAGCCGATCACGGCGCGCGCACCCCGGCCCGTGGCCCCGGCCCGTGTCCCGGTGCGGTCGTCGCTGGGTGCCGAGCCCCGAATCGACCGCGCGGAACCCCGCCGCGGCGCCCTGTTCGACGAAGGCGGTCCGTTGTCGAAGATCACCACCCTGCGTCCCCGCGACTACGGGGAGGCGCGCACGATCGGTGAGCGCTTCCGCGACGGCACGCCGGTGATCATGGATCTGGTGGAGATGAGCAACGCCGACGCGAAGCGCCTCGTCGACTTCGCGGCAGGGCTCGCGTTCGCGTTGCGCGGATCATTCGACAAGGTCGCGACGAAAGTGTTCCTTCTCTCTCCCGCCGATATCGATGTCTCCGCCGAAGAACGGAAGCGCATCGCCGAAACCGGCTTCTACAACCAGCAGTAACCGCGGAGTCTCCTCCCTCGCGTACTCGCGGACACGCCCGGCCATGATGCAGATCACTGCAGGCCGGGCGTTTCGGTTTGGCTAGCTGCTGTTCGTCGGGCATTGTGGAAACGTGGCCGTATTCGAGGTGCTCTGGTTCCTGCTCTTCATCTTCTGGCTTCTGCTGATCGGCCGGATCATCGTCGAGTTCATCAGAACCTTCGCGCGAGACTGGAAGCCCTCGGGGTTCGTCGTGGTGGTACTCGAGGTGATTTTCACGGTCACCGATCCACCGGTGAAGTTGTTGCGGCGGTTGATCCCCCCGCTCAACCTCGGCGGTGTGCGACTCGACCTTTCGATCATGGTTCTGCTGTTCATCGTGTACTTCCTGATGGCCTTCCTGCCGCGTGGCGGGGTCGTGTGACGCGCCGACTCGGCGCGGCCACGGGGCTCGCGAGAACCGCCATGTGCCAGAATGGAATGCCAGATACAGTGGGTTTTGATACGCGTGACGCACTGTCGATATCACCGAACGCCTGCTTGACCGCTTATTTGACGCGTGAAGGGACCCTTCCATGCCGCTGACACCAGCTGATGTGCACAATGTCGCGTTCAGCAAGCCCCCTATCGGGAAGCGCGGGTACAACGAGGACGAGGTCGACGCATTCCTCGACCTCGTGGAGCAGGAATTGACCTCCCTGATCGAGGAGAACGCCGACCTGCGTCAGCGAGTGGCCGAACTCGACCAGGAACTGGCCGAAGCCAAGAAGGCTCCGCGGTCGACCTCCTCGAGCCAGGTTGCTCAGCCGGCCAAGTCCGAGCCCGTGCGCGCCGTCGAGACTCCGAAGCCCGAACCGGCACCCACGCCCGCCCCGGTGGCGGCCGCAGCGCCGACGACCGGCGACGCGAGCATGCAGGCAGCCAAGGTGCTTGGGCTGGCGCAGGAGATGGCAGACCGCCTCACCGGCGACGCCAAGAACGAGGCCGAGGAACTGGTCCGCAACGCGCGGACGAACTCCGAGCAACTCGTCTCCGACGCGCGGACGCGGAGCGAGGCGATGATCGCCGACGCGCGCCAGAAGTCCGACGCGATGCTCTCCGATGCGCGCACCCGGTCCGAGACGCAGCTGCGGCAGGCGAAGGAGAAGGCCGACGCCCTGCAGGTCGACGCCGAGAAGAAGCACACCGAGATCATGGCGACTATCAACCAGCAGCGATCCGTGCTGGAAGGACGCATCGAGCAGCTCAAGACGTTCGAGCGCGAGTACCGGGTGCGCCTGAAGTCGTACCTCGAATCGCAGCTCGAGGAACTCGAGCAGCGCGGATCCGCCGTCCCGGTCGACGGAGGCCAGGACGCGTTCAACCAGTCCAATTCGTCGTCCTTCGGCTCGTCGTCCTTCGCGAAGGGCACCAACTGACCGGGTTGTGCGGTCCGTGAGATCCCGCTGTTGAGAGGAGCGTCGTGCTGGTCGTGACGCTGATGCTCGCGGCAATCGGATTCGGTCTTCTCGTCATCGCCGTGATCACCGGGTCGGTGGCGTGGGCCTGGGGCTGCATCGCGGTGTGCGTGGTGGGAGCGGTGATCCTGCTGGCGAGCGCGCTCGGCGCGCGTAACGCGCCGGCCAAAGACGGCGAAACACGCACCACTCGCTCGTCGAGGATGCGGAAACAGTCCCGGGAAGACCGGGATTCCTCGGACGGCTGAGCACTCCCTACAATGGGGAAAGCAAGATTCGAAGTACAAGGCAAGATCCCCGTGTAGCGGGGCGGCGTCGATCCGGCCATCACCGGGGAGCCTTCGGAAGAACAGCGATGCACCACGGGTGGTGCGTCGCCCAGTAGAACCGAACGGGTGGGCCCGTCACAGCCCGGAGAACGAGTGGCCCGCTCCGTCGGAGCGGTGCAAGCGGGGTGGTACCGCGGTGGTCGTGCGCAGTGCACGGTGATCGTCCCCGTGCCGAACATCCAGGCACGGAGGTATCTACGCTGTGATCGAGAAAAACACCGCACCGGGTCATACCTCGGACGCCGCAGCCGGCTCCGGTTACCCGAGAGTCGACTACGGTCTCCCGCGCGATTCGGGTGTCGACTTCCCCGATCTGGAGGAACGCGTCCTTGCGCACTGGGCGAAGGACGACACGTTCCGGGCCTCGCTCACCAACCGCGAGGGAGCCGAGGACTTCGTCTTCTACGACGGCCCACCCTTCGCCAACGGCCTGCCGCACTACGGCCATCTGCTCACCGGGTACGTCAAGGACCTCGTGCCGCGATTCCAGACGATGCGAGGCAGGAAGGTCGACCGCCGTTTCGGCTGGGACTGCCACGGCCTTCCGGCCGAACTCGAAGCCGAGAAGCAACTCGGCATCACGGACAAGTCGCAGATCGACACGATGGGCCTGGCCGAGTTCAACGCCTACTGCAAGCAGTCGGTGCTGCGGTACACGGGCGAGTGGCGCGACTACGTCACCCGCCAGGCCCGCTGGGTCGACTTCGACAACGACTACAAGACCCTGGACCTGGACTTCATGGAGTCGGTCATGTGGGCGTTCAAGTCGCTGTACGACAAGGGCCTGATCTACCAGGGTTTCCGCGTGCTGCCCTACAGCTGGTACGAGCAGACACCCCTGTCCAACCAGGAAACCCGGCTCGACGACGCCTACAAGATGCGTCAGGACCCGGCCGTCACCGTCGACATGGTGCTGCACGCACCGGGCACCGAGCTCGACGGCGCGAACGCGCTGATCTGGACCACCACGCCGTGGACGCTGCCGTCGAACCTCGCGATCGCGGTGCACCCGGACATCACCTACGTCGCGGTGCGGGCCGGTGAGGGCGACGACGCGAAAACCTATCTGCTCGCGAAGGACCGGCTCGGCCACTACAGCCGTGAGCTCGGCGACGAGCCGCAGGTGCTCGCCGAGTACGCCGGGGCCGATCTCGTCGGTCTCGCGTACGAGCCGCCGTTCGATTTCTTCGTCGGCCGCGACAACGCACACCACGTGATCGCCGCGGATTACGTCACCACCGATTCCGGTACCGGAATCGTCCACCTCGCACCGGCTTTCGGTGAAGAGGATATGGAGTACTGCCAGCGCAACGGCATCGAACTGGTGCAGCCGCTCGACCCGGGCGGCAAGTTCACCTCGATGGTGCCGCCGTACGAGGGGCTGCAGGTCTTCGACGCCAACCCGGTGATCACCAAGGACCTCAAGGCGGCCGGAAAGCTGCTGCGCCACGAGACCATCGAGCACTCGTACCCGCATTCGTGGCGCTCCGGTCAGCCGCTGATCTACATGGCTGTCCCGTCGTGGTTCGTCGCGGTCACCCAGTTCCGCGACCGCATGGTCGAGCTGAACAAGCAGATCACCTGGGTGCCCGAACACATCCGCGACGGCCAGTTCGGCAAATGGCTCGAGGGCGCACGCGACTGGAACATCAGCCGGAACCGCTACTGGGGCAGCCCGATCCCGGTCTGGGTGTCGGACAATCCGGAGTATCCTCGTGTGGACGTCTACGGCTCGCTCGACGAACTCGAGCGCGACTTCGGCGTGCGTCCGGACGATCTGCACCGGCCCATGATCGACCTGCTCACCCGACCCAACCCCGACGACCCGACGGGCGCGTCGACGATGCGACGGGTTCCCGAGGTGCTCGACTGCTGGTTCGAGTCGGGCTCGATGCCTTTCGCGCAGGTGCACTACCCGTTCGAGAACACCGACTGGTTCGACTCGCACTTCCCCGGCGACTTCATCGTCGAATACAACGGGCAGACCCGCGGGTGGTTCTACACGCTGCATGTCCTCGCCACCGCGCTGTTCGACCGTCCGGCGTTCAAAACCGTTGCGGCCCACGGCATCGTCCTCGGTGAGGACGGCCTGAAGATGAGCAAGTCGAAGGGGAACTACCCCGACGTCAACGAGGTCTTCTCCCGCGACGGGTCCGACGCCATGCGATGGTTCCTCATGTCGTCGCCCATCCTGCGCGGTGGCAACCTGGTCGTTACCGAACAGGGCATCCGCGAGGGCGTGCGACAGGCGCTGCTGCCGCTGTGGAACGCCTGGAGTTTCCTGCAGTTGTACGCCTCGACGCCGGGCACGTGGCGGACCGATTCGTCGAACGTGCTCGACCGATACATCCTCGCCAAGCTCGCCGAGACGCGCGACGTCATCACCGACGCGCTCGAGACCGTGGATATAGCAGGTGCCTGCGACGAGTTGCGCACGTTCTGCGACGCCCTCACCAACTGGTACGTGCGACGTTCACGGACCCGGTTCTGGGACGAGGACCGCGACGCGATCGATACGCTCCACACGGTCCTCGAAGTGGTGACTCGTCTTGCGGCACCGCTTCTCCCGCTGGCGACCGAGGTGATCTGGCGAGGGCTGACCGGAGAACGCTCGGTGCATCTCGCAGACTGGCCCACCGCGGACGAGCTGCCCGCCGACCCGGAACTCGTCACCGCCATGGACGAGGTGCGCGGTGTCTGCTCGACGGTTCTGTCGCTGCGTAAGGCACAGCACCTGCGGGTGCGGTTGCCGCTGCCGCTGGTCACGGTGGCGACGCCCGGCTCGACGCACCTCGAGCCGTTCGTGGACCTGATCAAGGACGAGGTCAACGTCAAGCAGGTCGTGCTCACCGACGACGTGGAAGCCCACGGCCGCGTCGAGGTAGTCGTCAACGCACGCGTCGCGGGCCCGCGTCTCGGTAAGGACGTGCAGAAGGTCATCAAGGCAGTCAAGGCCGGTGATTGGACAGAGTCCGAGGACGGCGTCGTCAGCGCAGCGGGTATCGAACTGCTGCCCGAGGAGTACACGCGCAGGCTCGTCGCCGCGGAACCGGAATCCACTGCGGCACTGCCGGGTGGCAGCGGGCTCGTCGTCCTCGACACGAGCGTGACGGAGGAACTCGAAGCGGAGGGCTGGGCCAAGGACCGCATCCGGGAGTTGCAGGATGCGCGCCGGAACCTCGGTCTCGACGTGTCGGACCGTATCTCGGTGACGTTCGAGGTCCCCACCGAGCGCGCCGAATGGGCGGCGCGGCATCGGGATCTGATCGCCGGTGAAGTGCTCGCGACGACGTTCGAGCTCGGCACCGCCGGAGCCGACCCGATCGACCTGGGTGAAGGAGTCCGCGCGTCCATCACCAAGGTGTGAGCGCAGGCGGGCGGAGGACGAGCGCGTCGGTGCGAGCCTCTAACCTGGAGACATGCCCGCCTCCGTGAATCGGCGCTGGGTTCTGCACCTGGACCTCGACGCGTTCTTCGCGTCCGCCGAGCAACTGACCAGGCCGACCCTTCGGGGTCGGCCGGTGCTCGTCGGCGGGCTCGGAGCCCGCGGTGTCGTGGCGGGGGCGAGCTACGAGGCGCGCGTCTACGGTGCCGGATCCGCTATGCCGATGAGCCGCGCCCGCCGGCTCATCGGAGCGTCGGCGGTGGTGCTGCCCCCGAGGGGCGTGGTCTACCACCACCTCAGTTCGGTCGTGTTCGAGACGCTGAGGGCACACGTACCCGTGCTCGAAACACTCTCTCTCGACGAGGCGTTCGCCGAACCCACCGAACTCGCCGGAGCATCCGCCGGTGTAGTCGAACGGTTCTGCACGGAGTTGCGCGAGCACGTGCGCGAGCGGACCGGTCTGGTTGCGTCGATCGGAGCGGGTTCCGGCAAGCAGATCGCCAAGATCGGGTCGGGGCTCGCCAAACCCGACGGCCTTCTCGTCGTGCGCCCGGACGAGGAACTGTCGCTGCTGCACGGTCTTCCGGTGCGGAAGCTGTGGGGGATCGGTCCGGTCTCCGAAGAACGGCTGCGCAAACTCGGTATCGGCACCATCGGCAACCTCGCGGCGCTTCCCGTCGCTGAGGCGGCGTCGATCCTCGGGCCCACCGTGGGCCCCGGACTGCACCGGCTCGCGAAGGGGCACGACGACCGGCCGGTGGCCGAGCGGGCGGAGTCCAAACAGATCAGTGCCGAGACCACCTACGCCGCCGACATCGTGGCGCTCACGGACCTCAGGCGCGCCATATCCGCGAGCGCGCTGGCGGCACACAGTCGGCTGTGCAAGGACGGCCGTGCGGCCCGCACGGTCGTGCTCAAGCTGCGCAAAGCCGACATGTCGGTGCTCACCCGGTCGTCGACGCTGTCGTATGCCACCGAAGATCTGCACGTGCTGACCACCGCCGCACAGCGATTGACCCTCGATCCGCTCGACATCGGCCCGATCCGTCTCGTCGGGGTCGGGTTCGCAGGGTTGTCCGCCTCGGCCCAGGACACTCTGTTCCCGGAACTCGATCGGATGGAGAGCGACCCGTCCGAACCGGCATCCGGCGACGAGCAGCAACCGGCGAATCTACCCGCCCCCACGGACCGATGGCGTCCGGGTACCGACGTGTTCCACCCCCGATACGGACACGGCTGGGTCCAGGGGGCAGGCCACGGTGTCGTGACGGTGCGATTCGAGACCAGGTCGACGGGACCGGGACCTGCTCGTACACTCGTCGAAGACGATTCGGAACTCGAAGCGGCCGACCCGCTCGCGAGCTTGAACTGACACGGGTTCTCGCTACCCTCATGGTGTTCTTACTACCGCCGGGTACTCTTGCGGACGATCGCAACCGGATGAACCGGGCACGAAGACTCGTGCACGACCGAGAAACGAGAAGGACGACAAGTTGAAGCTTCGCAAGATGACCGTGGCCACGGTGGCGCTCGCCGCCGCCCTCACGATGTCCGCCTGCAGCTCGGATGACGGAGGTAGCACCGAGACCACCGCGAAGACCACGACGGCAACCACGACGACCGAGGTCGTTGCGGATTACCCGCCCGTCCCGTCCCCCGAGGAACTGCAGGCCTCGCTCGACCGCGCATTCGACGAGACCGTGCCGGCCGAGGAGAAGACCAACCTGGTGCAGGGCGCCGAGCTCGATCCGACCCTCATCGACCAGGTTGCCGTCGCTGCGAAGCAGGCCGGCGCCGTGATCACCATCATCGACGTCAACGACAACGAGAACGGCACCGCGACCGCCGGTATCGAGACCCAGCTCGGCGATCAGGTTGCCACCGGCACCGTCGATTTCGTTGCCGAGGACGGCGTCTGGAAGCTGTCGAAGAACAACGCCTGCGGCATCGTCGCGGCCGCACAGCTGCAGACCCCCGCCTGCCCCTGATATCAGGGCCGGTACCGAAACGGTGCCCTGCGCGATCTTCGCGTAGGGCACCGTTTCTCGTTGTAGCCGAGATCGCCGCGAGAGTTTCGAGCCCCGGACCTCATCGCGTGGCCCGGGTGCCTCTCAGCTGTGACGAATCAGGTCTGCTGCCTTCTCGCCGATCAGTACCGACGGTGCGTGTGGATGGCCCCGGATGGTCGTGGGCATGATCGACGCGTCCGCGATCCGGAGCCGGTCGACGCCTCTCACGTTCAGTCGAGGATCTACGACGCTGCCGGCGTCCCCGCCCCATACAGAGAGGGCGCGGACGCGAGAGCCGTGCACGTTCGCAGGCCGCACAGAACGGCGTTCCGGTCCACTCCTGCGCTGTCGCTGAGGTAGCGGGGATCGATGCTCGGTTTCGCGGTGGGATCGGCGGATCGCAATGTGATGTGCCCACGGCTGACGGGAGTGAGCAGTATGGCGCCGAGGATTACGGCGTGCTCGGTGGGAGCGACGAGCCCCTGGTCGAAGAACGGTGCGGAGGAGAACATGATCTCGAGGTCGGGGAGCGGTAGGTCGGAGCGGCTGCGAACGAATCCGTACGCCTCCTCGATGCACGAGGTCAGGGCGCCTTTGCGCCGAAGCAGGTAGTTCACGAGTTCGGAGAATCCGGCGGCGGAGAACAGCGAACCGTCGTCGACGCTGTAGCCGAGCCCGGCGACGAAATGGTCCATCAGGCCACGACCGACTTCGGGTGAGTGGTGGTGCACCGCAATACCGTGCCGGCGGAGTTGCTGCTCGTCACCGATGCCCGAGAGCATCAGCAGCTGAGGTGTGTTGACGGCCCCGCCTGCCACGATCACTTCCTCCCGGGCGCGGACGGTCCGGCGGATGCCGTCCTTCTCGTATTCGACCGTTCGCTTCCGCTGTGCCGGGATCTTCCTTCGGCAGTCACCGGCGCGACGAAATACGGGCCGCATCTGCGGCCGGCTTCGGGCCGGAACGGGCCTGGCCGTGCCGACTGCGGACGGATCAATTCTCGGGAGAGCGCCATTCCACGCGGTCGACCTGCGACTGGGCGAGCCGGGTCGTGCCTTCGGGGTCGACGTAGACCTGGTCACCGGAGAGGACGAGTGCTCCGTCGACGGGCAACGGCAGCATCGGGTCGAACGTCACGGTGCCTTCCCCGGCCATCGTGTACTGCTCGATATCGAGTTGGCCCTGCCCGTTGGGCAGCATCCACACCGACTCCTTGGGCGTCTGTTCGACTCGGACATCGACCGTGAGGCGGTCGCCGTCCCGAGACGCCAGCGTCACGGTACTCAGCTGGTCGATGGTGACGCCGGCGCTCATGACCTGCTGATGGATCTGCCACACCGCCCCGAGACCGATCCCGGAATCCGGGAACGAGATCGTGCGGTAGACGGACTGGTAGAAGGCCTGTTCGATCGCGGAGCGGGCGACGTTCGCCGTTGCCACCGACGGCGCCAGCCGGAGTGCGCTGATTGCCCCGCTCGGCCCGACGGTCAACCCCGCCCGGGACGCTGTGGCGTCGGCGAGCGCCGAGTTCAGCATCGGATCGGGCGACGAGGCCTCGCCGAGGGCGAGGTCGACGAGGGTGCTCGGCGCGCTGTCCGACACCGCTTGGGTGACCGATGCCGTGAGGGGAAGGGTGACTTCGGGGGTCGAGAAATCCTGGCGCGGCTCGGAGCCGATCTGCTGGAACACCTCGGAGCGGGTGGTCAGCACGACGTTCTGCTCCTGTCCGGCGACCGGGGCGATGCGCACCACCTCGCGGGGTTCGCTCCCGGTTTCCAAGACGGTGGTGGTTACCGCGGACACCGGCACCGTCACCTCGGAGGACGTCGCCGCGGAGGTGGGAGGGGCTCCTTCCGAAGAATCGCCGCATCCGGTGACGAACGCGGCGAGTGAGAGAGCGGCGGCGAGGGCATACGGCCTCGGGTGAGGGAATCTGGACAGCACAGGCACATCCCCAGGGTAGCCACGGCGGGAGGGGTGACCGCCCGCTCGTGCGAGTAGGGGATGATGGAACGGTGACTGACGAAGCTTCCCGGCCCGATCCCGCGGCCGATCCAGCTGTGCCGAAGGTGGAGGAGACTGCCGTCCCCGACGCTGCACAGACACCGGCGCCGCCCACGGCGCTGTTCGGTCGTCCCGCGACTCGCGCCCTTTTCGTCCTCGCGATCGTGATCTACGTGGCGGACCTGGTGACGAAGGTTCTCGCCGTCCGCTACATCGATCCCGCCGATCCGATCTCCATCGTCGGCGACACTGTGACTCTCACCCTGGTGCGCAATCCCGGTGCGGCGTTCTCCATGGCGACAGGCATGACCTGGTTGCTCACGCTCGTCGCGATCGGCGTGGTCGTCGGTGTGGTGAAGATCGGGCGCACCCTGCAGTCGCGCTGGTGGGCGCTGGGTCTCGGTCTGGTGCTCGGTGGAGCGCTCGGCAACCTCACCGACAGGCTCTTTCGTTCACCCGGACCCCTTCAGGGCCATGTGGTGGACTTCGTGTCGGTCGGTTGGTGGCCGGTATTCAACGTCGCAGATTCATCCATCGTGTGCGGAGCGGTCCTACTCGTAGTGCTCACCGTGTTCGGCATCGAGCCGACCGGCAAAGCGTCGACCGAATCCGAGACCAGCGGAAAGGAAACCCGCCAGTGAGGGAAACGCGGTCGATGCCCGTACCCGACGGGCTCGACGGGATGCGTGTCGACGCGGGCCTCGCCCGTCTGCTCGGTTTGTCCCGTACCGCCGTCGCAGCACTCACCGAGGAGGGCGCCGTCCTCGTCGACGGTGCTCCCGTCGGAAAATCCGATCGTCTCTCCGCCGGATCGTGGCTCGAGGTGCAACTCCCCGAGCCTCCGCGCCCGCTGACCATCGAGGCGCAGCCCGTCGAGGGAATGGAGATTCTGTACGCCGACGACGACATCGTCGCGGTGGACAAGCCCGTCGGGGTTGCGGCCCACGCGAGCGTGGGATGGACCGGCCCGACCGTCATCGGTGGTCTTGCCGCCGCGGGATTCCGTATCTCTACCTCCGGCCTGCACGAGCGGCAGGGCATCGTGCACCGTCTCGACGTGGGAACCTCGGGCGTGATGGTCGTCGCCACCTCCGAACGGGCCTACACAGTGCTCAAGCGCGCCTTCAAGCAGCGCACCATCGACAAGCGCTACCACGCTCTCGTGCAGGGACATCCCGACCCGAGCAGCGGCACCATCGACGCACCCATCGGGCGGCACCGGAGCAGTGACTGGAAGTTCACCGTCGCCGCCGACGGCAAGCCCAGCGTCACCCACTACGACACCATCGAGGCATTCCAGGCTGCGAGCCTCCTCGACGTGCATCTCGAGACCGGACGTACGCACCAGATCCGCGTGCACTTCTCCGCGCTGCGGCACCCCTGCTGCGGCGACCTCACGTACGGCGCCGACCCGCGACTCGCCGCCAAGCTGGGACTGGAACGGCAGTGGCTGCACGCCAAGTCGCTGGGATTTGCCCACCCGACCCAGGGCAACTGGGTCGAGATCGAGAGCAAGTACCCCGCGGATCTGGAACACGCGCTCGACGTGCTCCGCAACGCCTGACCTATGAGGCGCGCGCTGTCGTGGGCGGCCGTCGCTGCTGTCGTGCTCGCGGTGCTCGTCGCCGGATGGCTCTCACCGGTACGGCCCGCGTCCGTGCGGAGCGACGGCCTCGGCCCCGACAGCGGTGAACTCGTCCGTGACTACCTCGCGCGCGCCGACGAGAGCCTCACCGAAGCAGAGAAGGAGCCGGGCACCGAGCACTGGGGGCTGATCTCGTTCGAGCGGGAAGTGGGCGTCGACGACGTCGCTGCCCTTCCGGGGAACCTGCGGATCGCGCAGGTCCTCTTCCGGGTCCCGATCGATCGCGTGCAGACCCCGCTGGTGCCGGTCGTGGTGTCGGCGCATCCGGAGGCGCTGCGCTCGGCTCCGCAGGTCGCGGCGGGACGGCTGCGGCAGCAGGCGTCCGGGTCGGACCGGGCCGCCCGGATCGCCGCGGTGTCCGCTGACCGGCTGGCCGCAGGCTGTGACTGCATCGTGGGCGTCGCGGTGCGGGGTACCCCCGCGCAGTTGAGTGCCGCCGCCGACGCTCCCGCGGTGCGCGCGGTGGAAGCGCTTCCCTCCGACGCCGTCGCAGGACGGTTCTCCCTGACACCCCTGCTACCCCAGCACGTCGACGCAGTCGTTCCCGGTCCGGACGACGCCGAACCATGAGCGCACCGGTCCCCGGCAACCGGCTGCTTCCCGTCAGACGTACGGTGTGCTGGTGAAACGGCCTACTGCCCCCGCCCTGCGCACCGGTGTGTTGTGCGGTCTGGGCGCGTATCTGTCCTGGGGGCTGTTTCCGGCGTTCTTCGGTTTGCTCGCGCCGGCCGGTGCCGTCGAGATCCTCGCGCACCGGGTGCTGTGGACGCTGGTACTCATGGTGGTCGTCCTCGCCTTGATGGGAAGGCTGGGTTCGCTACGGGGACTGCCGCTGCGCACCTGGATGCTCGTTGCCGCGGCCTCTGCGGCGATCGCGGTCAACTGGGGCACCTACATCTACGGCGTCACGTCGGGACGGGTCGTCGAAACCGCACTCGGGTACTTCATCAATCCACTCGTCAGCGTGCTGTTCGGCGTCCTGTTCTTCCGGGAGCGGCTGCGGCCGGCGCAGATCGGTGCGCTGATTCTCGCGGTGTGCGCGGTGCTCGTCATCACCGTCGACTACGGGCGACCCCCCGTCCTGGCGCTGACCCTCGCATTGTCGTTCGCGCTGTACGGAGTCATCAAGAAGGTCGTTCCGCTCGATCCGCGGACCTCACTGGCGGGCGAAGGTGTGGTCGCGGCTCCCTTCGCGCTGGCCTACGTGATCTTTCTCGCTGTGACAGGCACGGGCACCTTCATCGGATTCGGTGCCGGTCACACCGCGCTGCTGATGTCCGCCGGCATCGTCACCGCGGTGCCGTTGCTGCTGTTCGGGGCTGCGGCCCAACGGGTTCCGCTCGCGACGCTGGGTATGTTGCAGTACCTGACACCGAGTCTGCAGATGGCGTGGGGAGTGTTCGTCCTCCACGAGGACATGCCGGCGTCACGGTGGATCGGTTTCGTCCTGATCTGGGTGGCGCTTGTGGTGTACAGCACCGATGCGCTGATCCGTGCGCAGCGTGGGCGCGCCGCGGTCGGAGCTGTCGGTAGCTCGGCTTAGACTCGTCGGTGCCCACAGACATCCCGGGAGAGGCACGCGTGGCTGACTCGTTCGTTCATCTGCACAACCACACCGAGTACTCGATGCTCGACGGCGCCGCGAAGGTCGGCCCGTTGTTCGCCGAGGCGCAGCGGCTGGGGATGACGGCCGTCGGCATGACCGACCACGGAAACATGTACGGTGCCAGCGAGTTCTACAACGTCGCCAAGAAGTACGACATCAAGCCGATCATCGGCATCGAGGCCTACGTCGCGCCGGGCTCCCGGTTCGACACCAAGCGTGTCAAGTGGGGCGATCCCAGCCAGAAGTCCGACGACGTCTCCGGCTCGGGTGCCTACACCCACATGACGATGGTGGCCGAGAACGCGACGGGGCTGCGCAACCTGTTCAAGCTGTCCTCCCTGGCCTCCATCGAGGGTCAGCTGGGCAAGTGGGCTCGCATGGACGAGGAACTCATCGCGTCGCACGCCGAGGGCATCATCGCGACCACAGGCTGCCCGTCGGGCGAGATCCAGACCCGGCTGCGCCTCGGCCACGACCGCGAAGCCCTCGAGGCCGCAGCGAAGTGGCAGGAGATCTGGGGCAAGGACAACTTCTTTCTCGAACTGATGGACCACGGTCTGTCCATCGAACGCCGGGTCCGCGAGGGTCTGCTCGAGATCGGCAACAAGCTCGGCATCCCGCCGCTGGCCACCAACGACTGCCACTACGTCACCAAGGACGCCGCGGAGAACCACGAAGCGCTGCTGTGCATCCAGACCGGCAAGACGCTGTCGGATCCCACCCGGTTCAAGTTCGACGGTGACGGTTACTACCTCAAGTCCGCCGACGAAATGCGCGCCATCTGGGACGCCGAGGTGCCCGGCGCGTGCGACAACTCGGTGCTGATCGGTGAGCGCGTTCAGTCGTACGACGACGTGTGGACCCACCGCGACCGCATGCCGATCTTCCCGGTGCCCGAAGGGCACACCCAGGAGAGCTTCCTGCGGCACGAGGTGATGCGCGGCCTCGACCGCCGATTCCCCTCCGGTCCGCCGCAGGAGTACCTCGCGCGCGCCGACTACGAGATCGGCGTGATCAACGAGATGGGCTTTCCCGCCTACTTCCTCGTCGTCGGCGACCTGATCAACCACGCGCGGGAGGTCGGTATCCGTGTCGGGCCCGGTCGCGGTTCGGCGGCAGGCTCGCTCGTCGCCTACGCGATGGGCATCACCAACATCGATCCCATTCCGCACGGACTGCTGTTCGAGCGATTCCTCAACCCCGAACGTGTGTCGATGCCCGATATCGATATCGACTTCGACGACCGTCGTCGCGGCGAGATGGTGCGCTACGCGTCGGAGAAGTGGGGAACCGACAAGGTGGCGCAGGTCATCACGTTCGGCACCATCAAGACGAAGGCCGCGATCAAGGACTCCGCGCGCGTGCAGTTCGGGCAGCCGGGCTTCGCCATCGCCGATCAGATCACCAAGGCGCTGCCGCCGCCGATCATGGCCAAGGACATCTCGGTGTCCGGTATCACCGACCCGAACCACGAGCGGAACAAGGAAGCCGCCGAGGTCCGCGCGCTCATCGACTCGAACCCCGACGTGAAGAAGATCTACGAGACCGCGAAGGGTCTCGAAGGTCTGATCCGCAACGCCGGCGTGCACGCCTGCGCGGTGATCATGTCGTCCGAGCCGCTGATGGACGCGATTCCCCTGTGGAGGCGCGCGCAGGACGGCGCGATCATCACCGGCTGGGATTACCCGTCGTGCGAGGCCATCGGCCTGCTGAAGATGGACTTCCTGGGGCTGCGCAACCTCACGGTCATCGGTGACGCGATCGAGAACATCAAGGTCAACCGCGGGATCGACCTCGATCTCGACACGCTTCCGCTCGAAGACCCGGCGACCTACGAACTGCTCGCGCGCGGCGACACGCTCGGCGTGTTCCAGCTCGACGGCAGCGCGATGCGCGATCTGCTGCGTCGGATGCAGCCCACCGGATTCGAGGACATCGTCGCCGTCCTCGCGTTGTACCGGCCCGGGCCGATGGGCATGAACGCGCACAACGACTACGCCGACCGTAAGAACGGCCGGCAGCAGGTCACGCCGATCCACCCCGAGCTCGAGGAACCGCTCAAGGAGATCCTCGCCGATACCTACGGTCTGATCGTCTACCAGGAGCAGATCATGCAGATCGCTCAGAAGGTGGCCGGTTATTCGCTCGGGCAGGCCGACATCCTCCGGCGCGCCATGGGCAAGAAGAAGCTCTCGGTGCTCGAGGAGGCGTATGCGGGCTTCCGGGAAGGCATGCTGAAGAACGGCTTCTCCGAGCCTGCGGTCAAGGCCCTGTGGGACACGATCCTCCCGTTCGCGGGCTACGCGTTCAACAAGTCGCACGCAGCCGGGTACGGTCTCGTCTCCTTCTGGACGGCGTACCTGAAGGCGAACTACCCGGCCGAGTACATGGCGGGTCTTCTCACCTCGGTCGGCGACGACAAGGACAAGGCAGCGATCTACCTGTCCGACTGCCGCAAGATGGGCATCACCGTTTTGCCCCCCGACGTGAACGAGTCGCACACCAACTTCATGTCGGTGGGCGAGGATATCCGGTTCGGCCTCGGCGCCGTGCGCAACGTGGGTACCAACGTCGTGGCGTCGATCATCAAGGCCCGCGAGGAGAAGGGGAGGTTCACCGACTTCTCCGACTACCTCGACAAGATCGACACGGTCGCCTGTTCGAAGAAAGTCACCGAATCTCTCATCAAGGCAGGCGGTTTCGACTCGCTCGGCCATCCCCGCAAGGGGCTGATGCTGGTGCACGCCGACGCCATCGACGCGGTGATGAGCACCAAGAAGGCCGAGGCCATCGGTCAGTTCGACCTGTTCGGCGGCGCCGACGCCGACGAGTCGGTCGTGTCGGTGTTCAACGTGAAGATCCCGGACGAGGAGTGGGACGCCAAGCATCGTCTCGCCCTCGAACGCGAGATGCTCGGCCTCTACGTCTCCGGGCACCCGCTCAACGGCGTCGAGCACGTTCTCGCGGCGCAGTCCGACACGCACATCCCGGCGATCCTCGAAGGCGGATTCAAGGACGGGACGCAGGTCACCGTAGGCGGCATCCTCGCGTCGGTGAACCGGCGCATCAACAAGAACGGCCTCGCGTGGGCGTCGGCCCAGCTCGAAGACCTCACCGGCGGCATCGAGGTCCTTTTCTTCCCGCAGGCCTATGCCGTCTACGGAATGGATGTCGTCGAAGACTCGGTGGTGCTCGTAAAGGCGAGAGTCTCCGTCCGCGACGACCGCATCTCGTTGATCGCGAACGATCTCGCCGTACCGGACCTGTCCCAGATCGGCGTCGCGAAGCCGGTGTCGGTGTCGATGCCGACGCGGTTGTGCACGCCCGACAAGGTCGGGGCACTGAAGAATGTGCTCACCCGGCATCCGGGAACCGCCGATGTGAACGTGCGGCTGATCACCGGAAGCAAGGTGACGGTGCTCCGACTCGACGACAGTCTGCGCGTCGAGCCGTCGTCGGCGCTGATGGGTGATCTGAAGGCGTTGCTCGGCCCGAGCTGTCTGGCTACCTGAGCAGGAGCGGGCAGGAAGCGAGCCGGCCCATCCCGCGCGGGACAACCATGTAGTGCCCAGGCACCGCTCGATTATCGCGTTGCGCATGGGTTGCGTTGCTACGAAGGCGAACGATCGAGTTGCGCTCGGCCACTGTGGAGTTGCCTGCCAACGCTGGCCGCGAATCCTATGCCCGGCCAGCATGGGATCACCGTCAGGTTGCGCGTTCGCACGCAGTCGTACCGCTCTGATCGGACCGGCCGTAGCCCTGGCGTGTCGTCTGGGCAGGTTTCGAGAAGGTGCATCTCTGGTCGAAGATTCTGCGAACAGCCGAGGCGCTTACCGCTGATGCGGTCGATGGTCTCGACCCCGTGGGCGACGAGATCGGCTGGTGCGAGCGAGATCGCCTCTACAACATCCTCGAATACGCCGGTGGCACACAGGGATGCTGACCTCAGTCCGCAACCACGCTGCCGAGATCACGCTGCACTTCGAAATTCGGGCTTGACCTTGATCCCGCATCAACCCTGCATCCTGAGTTCGGGAGCATTCGCACAGGGCGGTCGGCTCCATGAGAGGAGGCGGACGATGTCGGGTTTCATCGAGAAGGTTGTCGGCGAAATCGGCGAAACGAAGCGGTGGCGGGAGTGCAATCGGCCCACAAGTGTGCTGCCCGTCGGCTACGGCGAGGAGGCGGATGCGCTGGAGCGGTACCTGATGTACCGCGGAGCGATCACGAAGGGTGACACGCTCGTGTCGATGCTGGAGGAGTTCGCGGACCCGTTCGAACGGGCAGCAACCGATGGCACTTCCATCTGCGAGGTCGTCGGCCGGGCAAGGGATCGGCACCGTCGCGCAGGTGACGATCGTGTCCGGTTCGCCGGCGGCTTCCTGGTGGAGTACTCGGAGGGCGAGTGGATCGACAAGGAAAGCAAGCGCCTGGTCGATGTGTTCGTCCGTGCCGAGGCGGAGAAAGGGAGCGGGCGTTCATGACTGAGGGATCTACAGCCGCTCCGGCGATCCGGGTGCAGGGTCTGGAGAAGTCGTACGGGAAGCTCTCGGTGCTACGCGGGGTGGACTTCGAGGTCGCTCCGGGGACCATCTTCGCGCTGCTCGGCTCGAACGGTGCGGGCAAGACGACAGTGGTGCGCATCCTGTCCACGCTGTTGAAGGCGGACGCGGGAGCCGCCGGAATCAACGGCTTCGACGTCTCTTCGCAGCCGGCGCGGGTGCGAGAGTCCATCAGCCTGACGGGACAGTTCGCCGCGGTCGATGAGATCCTCACCGGCCGGGAGAACCTGGTCCTCGTCGCCAAGCTACGCCGCATGAAGAATTCCGGTGCGATCGCGGACGAGCTGCTCGACCGATTCGCGCTGACCGATGCCGGCGACCGGAAGGTCGGCCAGTACTCCGGTGGCATGCGCCGGCGTCTGGACATCGCGATGAGCCTGATCGGAAACCCGCCGGTGGTGTTCCTGGACGAGCCGACCACAGGCCTCGACCCGGAGCGGCGCATCGAGGTGTGGCAGGCGGTCGAGAAGCTCGCCGCGGGCGGGACGACCGTGCTGCTGACCACGCAATACCTGGACGAGGCCGAGGAACTGGCCGACCGGATCGCGATCCTGCACAAGGGCCGGATCATCGTCGACGGCACTCTGGACGAGCTGAAGAACCTGCTGCCGCCGGTGAAGGTCGAGTACGTCGAGAAGCAGCCGTCCCTCGAAGACATCTTCCTCGCCGTGGTGGGCGGGGACAGGGACGCCTCCACCGCGAACAGCGGCGCGGGCGAGAAGGGGGCATCATGACCACACGCTTCTTCGGTGACACCGCCATCCTGACCGGGCGGTCCATGAAGCATGTCATGCGCAGTCCCGACACGATCATCACCACCGCGGTCATGCCGATCGTGATCATGCTGCTGTTCATCTACGTGTTCGGGGGTGCCGTCACCACCGGGCAGGACACCGGCTCGGGCGAATACATCGACTACGTGTTGCCGGGTGTTCTGCTGATCACGGTCGCGATGGGCGTCTCCTACACCGCCTACCGCCTCTTCATCGACATGCAGGGCGGCATCTTCGACCGATTCCACTCGATGCCCGTCGCCCGGTCGTCCGCCTTGTGTGCGCATGTGCTGACCTCGCTCGTGGCAAACATCATCTCCGCTGTGCTCGTGACGGGCGTCGCACTCCTCATGGGCTTCCGCACGGGCGCCGGGGTGCTGGGGTGGCTTGCGGTCGCGGGCATCATGGTCCTGTTCATCTTCGCTTTGACGTGGGTGGCGGTGCTCTCGGGGCTGTCGGCGAAGTCGGTGGATGGTGCGAGCGCGGTTCTGCAGCCGCTGATCTTTCTGCCGTTGATCAGCTCCGCGTTCGTGCCGACCGAGTCGATGCCGGGACCGGTGCGGTGGTTCGCCGAGCACCAGCCGGTGACCTCCATCGTCGACACGATCCGCGATCTGTTCGTCCAGCAGCCCGTCAGCGGTGACATCTGGGTCGCACTCGCCTGGTGCGTCGGGATCTCCGTCGCCGCGTGCGTCGCCGCGATGGTCGTCTATCGGGGGAAGGTCGCCTGAGGCAGGGTGGAGGGCATGCTCACGATCAGCCAGCTCGCCGAATACGCCGGGGTGACGGTTGCTGCGGTGCGCCACTACCACAAGATCGGTCTGCTGCCGGAGCCCGATCGCAACCGGTCCGGGTATCGCAGCTACGACGCTGCCGCGGTCGTGCGCCTGATCCGCATCCATATCCTGGCCGGCGCCGGCGTTCCTCTCGCACAGGTCGAGGGTCTCCTCGACGCCGCGCCCGAGGAGTTCGCCGAGGGCATCCGGCAGATCGACAAAAGGTTGCGCGCCGAGGTCCGGCAGTTGCAGGAGACCCGCAAGCGGCTCGCCCGGCTCGCCGCCGGTGGACAGATGGCCCTCCCCGCAAGCGTGATCGGCTACCTCGACCGGCTGCGCGGACTCGGCATCGAAGAGCGGTACATCGAGAGGGAGCGGGACGCCTGGATCATGATCGCCGCGCAGATTCCGGATCGGATCGACGCCGTCATCGCGCGGAAGCACGCGGACTTGGACGACCCGGAGATGGTGCGGCTGTACACCCTGCTCAGCGGAGCCCTCGACTGGACGGCCGATGACCCCCGTGTGGTCGAGGTCGCCGACATCCTGGACCGCATCACCACCCGCGCGGTCGAATCCGGCGACGTGCGCGACGACGGATTCGATGACAGCTTCGTCGACCTGCTGGACGCCACGATGGCCGAGTCCGCTCCCGCCGCCAAGCGGCTGCTCGCACTCTTGGAGGAACGGGGCTGGAAGGGCTGGACACGCTTCGAGCGCGTGTCCGGCGAGACCGCTGGCGGATAACCGATCACCACCCGCCAGGCCACTCCTGCCCGCGCGGGCTCGGCCGGCCTCGTCGCTCGGTGGGTGGGCATTACCCGCGGAGGTAGTAGATCCGCCGGGCCCACCACACGACGGTCGCGGCGGCTGCGGCGGTGAGCACTGCAATCTGTGCGGCACCGGTGACGACGAAGAGCATCAGAAGGAGGACGAACCCGACCGCGACGGCCTCGAGCTTGTACAGCGGCCATGCGGTACCGGCAAGGTCGATGTGGCTTTCGCGCGCAACCTTGGGGGACGGCGCGTCGAGGGTCGTCATCGCTCCTCCTGCAGGGTCGTGGAAAGTCTTTCCTCAGGGTAGTCGTATTCCAGAATTCGGGTCAACGAACTTTCTCACGAACGTGTGCCGCATCACCTAACCGTGTTCACTGGAGACATGCCTCTCACCGGAGAATACGAACCCAGCCCGTCGTCGTGGGCCGCCGACCAGGTCGCCACGTACGAGTCCTCGGGCGGAACCGAAGGCACCACGCTCGGCGGTCGGCCTGTGGTGATTCTGACGACGCGTGGCACCAAGACGGGCAAACTGCGGAAGACCCCGCTGATGAGGGTCGAGCACGACGGCACCTACGCGGTAGTCGCTTCCCTCGGGGGTGCACCGAAGCATCCGGTCTGGTACTACAACGTCGTCGCAGACCCGCACGTCGAGCTGCGCGACGGCACCGAGGTGTACGACATGGTCGCCCGCGAAGTACACGGGGACGAGAAGGCTCTGTGGTGGGAACGCGCCGTCGAGGCCTACCCGGATTACGCCGACTACCAGACCAAGACCGAGCGCTCGATCCCGGTTTTCGTCCTCGAGCGGAGTTAGACCGATGGCCGGGCGCACCGTCGCGGACCAGCTCGTCTCGCAGCTCGTGGACGCCGGTGTCCGGCGGATCTACGGCATCGTGGGCGACAGCCTGAATCCGGTGGTCGACGCGGTGCGCCGGACCGGTGGCTCCGCTCGAGGTGGCATCGACTGGATCCATGTGCGCCACGAGGAGGCGGCCGCGTTCGCGGCTGCCGCCGACGCCCAGATCACCGGAGAACTGGCGGTATGCGCCGGTTCGTGCGGACCGGGGAATCTGCATCTGATCAACGGGCTCTACGACGCCCACCGGTCGGGCGCGCCCGTGCTGGCGATCGCGTCGCACATCCCGTCGACGCAGATCGGAACGGGGTACTTCCAGGAGACCCACCCCGATCGGTTGTTCGTCGAATGTTCGACCTACACCGAACTGATCAGTTCGCCGGCTCAGGCGCCACGTGTCGTGCACAGCGCGATGGCCCACGCCCTTGCCGGTCCGGGTGTCGCGGTGGCCATTCTTCCGGGCGACATCGCCGCGCTGCCGGCAGCCGGGCCCGCGCCCCGCCTCGTTCGCACCGGAGCCTCCACACTCGTTCCCGATCCCGCCGACGTCGGCGCGCTGGCGGAGGCGATCAACGGAGCCGACAAGATCGCGATCTTCGCGGGCGAGGGGGTCCGGGGCGCGCGGGAGGAACTGCTGGCACTCGCCGACACGGTGGCCGCGCCGGTCGGGCACAGCCTCCGTGGCAAGGAATGGATCCAGTACGAGAACCCCTTCGACGTGGGAATGACCGGCCTGCTCGGCTACGGTGCCGCCCACGACGGAATGCACGGCGCCGACCTGCTGCTCCTCATCGGCACGGACTTCCCGTACGACCAGTTCCTACCGGACGTCCCCACCGCCCAGATCGACGTCGACGCCGCGAGACTCGGCCGACGCACCCAACTCACCCTCGCGGTACACGGAGACGCCTCCGCGACGCTTCGGGCCCTGCGACCGCTGATCCGGCGCAAGACCGATCGCAGCTTTCTGGAACACACCCTCGAACGGCACCGGAATCTGATGCAGAAGGTCGTCGGGGCGTACACCACGCCGGTCGGACAGCGGAAACCGATCCACCCCGAGTTCGTGGCATCGATCCTCGACGACATCGCCGCTGATGATGCGGTGTTCACCGCCGATACCGGGATGTGCAACGTGTGGTCCGCCCGCTACCTGAACCCGAACGGGCGGCGGCGGTTCCTGACTTCGGCGTTGCACGGGTCGATGGCCAACGCCCTGCCGCATGCGATCGGCGCGCAGATCGCCGCGCCCGACCGTCAGGTCGTGTCCGTCAGCGGCGACGGCGGACTCGCGATGCTCCTCGGCGAACTCGTCACCGTCGTCATGCACCGGTTGCCCATCAAGATCGTGCTGTTCGACAACTCGACGCTCGGGATGGTCAAACTCGAGATGCTGGTCGACGGTCTCGCGGACTTCGGTGTCGACGTTCCCTCCGTGGACTACTCGCGGGTGGCTGAAGCGCTCGGCATCTTCGCGCGTCGGGTCGAAGACCCTGCGGACGTGGAGCACGCCCTCCGGGACGCGTTCGCCCGCCCCGGACCGGCACTGATCGACGTCGTCACCGATCCGCGAGCACTGTCGCTACCGCCGGCGATCACCGGCGAACAGGTCAAGGGCTTCGCCCTGGCCATGTCGAAGGTCGTGATGAACGGCGGTGTGGGGGAGGCCGTACAGATGGCGAAATCGAACCTTCGTAACGTGCCGAGACCGTCGCAGTTCGGCTCCTGAACGGGGTCGGCCACCACTTTCGACGGTGCGGGCCGGGGTCCGCGTTGTCGGTGCCGAGCGGGAAGTGGCAGCATTGACCGGTGACCTCCACCGCGCGAACAGCTGAACCGACACACGACACCGCCGTGCCCAGCGCGGCTGACATCGATGCGGCAGCCGAGCGAATTTCCGCGGTGGTAGCCCCGACACCCCTCGAACCGTGCTCCCGGCTGTCCGCTCTGACCGGCGCGAACGTCTACCTCAAGCGGGAGGACCTCACGAGAGTGCGGTCGTTCAAGTTGCGCGGCGCCTACAACGCGATGGCCCAGCTCGACGGGAGCGAGCGTGCCGCCGGTGTGGTCACCGCGAGCGCCGGCAATCACGCGCAGGGTGTCGCATACGCCTGCCGTGCGATGGGAATCAAGGGTCGGATCTATGTGCCGACCCGCACGCCGAAGCAGAAGCGCGACCGCATCCGTGCCCACGGTGGCGATTTCGTCGAGCTCATCGGTATCGGCGACACTTTCGACGCGGCTGCAGCTGCCGCCGCCGAGGATGTCGCACGCACCGGTGCGACACTGATCCCGCCGTTCGACGACGTCCGGACCGCCGCCGGTCAGGGCACCATCGCCCGCGAGATCGTCGAACAATTGCACGGCGACCTCGATCTGCTGGTCGTGCCGGTCGGTGGTGGCGGGCTGATCGCCGGACTCGCGTCGTACCTGTCCGAGCGCTCACCGCACACGTCCATCGTCGGTGTCGAACCCGCCGGCGCTGCGTCCATGACCGCCGCCCTTGTGGCCGGTGGCCCGGTGACATTGCCGGAAGTCGAACCGTTCGTCGACGGCGCCGCGGTCAAGCGGATCGGAGACCTGCCGTACGCGGTGGTCTCCCGCCTCGGCGCGGAAATCGTCACCCACTCGAACCTTCCCCTCGTGTCCGCCTTGCGGCGGGAGGGCCTCGGCAGCGCGCCGTTCGGCATGGCCCAGGTCGACGAGGGAGCGATCTGCACGGCGATGCTCGAGCTCTACCAGAACGAAGGGATCATCGCCGAACCTGCCGGTGCGCTGTCGGTTGCTGCCCTCGAGTCTCTCGCTGTGCAGCCGAACGCCAACATCGTCTGCCTGGTCTCGGGAGGCAACAACGACGTTTCGCGTTACGGCGAGATCATCGAGCGCTCGCTCGTGCACCGCGGCCTCAAACACTACTTTCTCGTCGACTTCCCGCAAGAGCCTGGCGCACTGAGAAGGTTCCTCGACGAGGTGCTCGGACCCGACGACGACATCACGTTGTTCGAGTATGTCAAGCGCAACAACCGGGAGACGGGCGCAGCGCTGGTCGGTATCGAACTCGGTGCAGCAGACCACCTTTCATCACTGCTCACCCGCATGGACGCTTCGCCGGTGGAGGCGCAGCGGCTCGAACCCGGTTCGCCTGCCTACCGCTACCTGACGTAGACCGGCACCGTCACCGTGCCGGGGGGGGGGGGCCGCCGCCCGCCCCCCGGGCCG
>JAEZDV010000276.1 GCA_023417985.1 Actinomycetes bacterium | reverse complement strand
CCCTCGTCGACGGGCCTCGTGACCGCGATCGACGACGGCATCTCGGTGATCGAACACGTCCAGAGCCTGCCGTACGTGAAGCGCGACGAAGTGAGCGTGTATGGCGTGAGTCTCGGCGGCAACCTCGTCATGTACCTGGCCGCGCGCGTGCCGACGCTGCACGCCGTGGTGGCCGGCGCGCCGGCGCCGATCTGGTTCCTGGGCTACGAGATAGGCGCGAACGGATCGCGCCCGGATTTCGCGACGACTCCGCCGGATCCGGCGATCTCGAAAGAGAACATCGCGCCGATCAAGGCGCCGGTCCTGATCATCGTCGGGACCGAGGATCGCCTGCTGTTGCTGGACACCCGGCTGCACGACGAGCTCGCGAAACACGGCAAGCGCGTGCGAATGGAAGTCTACGAACACGGCTACCACGACTTCGTCCTCGGCAACCAGGGTCAGAAGCGCGGCGACCTGCCGCGCGGCGAGTTCCTGCTGCAGGGTGCGCTCGATGCGCTCGATCTGACCGTGGGCTTCGTCAGGAGCCCGCGGTAGTTCGATGCGCCGGCGCGTCGTGGTCGGGAAAGGCTCGGCACTGCCGGGCAGCCCGTTCCTCACTCACGTGGGCCTCAAGCCGGACAAGGTCCAGCCCGAGGTCTATCCATTCACGCTGCCGATCATCGGCGACCGCTTCGATCTCACTCTCACGACGCCCGTGACCTACCTCGTGGGCGAAAACGGCGCCGGGAAATCGACGCTGCTCGAAGCGCTCGCGTGGGCCGCGGGGTTCGGCCAGCGCGGCGGGCATCGCGACCAGAGTTTCGCGGAGGGCGCGGACGGGCACGCGCTGGGCCGGGCTTTTCGCATGGGCTGGCGGCAACGGGTCACCGGCGGATTCTTCCTGCGCGCCGAAACTTTCTTCGACTTCGCGACGTATCTCGAGGAAGTCGGCAGCACCTTCGAGGCTTACGGCGGAAAGTCGCTGCACGATCAGTCGCACGGCGAGGCTTTTCTCGCGCTCTTCAGTCACAACTTCGAAGACGGCCTGTTCATCCTCGATGAGCCCGAGGCGGCGCTGTCTCCGCAACGCCAGCTCGCGTTCCTGCGGATACTCCACGAACTTTCAGCGAAGCGGGTCGCGCAGTTCATCATCGCGACGCATTCCCCGATCCTGTTGACGCTGCCGGGCTCGCGCGTCCTCAGCCTGGATGGCGGTGCGCTGACCGAGATTGACTATCGCGAATCCGAGCATTTCCGGCTCACGCGCGACTTCCTCAATGCGCCCGAGCGGTTCTTCCGCCACCTGCTCGAAGAGGAACCCGAAGCGGATCAGTAGTGAGGTGGTTTCTCGTACGCGGTCGCGCTGGGACCGAAGTCGGATTCGAGAGCCGCGATCTTGTCACCGAGTCTTTGATTGCGTTCCAGTGCCTGGTCGAGTTCCTTCTGCTGGCGCACGACCACGTCGCTGATCTCGGCGAGGGCGCGCTCGAGATGGGCGAGTTTTTCTTCGATGGCGTCTAGACGGTCGGAGGACATGCCACAAGCGTAGTGGGAAATGAGGGCAGGCACCATTTCCGATGAGGCTTCGATTCGGAAAGCGGAGGGAGGAAATCGGGCGAGCCCTACGTTCAGGCAAAAAAGTGCCGGACCTGGGGCAGGTCCGGCACCGTTTTCCAGCAAATGGGTCTGTCTGACCCCAGTTAGGTCAGTACCAGATGTCGTAGAGCACATCGAGGACCAGGCCGGTGGCGATCGCGGTCAGCATCACGTCGTTGCCGACGCGGACCCAGTGATAGCCGTAGGGCGGGGCGTACAGCCGATACGGGCGCCAGTCGTAGATGATGTACGAGTGGCCGTACCACGCGCGCGGCAGGTAGTCGCCGCGGTGCCAGACGCGGTAGTAGTACCCCGCCGGCGCATGGTAGTGGCCGAAGTGATACCGATGACGCGCGTAGTCGCGGCGGTCGTGGCGACGGTTGTCCCAGTAGTTGGGATGGTTGTGCCAGTCGTTGCGGTGACGATCCCAGCCGCGCGGGTGGTTGTTGTGGCGGGTGCCGCGATTCCCGTTCCAGCTGTGCCGGTTGTCGTTCCGGTGGTTGTCGTTGCGATGGTTGTTGTCGTGACGGCGATCATCACGGCGGTCGTTGCCGCGGTCGTGGCCACGATCGTTGCCACGGTCGTTCCCGCGGTTGTTGCCGCGGTCGGTGCCGCGGTTGTTGCCACGATGATCGTTGTTGCGATGATCGTTGCCGCGATGGCTGTTGCCGCGATCGTTACCGCGATTGCCGTGGTTTTCGCGAACGATCTCGCGCTTGATCACCTTGCCCACCGAGTCTTCTTTCTTGGCGGCGAAAGCGGAGGTGCTCGCGAGCAGCGTGGCGACGAGAAGCAAGGTCACGGGGCGTTTCATCGATCTCTCCTTAGCGGATCGCCTTCGATCCGTTGCGGGGCCAGTATCCGACCCGCGACCTGAGCGGAGCCTGAACCGGCCGTTCAGGTTCGTTCAGGTTCGGGCTGGCGGAATCGGCGCTCCAATCACCCAGTTACATCAATGAATTACGGCGCCCGCGCGATTTCGATGTCGGCCCGCACTTCGGCGTCCAGCTCCTGGAAATCCACGATCCCGACGCGATTGGTCCACACCGGATTGCGATACCGCGCGGCGGTGCGGGCCGAGTAATCGTGCCAGAAGCCGCTGGCGGCCGTGAGATGGTCGATGGCCGCCTGCCGATGCGGGGCGAGTTTCGTGACGCGATACAACGCGAGCTCGGTCGCGCCGCGGATTTTCGCGGCGTAGTACTTGCCGAGCAGCGCCATCGCGCGGATGTCGGCGAGCGTGGCGTCGAGCTCGGGATTGCGGCGCACGGCCGCCTTTGCGTCCAGCGCCTTCAGCGCGGCGAGGGCGGCGTCGGCGCGCGCATCGATCCTGTCCGCGACCGCGGGCGGAGTCGTGCCCGTGAGGTCCTTGCCCGCCGTCACGGCTTCGACGTGCTTCGGGATCGGGATGTTGTCCGTCCCCGGATGCACCTTCTGGTCGATGAAGGTCTCCACGCTGTGGAATCCGCTCGCGGTCTTCGCCGGGCCCGGGCGGCTGCGGCTGCCCTCGATGTACCACTGGAAGTCGAAGTCCGCCCAGTGAAAACCGGTGACGAGTGGATAGATCATCGAGGCGTCCTGCCAGGCCTCGAGCAACGCGGTGCCGTCCATTCCCGGAAAACGCTGCGCAACGAGCGCGGCGATCCGCTCGTCGTCGAGCGTCGGGTCGTAACCGAGTCGCCCCCACAGCAGGAAGTGCAGCCAGTGCTTGCCCGCCTCGAGCTGCCGCGGCTGGCTCGGTTTCCGGTCGAGGAACTCGCGACCCCACACCCACATGTCCGAGCCGACGTAGTAGCCCTGGGACACCTCGTGCGGCATGTTGCGCACGAACTCGCGCACGAAATCGGGCGCCGCCCAGCGAAACATCAGCGCGTCGTCGTTGCGGATCGTCCAGAGCGTCTTGAGCTTGCCGAGCGATTCGACGTAGCCCTCGTGAAAGGTCTGAGTCGTCGAGGACAACGCGTGCGCCTGCGCGTACTTGAAGCTGAAGACGAAATCGACGTTGGGCCGCGAGATGACCGGCGCGAACGTCGCCGCGATGTCCTGCGCGCGCGATTCGTGCTGGCGATGGATGAGCCGGATGCGGCGATCCGGCTCGCGACGTGCCGCGTCGAGCACGCCCTGGCCGTAGGTCGCCAGGAGCCAGTTCTCCTTGGCGTCGAAGGAATCGACGCCGCCCGAATACATCTTCACCTCGCCCATGTTCTCGCCCGCGGTGAGCCCGATACCCGCCAGCAGTGGATAGGTGCGGAACATCTCGCGCACGCTCGCGCGGAAATAGTCGACCGTCTTCGGATTGTCGAGCGCGTCGGTGATGCCGTATTTGCCGTCGACGCCGTACGTGAAGATGTTCCAGGTGACGACGTGGAACTGGATGTTGCGGTCGTGCGCGTACTGCATGACCTTGCGCCAGAACGCGATCTTCTCGTCGATGGTGAGTTTCTTCACCACTTCCTTGTTCGCGAGCATTTCGGGCGAGAGCAGGTCGACGGTGCGGGTCGTGTAGTCCTCGGCGAGTTTCGCCTTCGTGCGCCACACGTCGTCGAGCGCGACGTCGGGGTACTCGGGAACCTTCACCATCGAGGGGAACGGATGCAGGTTCCACAGCGACACGAAGTTGTAGCGGTCGCGCGCGAGCTGATCGAGATACTCACGCCAGAATTCGAAGTCCCACACGGTGGCGATGTTCTGCTGCGCGGAATCGCTCATGTCCGAGTAGCTCGGCGTGCGCAGGTCGAGCGGGATGTTGAACTTGGTGCCGCGCATGGGCATGTGGGGATTGCGCAGGGTAGCGCGCACATTCTCGACGCCGTGGGCGCGGATCTGTTCGGCGAGCTCGAGTCCGCCGTACATGGCGCCGGCGGCATCCCGGCTCACGACATGAAATGCGTGCCGCTGGCCGTCGACGGAGTGACGAATTTCGAAGCCCTCGGGCGCGAGGGTCGCGTCGACGGTCGAATTGAAGTAGACCAGCGCGCGGTCGCGGACCGTGAAGTCATCCATGGAGTCACGCAGAGTGACGTCAAACCCACGCGATCTCAGGGCCGCGCCCACCTCGGAGGCCCCGAATCTTTCCGGCTCGGCGTCGGACCGCGTGTATACCCGGGCCGTAGCGGCGAGAGACTCGTTCTCGAAAGTCGTGAGAAGCGCGAGTGCAAGTATCAACGGGCGCAGGTATCGGGACATGGATCCCTCGAATCGGGTCGACGTTCTGGGCGAGCGTACACTGCTGACGCACGACCTCCAGGCTTCCGGTATCGCTCCGGGCCCCTGCCCGCGGCGCGGGTCGGCGACCGGCCGGGAGTGGGCTACTCACGCGAATTCGACGCTGCCGGCACCGCGTTCGGCCCGATGGGAGGGGGGCGGTCCGCATCAAACTACTGGCCGCCAGCCGGCCGCTCCTGCAGCCGAGCAAAGTCCCGCGGGAAGGCGCCGAGAACGAGCCAGCCGGGCTGTCATATCCCGCGAAAATTGATTCGGAAATTTCGTTGAATTCCTCGCTATAGTCTCCACAGCCGGGACAACACAAAACACCGGCGGGGGAAACGACCATGATGGAATGGTTTGCTTCACACAACGGTCTGGAGCAGTTGTTCCTGCTCAGCGGCTTCGTCGGTGGACTCATTCTGCTCTTCCGGATGATCCTCATGATCGCCGGTCTCGATCACAGCCACGAGATCCACCTCGACAGCGACGTCGGGTTCCAGGCGCTCACCATCCAGGGTGTCTCGGCCTTCCTCGCGATGTTCGGCGTGGCCGGATACGTGCTGTTCCACGGCGGAGTCCTGGGCGCGACGCTCGCCGTGCTTTGCGCGGTCGGCGCCGGTGTCGTTTCGATGTGGATCATCCACAAGATCTTCCGCGGCATGCTGCGGTTGCAGTCGAGCGGCACGGTCAGCCTGTTCGCGGCGGTCGGCAGCGAAGGGTCGGTCTACCTCACCGTGTCGAAGGACGGCGGTCGGGTGCAGATCAATTTCGCCAACCGGCTGCGCGAATTCGAGGCTGTATCCGCCGATGGATCGACGATTCCCACGGGCACGCCGATCCGCGTGCAGAGCGTGACCGCGAATACGCTGGTCGTCGCGCCGGTCGAGCGGGCTCTGATCAGTAGTTAGTGCGCGCAGTCGCGCGCGGAGGGCGTCTCATGGATCTCACGATGGCATTGTTGCCGATGCTGGTTCTGGTCGTGCTGGTGATGTTCACCATCATCTTCCTGGCGTCCCGCTACAAGCGGTGTCCTTCCGACAAGATCCTCGTGAAGTACGGCAAGGTGGGCAAGGGCCAGTCGGCTCAGTGTATCCACGGCGGCGGCTCGTTCATCTGGCCGCTGTTCCAGGACTACACCTACATGAGCCTCACGCCGCTCACGATCAGCATCCCGCTGACCAAGGCGCTGTCGCTGCAGAATATCCGCGTCAACGTGCCGAGCACGTTCACGGTGGGTATCAGCACCGAAGAAGTGATCATGAACAACGCGGCCGAGCGCCTGCTGAATCTCGCGCAGGACGACGTCGAGAGCATGGCGCGCGAAATAATTTTTGGCCAACTGCGACTGACGGTCGCGTCGCTGACCATCGAGCAGATCAACCAGGACCGCGAGAAATTCCTGGACGCGATCCGCCGCAACGTGGCGCCCGAGCTCAACAAGATCGGCCTGTACCTGATCAACGTGAACATCACCGACATCACGGACGAGTCGGGATACATCGAGAGCATCGGCAAGAAGGCGGCGTCCGAGGCCATCAACCAGGCCAAGATCGACGTGTCCGATCAGGACCGCAAGGGTTCGGTGGGCGAGGCCGAGCAGGTGCGTGAGCGCACCGTCAAGGTCGCGCAATACGTCGCCGAGTCCGAGAAGGGCAAGAAGCAGGCCGAGGCCGATCAGCGCGTCTACGTACAGCAGCAGGAGACGCTCGCGGCGATCGGCGAAGCCGAGGCCATGCGTGACAAGTCGATCAAGATCGCCGAGAACGAGGCGGCTTCGGAGAAAGGCCAGAAGAAGGCCGAGGCCGAGAAGCGCGTGTTCGTCGAAGCGCAGGAAGCCGAGGCCATCGCCGGCGAGAACCGCGCGAAGGCGTTGATCGTGCAGTCGAACGCGGAGCTTTCAGTGCAGGCGGCGCAGGCCCAGCAGCGCGGCCTGGTCGCGGAGTTCGACGCGCAGGCGGAGATCCAGAAGGCGCAGGCCAAGGCGGAACTGCAGCGCCTCACGGCCGCGGAGGTCGTGAAGCAGCAGATCGAGAAGCAGAAGATCACGATCGCGGCGGAAGCCGAGGCCGAGAAGACCCGGCGCGAGGCGCAGGGTGTCGCCGACGCCACGCTGCTCAAGTACGAGGCCGAGGCGAAAGGCATCAAGCAGGTGCTCGAAGCGAAGGCGCAGGGTTACCAGGCGCTGGTCCAGAGTGCCGGCAACGACGCGCGCGCCGCGGCCACGCTGCTGCTGACCGAGAAGCTCGAGCAGATCGTCACGCTGCAGGTCGAGGCCATCAAGGCGATCAAGATCGACAAGGTGACGGTGTGGGACTCGGGCGCGAGCGCGAACGGCAACGGTGGCACGACCGCGAACTTCCTCGCGGGGATGGTCAAGAGCCTGCCGCCGCTGCACGACGTCGCCGCAATGGCCGGCCTCGAGCTGCCGAAGTATCTCGGCGACGCCAAGACCACCGAAGTAGTAGCCAACGGCGCCGAGAAATAATGGGGACATTCCTCGTTTCCTAGCAAAAGGGGACGCACCTGACGGGTGCGTCCCTTTTTTTCACCTGCCGCGAACCTTTTTCCGGTCCTCACGACTCCCTCGATGTGAACACCGGAACAGCAATCCCCGATCCCCGCGCCGATGAGCTGCTGGCGATCCGCTGCCAGCTCGGCGAGCGCGCCGCGTTCGAGGCCCTGATCGCCCGCTGGCACGAGCCCCTGTGGCGCTACCTGCGTCGGCTCGCCGGGCGGGACGATGCCGCGCGCGATCTCATGCAGGACACGTGGTTGCGCGTGTTGCGCGGCATCGCTTCGCTGCGAGAGCCGGCGAAGCTGCGACCGTGGCTGTTCGGCATCGCGCGGCGCGTCGCGATGGACAGGTTGCGATACGAATACGCGCGTCCGGCATCCGACGAAGTCGATCTCGACGCACTCGCGGCGCCCGATTCGGACCTCGCGCCCGAAGCTGACTTCGCGGCGCTGGACGCCGGCATCGCCAAACTACCCGCATTCGAGCGCGAGGCCTTGACGCTGTTCTACCTGCGCGAGCTCACGATCGAAGAGATCGCCGGCCTGATCGGCTCGCCGGTCGGCACGATCAAGTCGCGCCTGTTTCGCGCGCGCCGGCTGCTGCGGCGCGAACTATCAATCGAAGGAGAAAGACCATGACCCCGCAGGACGAATCGCTGATGAGCATCCATGAGCTCGTGAAGGGGGAGACGTCGATGAAGCGCCGGATGGGCTACGTCGCGTTGCTGCTCGCGGCGGCGGCGATGACCACGGTCACCGTCGCACTGTGGGCTACCGAGCCGGCGCTGCCGCTCCGCACGCATATCGCGTTCGGGGCGATGAGCGTGATCGGGCTGTCGTGGATCGCGCTCGCGGGTTGGGCGCTCACCACCCGTCGCGTGTTGTTCGCGCGCGATCGGGTAATCGCGGGCAGGATGGCGGTCACGTTCACGTCGGTGTTCGCCCTCGGCGCGCTCGCGATGCTCATCGCGACGGGTAGTGCAGCGGCAGCCGGTGCGTTCGGCACTGGTGTGGTCATGTTGTTGGCCGCCGTGGTGGTTCTGCAGCAGGCTCTTCGGCATTTCACCGCGCTGAGTACCCGGCGCTCTGAGCTCGAGAGGGAGATCGGGGCGACCTCCATTTGAGGTCTGTCCCCGTTTGCTAGGAAACGGGGAATGTCCCCATTAATCCGCGGGGACGGTGCGCTCGGTGGCCCAGGCGCGCAGCTCGGTTATCTTCTCGCCGAGCACCACGGACAACGGCCGGGTCGCCTCCAGCTCGGCGGCGATCAAACGCGAATTGGCGTTCTGCTGCTTTGCATGCGCCGTGTACAGCGCGGACACGACGGCCTGTTCGAGCTCCGCGCCGGAGAACCCTTCGCTGCGCGCGGCGAGCACCTTGATGTCGCTCTCTGACACGACGACGCCGCGCTTCTTGCAATGAATGGCCAGGATCTCCGCGCGCGCGGTGGGCGAGGGCAGATCGACGAAGAAGATCTCGTCGAACCGTCCCTTGCGAACCAATTCGGGTGGCAGTGCGGTGATGTCATTCGCGGTCGCGACGATGAACACGCGCGAGCGCTGCTCCGCGAGCCAGGTCAGGAACGTGCCGAGCACGCGGCGCGACGTGCCGCTGTCGCTTTCGCTGGTCGACAGTGCCTTCTCGATCTCGTCCAGCCACAACACGCACGGCGCGAGCGCCTCGGCCGAGGTCAGCGATTCGCGCAGGTTCTTCTCCGACTCGCCGTGCCACTTCGAATACAACGCGCCGAAATCCAGGCGCACGAGCGGCACGCCGAGCACGCCCGCGGCCGCGCGCGCCGCGAGGCTCTTGCCGCAGCCCTGCACGCCTAACAACAGCACGCCCTTCGGAGCGTCGAGTCCCGGCGCGCTGCCGTCGAACGCGGCCTTGCGCTGCAGGATCCAGCGGCGCAGGTTCTTCATGCCGCCGACCTCGGCGAAGCGCGCCGTGTCCGCCTCGAACGACAACGTGCCACCGCGGTTCAGAAGCTGGTACTTCGCCGCGAGCAGCGGCTTGATGTCGTCCTCGGTGAGCGCGCCGTCGTTGTAGATGGCCTGGCGCGTCAGCCGCTCGACGTCGTGTTGCGGCAGGCCGGCGAGATTGTCGACCAGCTTTTCCACCGACTTCACGTCGATGCGCGGCATGCCGCCCTTCGTCTGCGCCCATTCGCGCGCGATGCGCATGACGGTGGCGCGACGATCCTTCCTGTCGGGCATGCGTAGTTTGAAATGCGCCGCCAGGTGATCCAGCTCGTCCGGCAGCTTCATCTCGTGGCTGATGAGCACGATCGTGCGGGCGCACTTCGGATATTCCTGCGCGATGTCCTTGAGTGTGCGCACGTACAAGGGGTTCTCCAGGTACGGGTGGAAATCCAGCAGCACGTAGATTCCCGCCATCGGGGTCGCCTTGATGTGCCGCAGCAGCTGTTCCGGCTGGGCGAACGACTTCTGCGCGCCGCCGAGATCGACGTCCACGCGCAGCAGACCCTCGGTCACGGTCCACTGGAACACGCCCCAGTTCTTGCCGCGCTGCGCCTTGATGGCCGCCTCGCGCACGATTTCGAGGACACGCGCCTCTTCCCGGCTCTCGATGATCAGGAGCGGCACGCGCGAGGCCAGCATCGTCTGGAGTTCCGCGGCGGGGGAATCGTCAAAGCCGCTGTCGGGCGCCGGGGAATTCATGTGCGGTGCACTTTAACAAAATGGCTGCAAAACAAGGGCATGCCCGGCCGTGACGCAGGCCGCGAAATCCATGACAGTGAGGGCGGCCTTGCCTACAATTCGCCCCTTTTCCGCGAGGAACCGCGCCTTGTTGATGCGCAGCCGAAAGGCGACCAGCCGGTCTTACATCGATCCGTTCACCCACGAGCACATCAAGCGGCTCGTGGCCGAGTTCGGCTCGCCGTTGCTGATCATCGATTGCCAGCGCGTGCGCGAGCAATACCGCAAGCTGCAGAAGGCGCTGCCCGGCGTCGACCTGCACTACGCGCTCAAGCCACTGCCGCATCCGTCCGTCGTCGAGACCATCGTCGAGCTCGGCGGGTGGCTGGACCTCGCCACCACGGGCGAGACGCAGCTCATCACGCGTCTCGGCGTCGACCCGGCGCGCTGCATCCACACGCATCCAATCAAGCGCGACATCGACATCCGCAACGCACTGCACATGGGCGTGAAGATCTTCGTCGCGGACAACCCGGATGAGGTGCGCAAGTTCGAGGCTTACCGGGACAAGTGCGAGCTGCTGCTGCGCGTCTCGTTCCGTTCGCCCGGCGCGGTGTGCGACCTCTCGCGCAAGTTCGGTTGCGATCCGGAAGACCTGATCGAGCTCGCGCGCCTCGCGCGCAAGCTCGGCATCCCGGTGCGCGGGCTGTCGTTCCACGTGGGATCCCAGGCGGCGACGCCGTCCAAACACGTGGAGGCGATCGAAGTCTGCACACGCCTCATGGCGCAGGCGCGCCGCGAGAAGTTAGGCCTGTTCGACACGCTCGACATCGGCGGTGGTTACCCGATCGAATACGGCCAGAAGGTGGTCGAGATCGGCCGATTCTGCGCGCCGATCCGGGCGGCGTTGGCCAAACTTCCCGCGCGCGTGCGCGTCATCGCCGAGCCGGGCCGCTACATTTCGGGACCCGCCGCGATCGGCGTGTCGTCGGTCATGGGCCGCGCCAAGCGCGAGGGACACTGGTGGTATTACCTCGACGACGGCGTATACGGCTCCTACAGCGGCCAGATGTTCGACCACGCGAAGTACCCGGTCGAATCGCTCAAGGAGAGCGATGAGAAATTCCCCTCGGTGCTCGCCGGACCCACCTGCGACAGCATCGACGTGATCGCGGAAAACCTCATGTTGCCGGCCCTCAAGGCCGGGGACCTGATCGTCGGCCGCGCCATGGGCGCCTACACGTGGGCCAGCGCCTCGGAATTCAATTTCTTCCCCAAGGCGACCGTGGTTTCCGTCAATCGGCGCCCCGGCGACCTCGGCTCTGTGATTCCCCTCGCGTTCTGAGGCTTGCCGGGCGGGCGGTCGCCCGGCGAAGATCGGCGCATGCACACCCCATGGACCCGGCGCCGCTGGCTCCAAAGCGTCGCCGCCGCCGGCGCCGGCATCGCCTTCGGCAATCTCGCGTTCGCGAACGACGAGACTCCGGATGCCGAGCGCGCCCTCGAGCTCTTCAATACGCACACCAGCGAGACGGTGAGCGTCGTATTTCGGCGCGGCAGGGATTACGTCGGCAGCGCCGTCGCTTCGCTGCGCAAGCTGCTGCGCGATCACCGCAGCGGTGAGTCGCACGACATCGACCTGGGCTTGTACGACCAACTACACGCGCTGGCCCGAGCCGCCGGTCGCGAGCCGCGGTTCGAGATCATCTCCGGCTACCGTTCGCCGCATTCGAACGCGAAGCTGGCCGCCGCCAGCGACGGCGTGGCGAAGAAATCCCTGCACATGAGCGGCCGCGCGATCGACGTGCGCCTCAAGAACTACTCGTGCGCCGACCTGCGCGATCTCGCGCTCGCGGCGCAACGCGGCGGCGTCGGTTACTACCGGCGCTCGAACTTCGTCCATCTCGACACCGGCCGCTTCCGCACCTGGGCGGGCTGACCGGCGTGTCGGCCGACACCGCGATCCATCGCCGGGTGGCCGACGCGCGTGCCGGTCGCGATCCCACTGTGCTGTGCCGCTGCGCCTCCGGGTGGGCGGTCTTCGGGCATCGACAGTTCGTGCCGGGCTATCTACTGTTGTTGCCCGACCCCGTCGTGCCGGACCTCAACGCGCTTACGGCCGAGCGCCGGACGCAGTTCCTCAACGACATGTCGCACCTCGGCGATGCGCTGATGCGCACGACCTCGCCGGTGCGCATCAATTACGCGATCTTCGGAAACGTCGAACCAGCACTGCACGCGCACGTGATCCCGCGTTACCGCAGCGAGCCCGGACACATGCACGCGCAGCACCCGTGGATGTACGACTGGAACGCGGCGCCGGCTTTCGACGCCTCTGCGGCGGAATCACTCGCGGGCGCGCTGCGCGCCGAGCTCACGCGGCTCGGTACGCTGATCGCGCGCTGACGTGGCGGTCCAGGCGCAATTCCTCGCATACGTGCTCGAGCAGCTCGCGGGCGTCGGTTCGTTGCGCTCGAACCGCATGTTCGGCGGCGTCGGGCTCTACAGCGACGGACTGTTCTTCGGCCTCATCGACGATGACACGCTGTTCTTCAAGACCGACGACAGCAACATCGAGCCGTACCGCGCGCGGCGCATGCCGCGATTCATGCCGTTTCCCGATCGGCCCGAGGCCGTGCTCGGCTATCACCAGGTGCCGGCCGACGTGATCGAGGACGCGGAGAGTCTGGGAGAGTGGGCGCGCAAGTCCGTCGCCGTTGCGCTTGCATCGCGGGCCAGGAAGGCGGCGCCGAAGAAGAAGATCCCATCGAAACGGTCAGGCCAGAATCCGCCGCTTCGCCGCAAGCGCAAACCGGCGAACGGGAGTCACTAACTACCTTGCCACTCGACGATGCGCCAGTCTTTCGTGGCGAGGATCTCAGTCATACCTGAATCGGGCGCTCAACTCGGATGTCGGCGCCAGGCACGAATCCGCCTTCCCGAACCAGGCGTAGCGGTTTCTGGCGACGTAGTCATAAATGGCATCGCGCAGCGGGCGCGGCACCAACCACAGGACCCGCAGCAGTCGCCAGGCTCCCTTGAAGTGACGCGCGATTCGAAGCGCGGCCGTGGATCGCGTGTACACCTTGCCGTCACTCACGAGGACGAAACTTTCGACGTCAGAAGCCAGGAATCCGTGATGGGCCAAGAGGCGAGCACCAGCAGCCGATTGAAGTGGCGAGAAGGTGAAATGCGGACCCGACTCGTGCCGCAATATGAACTGGACCGACCGGGCGCAGAGGTTGCACACGCCGTCGAAGATCACCAAGTCGTTCAATTGCTGCCTAACCCAGCCGCGCCTGCGCCAGGCGCATGAGATCCGGCAGCGATTCCACTGGCGGGGAGCAGGTGGTGCCGCAGCATAGATAGGCGCGCGTGCCGGCGCCCGCGTGTTTGTCCGCGACCGCCGCATCGAGCCCACCGAGATCCGCGGGAATCGAGAACACCAGGCGATGCGGCGCGTACAGCTTTCCAAGCTCGCGCTGCCATGCGGCCGCCTCGTCCGCCTTCCCGCGAATGATCACGATCTCGGGCGCATCGAGGTATTCCGCCAGCGCCTCGATCATGCTCACGTGTCCGTGCGGATAGCGGTTCATCGCGAGCCAGCCGGCGCGCAGCGTGCGCTCGGCCGCCTCCAGCCATTGCGGCTCGCCGAGCAGATACCCGGCGCGCAGCAGCACCCGCGCCGCAATGCCATTGCCGGCCGGAATCGCGTCGTCGCTGAAACTCTTGCTGCGATGGATCAGCGTTTCGTGATCGTCGGACGTGAAGAAGAACCCGCCGTCCTTGCGATCCTGGAAGTGATCGAGCATCGCGCGGATGATCTCGCGCAGCCAGACGACGTCCTCATTGCGCCAGCGAAGTTGCAGCATCTCGATGAGCGCGTTCGCGAGGTAGGCGTAGTCGTCAAGATACGCGTTCAGATGCGAGACGCCGTCCTTGCTGGTGGCGAGCAGTCGTCCACCACCCGGGCGGGCCTGCCATGCATTCGCACGCAGGAAGGCGAGCGCGCGATCCGCCGCGGCCGCGAAGTCGGGCCGCTCGACACAACGCGCGGCGATCGCAAGGCCGCGGATCGCCAACGCGTTCCAGCTGGTGAGGATCTTGCCGTCGAGCCCCGGCCAGACGCGTTTGCTGCGTACCGCGAGTAGTTTGGCGCGCGCGGAGTTCACCGCATGCTCGACCTCGTCTGGCGCGAGCTGCTGCTCCTTCGCGATCTGCTCGATCGAAACGAACACGTGCGGATTCCATGCGCCTTCGAAGTTCGGCTCCTGGTCGAAGCCGAAGCGGCGCGAGAACACGCTCCATTCGAGCGGCGTCAGCGCGGCCTGCGCTTCCTCGCGCGACCACACGTAGAACTTGCCTTCGTGTCCTTCGGAGTCGGCGTCGTAGGCGCTGTAGAAACCGCCGCCGTCGTCCTGCATCTCCCGCAGCATCCACTCGCCAGTCTCGACCGCGATGCGCTTGAACAGCGGATCGCCGGTGGCGAGCGCCGCCTCCGAGTACGACGCGAGCAGCGCGCCGTTGTCGTACAGCATCTTCTCGAAGTGCGGGATCATCCAGAACTGGTCGACCGAGTAACGCGCGAAACCGCCGCCCAACTGGTCGTTCATGCCACCCTCGGCCATGCGCGTCAGCGTGAGCGTCGCCATGTACAACGCGTGCAGGTCGGGCGCGGTGCTCGACGCGGTCCGATACCAGTGCCGCATGAGCCGGTCGATCGATCCCGGATGCGGAAACTTCGGCGCGTCGCCGAAACCGCCGTAACGCTTGTCGAACGTCGCCGCGAACTGCTCGCGCGCGCCGTCGAGCGGCGCGGCGGTGAGCGGCGTCGACGCATCGGCCGGAGCCGGAACGATCTCGCTGTAGACGTTCATGAGCGAATCGTTCTGCGCGCGTAGATCCTCGCGCTGTTCGCGATAGAACCTCGCCACCCGCTGCAGCAGCGTCGTGAACGCGGGCATGCCGTAGCGCGCGGAGTTCGGAAAATACGTCCCGCCGAAGAACGGCTTCTGATCGTCGTGCGTGAGGAACATCGTGAGCGGCCAGCCGCCGCCGCGCTGCGTGAGCACCTGGTGCGCGAACTGGTAGATCTTGTCGAGGTCGGGCCGCTCCTCGCGATCCACCTTGATGTTCACGAACAGCTCGTTCATGACCTCGGCCGTCTGCGGATCCTCGAACGATTCGTGCGCCATCACGTGGCACCAGTGACAGGCCGAGTAGCCGATGGACAGCAGGATGGGCTTGCCGCTCTCGCGCGCGAGATCCAGCGCCTCGCGGCCCCACGGATACCAGCCGACGGGATTGGTGGCGTGTTGAAGCAGGTAAGGGCTGGTTTCGTGGGCGAGCCGGTTCTTCGCGGCGGCCTTCTCGGCGTGCGGGTGAGGTTCCATAGCCGGCTAGAATACGCCCATGTCCGTCCCCGTCCTGAAACTCAAGCGCGGCGAAGACCGCCGTCTGCGCTCCGGTCACCTGTGGATCTTCAGCAACGAGGTCGACACCGCGGCCACGCCGTTGACGCAGTTCGAGCCGGGCGCCGTGGTCGATGTGCGATCCGACCGCGATCAATTCCTGGGGTTCGCCTACGTCAATCCGCGCACGCTGATCGCCGCGCGCATCGTCGGACGCGATCCCGCCTATCCACTGGACGGCTCGCTGATAGTGCACCGGCTGCGCGTGGCGCTGGCGTTGCGCGAGCGGCTGTATCGTGAGCCGTATTACCGCTTGGTTTTCGGAGAATCCGACGGGCTGCCGGGGCTCGTCCTGGATCGCTATGGCGACGTGATCGTCGCGCAGAGCGGTACCGCCGGCATCGACCGGCTGCGGGCCGAGGTCGAGTCAGCCATACGGAAAGTGGTCAACGCGCGCGAAATCGTCTGGAAGAATGACTCGGGCGCGCGCGAACTCGAAGGCCTCGAGCAATCCGTCAGCCTCGCAGGCGAGCAGGGTGGTGCGGTTCCCAAGGAGATCTCGGTCCGCGAGCAGGGCATCGACTTCGTCGCGCCGCTCGCCGAGGGACAGAAGACCGGCTGGTTCTACGACCAGGCTGCGAACCGCGAGCGCCTGCGGCGGTACCTCGCGCCCGGCGCGCGCGTGCTCGATGTGTGCAGCTACGTCGGCGGCTGGGCGGTGAGCGCGCTCAAGGGCGGTGCGGGCAGCGCGGCCTGCGTGGATTCATCGGCGACCGCGCTCGAATACGTGACGCGTAACGCGCGCGCCAACGGCGTCGAGGTCGAAACCATTCGCGACGATGCCTTCGATGCGCTGCAGGCGCTCAATGCGGGCGGCGCGCGCTTCGATGTCGTGATCCTCGATCCGCCGGCATTCGCGAAACGCAAGAAGGATGCGCCGCAAGCGTTCGCGGCCTATCGCAAATTGAATCAACTCGCGATGCCGCTCATCGAGCGCGACGGTTTGCTCGTGTCGTGCTCGTGCTCCTATCACATGGCGGCCGATGATCTGCAGTCGGCGATCCAGGCGGCGGCGCGTCACTCGAGCCGCTTCGTCCAGGTCCTCGAGCAGGGCGGACAATCGCCCGACCATCCCGTGCATCCGGCCATCCCGGAGACGAAATACCTCAAGGGCTTTTTCTGCCGCGTCACGCGCGAATAGATCGTAGAATCTGCGCCCGATGCTTCAGTACCCCGGCTTCAACAAGGTCGCATTCGAGATCCCGCTGACCGGCGACTTCGCGCTGAAGATCCACTGGTACGGAATCATGTACCTGGTTGCGTTCGCGGCGGCCTGGTGGCTCGGTCGCGTGCGCGCCCGCAAGCCGGGCTCGACCTGGAAACCGGCCGACGTCGACGATTTCATGTTCTTCGGCATGCTGGGCACGTTGCTCGGCGGCCGCCTCGGCTACGTCTTCTTCTACGGCATGGAGTACTGGACCGCCAAGGAATGGTGGTACCCCATCAAGGTCTGGGACGGCGGCATGTCGTTCCACGGCGGATTGTTAGGCGTGTTGATCGCGTTCGCGATCTTCGCGGTACGCCGCAAACGCCACATCGCCGACGTGTTCGATTTCGCGGCGCCGCTGCCCGGCATCGGCATCCTCGCCGTGCGCATCGGCAACTTCATCAACGCCGAGTTGTGGGGCAAGCCCACGGACGTGCCGTGGGGATTCGATTACAACGGCCAGATTCGCCACGCGACGCAGCTCTACGAGGCGGCGCTCGAAGGCGCGCTTCTCTTCTCCGTCCTGTGGTGGTACACCTCGAAGCCGCGGCCACGCCTGGCGCCCTCCGGGCTGTTCCTGATCATCTATTCGCTGAGCCGCATCACCGTGGAATTCTGGCGACTGCCGGACGAGCACCTGGGATATCTCGCGGGCGGCTGGCTCACGATGGGTATGCTGCTCAGCCTTCCGATGCTGTTGGTCGGCCTCGCGCTCGTCTTTATGGCGTATCGTCGTCGGCAGTCGTCGGGTAACTTCGCGTTGCAGTCATGAAGCAGTACCTCGATTTCATGCGCCACGTGCGCCGCAACGGTGCGAACAAGTCCGACCGCACCGGCACCGGCACGCTTTCGGTATTCGGATACCAGATGCGCTTCGATCTCGGCGCGGGTTTTCCGCTCGTCACCACGAAACGCGTGCATTTCAAGTCCATCGCGTACGAGCTCCTGTGGTTCCTGCGCGGCGAGACGAACACGCAGTACCTGCGTGAACACGGCGTCACGATTTGGGACGAGTGGGCCGACGCGAATGGCGAGCTCGGCCCGGTGTACGGCAAGCAGTGGCGCTCGTGGCCTACGCGGGACGGCCGCGAGATCGATCAGATCTCGCACGTCGTGCAGCAGCTGCGCACGAATCCCGATTCGCGCCGCATCATCGTGAGCGCGTGGAACGTAGGCGAGCTCGACGCGATGAAGCTGCAGCCCTGTCACGCGTTTTTCCAGTTCTACGTCTCGGACAGGAAGCTCTCCTGCCAGCTCTACCAGCGCAGCGCCGACATCTTCCTCGGCGTGCCGTTCAACATTGCCTCCTACGCACTCCTGACCCACATGCTGGCGCAGCAATGCGATCTCGAGGTGGGCGAGTTCATCTGGACCGGCGGCGACTGCCACCTTTACTCGAACCACCTCGCGCAGGTCGACGAGCAGCTCGCGCGCGTGCCGCTGGCGCTGCCGAAACTGCAGCTCATACGTCGACCGCCGACGATTTTCGACTACACCTTCGAAGACTTTCAGCTCGTGAATTACCAACACCATCCGGCCATCAAGGCACCCGTAGCAGTATGAAGAAGAAGATAGACATGTCGAGCCAGCCACAACCCACCCGCGGCGGCCCGCCGATCGTGAGCTCGCCGCTGGTCGAGGTGCGCAACTCGCCCGTGCACGGGCGCGGCGTGTTCGCCGTGGCGCGCATCCCGAAGGGCACGCGCATCCTCGAATACCTCGGGGACCGCATTTCGCACGCGGCGGCCGACGCGCGCTACGAGGACCATGACGAGAACGACAACCACACGTTCCTGTTCATCGTCGACAAGAAGACGGTGATCGACGCCGGCGTCGGCGGCAACGACGCGCGGTTCATCAATCACCAGTGTTCGGGCAACTGCGAATCGGTGATCGAGAACCGCCGCGTGTTCATCGACGCGACGCGCGACATCGAGCCAGGCCAGGAGCTCGGTTACGACTACGAGATCGGACGCGAGAAAGACGACCCACCCAACGTCGACGAGATCTATGCCTGCCGCTGCGGCTCGCCGCAATGCCGTGGAACCATGTTATGGCCGCCCAAGAAACCAGTGCTGAAGGCCAAAGCGAAGCGACGTCCGAAGGCCGCTCCGAAGACGACGCGGAAGGCGGACTCCCGCAAGAGCCGCCGTCCCCGGACCGACCGCAAGCACCGGGCACGCCGGCGGGCCTGATCGAGCAGCTCGCGGAGCGCGGCTTCGCGGTGGTGGACGACTTCGCGGATGCCGAGCTGCTCGGCGCGCTGCACGATCGTTGCATCGAACTACATGCATCGGGCGCTTTGCGCGCCGCGCGCATCGGTCGCGGCGCGAACGAGCGGCTCGATCCGGAAGTGCGCGGCGACTTCATTTCCTGGCTCACGCATCCCGAGCGCGATGCAGAACAACGTCTGCTGTCCCGCCTCGAAGAACTGCGCGTGAAGCTGAATCGCGAGCTCATGACGGGACTCGAGGATTTCCAGGGACACTTCGCGCTGTACCCGGCAGGAGCGGCTTACGCGCGGCATTTCGACCGGCTGGTGGGATCCGACACGCGGGTCATCTCGGCCGTCGTCTATCTGAATGCCGGCTGGACCGCGGAGGACGGTGGGCAGTTGCACCTGTTCCTGCCGGGCGGAGAAATCTTCGAGATCCTCCCGGTCGGCGGGCGGCTCGTCGCATTCCAGTCGGACCGGTTCGAGCATGAAGTCCTGCCGGCGCGGCGCGAACGCATGAGTTTCACGGGCTGGTTCCGCCGCCGGCCGAGCGAAGGATTCCTGTGAGCCAACCGCTGGTGACACTGATCGTCGCGGTCGCCGACACCGGCGTGATCGGGCGCGACAACACGCTGCCCTGGCACCTGCCCGAGGACCTCAAACGCTTCAAGCGTCTCACGATGGGAAAACCCATCGTGATGGGACGAAAGACTTACGAGTCGATCGGCAAACCACTGCCCGGGCGCCAGAACATCGTGCTGACGCGCGATGCTAACTACCGTCGGGACGGCGTCACCGTCGTGCACGACGTCGATGCTGCGGTGCGCGCGGCCGGCGAGGCGCCCGAGATCATGATCATCGGCGGCGCCGACCTGTTCCGCCTGTTCCTGCCCCGCGCCGGGCGAGTGCACCTGACCCGCGTGCACGGCGACATATCGGGCGACATCCTGTGGCCGGATCTCGACGAGACCGAGTGGAGCGCGGTGGAACGCGAGCCGCATGCCGCCGATGAGCGACACGCGTGGCCCATGACCTTCGAGGTGTGGGAAAAAGGGCATGTATCGGCCGAAAAGCGTGCCAATACCTCCGTGTCAGGATAAGCTCGCGACCCTATGAAAAAACTCACCGCCATCGCGGCATTGATCTGCACCCTAGCCCTCACTTCCTGCTCGGCCAAGGAGAAAGAGGTCAAACCAGTCACCGACGAGCAGAAGACGGCCTATGCGATCGGCCAGCTCATGAGCCAGCAGCTCGTGACGTTCGATCTCACGCCCGAGGAGTTAGAGCTCGTGAAGCAGGGACTGGCGGACGGCGTCAAGGGCACCAAGACCGACATCGTCGCCGAGGAATACATCCCGAAGGTGCAGGCGATGCAGCAGGCGCGCATGGTCGCGTTCACCGAGAAGAACGCGAAGGCCGGGACTGACTACCTCGAAAAGACGGCGAAGGAAGTGAACGTCTCCAAGCTGCCGAGCGGCGTGCTCGTCAAGCACACGAAGGAAGGCACCGGCGCCTCGCCGGTCGCGACCGACGAAGTCAAAGTGCACTACGAAGGCCGCCTCATCGACGGCAAGGTGTTCGACAGCTCCAAGCAGCGCGGCGAACCCGCGGTGTTCCCGCTCAACGGCGTGATCCCGTGCTGGACCGAAGCCGTGCAGACGATGAAGGTCGGCGGCACCGCCACCGTCATCTGCCCGCAGGAGACGGCCTATGGCGAGCGCGGCTCCCCGCCGAAGATCCTGCCGAAGTCGACGCTGGTGTTCGACGTCGAACTACTGGACATCGTGAAGGAACCGGCCGCGGCGCCGAGTCCCTGAACCTAGTTTCTTGCCCGGTGCCTGCCCGGGGACAGATTTTCAAATCTGTCCCCTCTTATATACCGAAGAGCGCGAAAGCTTTCGCGCCCTTTCCGTTTGATCGCACGGCGACCGCTCTTCTCGGTCAATTGATCGTGATGTAGCCGATCTTGCAGTAACCATTCTCCAGATTTGAGTAGATCGTTACTGGAGTCCCCTGCGCCCTGGCGGTGAGCAGAGCGGCCACGTACGTCTTGTAGTTGCTGTCGTCCTCATTGAGGTACGCCCAATCGGGTCCGCCGGTGCACATGTTGCCGGTGCCGCCATACGGATCCGAAAGGCGTAATTGTGCCCACTCGTCACATCGATGGTGGAAATCGTGCCGAGGGTGACGCCATCCCATGCGTACACGGGAATTGCTCCAAACAACCCGAGTACAGCTAATACCGCAATCCGGAAGGCACTAGTTGAGAAGAGCGAAGCGGCAACCGAAACGAATACAAGTTTATTCAATGGGATCGAGATGGGCTTCATTTGAATCTATCCTTCAATTCGTGGGGGCGGTAGACCCGGTAGAATCTCAGTAGAGGAAGTGGCGAATGTGCGCGCTATTCCAATTCGCCCAGCCAGTGCAGGACGCAGGTACGTCATTACCATCGAACAGAATGGAGATCGTTTTCCCCGACTCCTTTGCTGTCAGAAACACCGCGATATGCGCCCTGCATGTCTCTGGCGCGGTCGAATACGTGATTCCTGGAACGGTGAACGTCGCGTCCGGCCTGCAGAAGAACACGCGGGTATTCATGCTGCTCAGTTGAATCATGTAGGTGTTGTCGGCATGAAAACTGACGGTCTGAACGGTGCCGCTGCACCAAAGTTCTCCCGCCCTTGCAGACCCAAAAAACAATGCAGTGAACAAGAGTGCAATGAATCGTGTATTCATGGGTACGCCTCCTGCCTTACTTCGACAAGTATGACGCCGTGCAGGAGCCACTCGATGTCGGCTGGTTCTGCAGTCGAAAAAAGATCTGATCGCAATCCGAATACGTCAATACCTCAGTGACGACGCCCGAAATGTTTGCGTTGTATACGGCGTGCGACGGCAGAGCACACGCAAGACCAAGTAGAGACACTGAGATAAGTCTTGAGATCGAGTTCATTGCTCACTCCTGACCAGCAAAGTGTTCGCATCGCTCGGTAAACATCTCTCTGCCCGGCAGCGTGACGGGCCTACGCTACCGTGGCCTACCTCAGGATGATGGAAAAGCCCGCTAGTTTTCGTAGTCCATCTACTTCTGTGTCGCGAGAGGGCAATTTCTCTCACCCTGAAGTCCACGCTGAAAAAATATGCTGCGGGACTTTGCGCGCCGATACACTCGAGTTCGCAGGTATATCAACGAAACGACTTGCTCGGTTGTCGCGCTCTTTGAGGCGGACTGAGTTCCGGCTACGGAGATCACTATGAAAAAGATGGCAGCGTTGTTGATGGCTGGGTTTGCGACGGTTCCCCCGAGTGTCTTTGCCGCGTCGGGAGAAATGGGTACCGGCATTCCACATTTCGGACTGTACAGCGAGGCTACGGGCACGATGTTGAGGGTGTATCACTTGGATCAAGCGACTCGACCTTTCCCAAACACCTGTCCCGCCATCATTCTTACACCGCAAACCATGGGGCTGGATGTATTCAAGATCGCTGCGGCCACCTTGCTCGCTGCTCGTTCTACTGGCGCGCGGGTTCGCTTTTACGCTCACAGCGAAAGAGATGGAGGCTGTGGAGTCGACTACGTTCAAATTGAGGGTTAGTTGGAAGAGATCTGACCTGATGACGATCCACTCTATGGCTTGCAGGCTTGCGTCGCATGAGCCTCTCGCAAACTGACTTCGGTGACAGTGCCGGCCCACGAATATGTGGGGCACACTGCAGCAAGCAGTGAAAGACACTCGGATAGCAGATCGGTTGTTGGGTATCTCCGGAATTGTAGCTTGGATCCGACTTTGGCAGAGCGAAGCAAGCTTGGCGGTATGGCGTACATTTGGTTAGCCCGGCGGTTTCTCCCACAAGCGGGACACATTGTTTTCCCAGGGCGGAGAAGCAAGGGCGTATATTTCTAATACTCAATAAAACTTCCAGGGTTTGAATTGAGCAATTGCCGGATATTTAGAGCGCGGCCAAACTACTCGCAAATCGCGCTTCTCTTCAGGAACGCACGAGAATATGGGTGATGCGGGAAGGATTCGGGCCCGCATCCTCCCATCGAAATCGCACCACAGTTCCCTGCGCCAACGCGACCAGCGCGGCCGCATAGAGGTGCTTCCTCGCATTCGCGTCCTCGTTCGAGTTGGCCAGCATCAAGTACGACTTGGTCAACGGCTCATTCGTACCGCCGTTTCCGGTAGGCGGCGCATCCCCTGATATAACTTGAAGGAACACAATGATGCCAATGTCAGAGGACTCGACCTGCGAGATTCGCGCCTCGGTGAACCGAACATCAGCCAGAGCCAGATTGGCTGACACCATGAGGACGGCAGCTGTAACAAGTGCTCGAATGTTCATGATTCCTCCAACTCCGTGCGGTTCCTTTGATGATCCAAACTTGCTCTGCAGCACAGGCTGTATATGCGTCATTCGCTCACGGTCATTCGATTGATGTCGCACGAATACGAAGCGTCGTCAAAGATCACGCCGAGCTTCCTTCCGGTTGCAAACGCCGTGAGTGCGGTTGCGAGCATGGCCTTGGCGCCTTCGCTTGTTACGCCATTCACACCAACTTGGACGTAAAAGTACTTGGGATTTGAACCGTTCAGACAAGCTGCGGGCGAGCTGGCAAACGTGACAACGAAATTTCCGTTGGCGAACGGGTACACCGTCTTGACCAGATCTTGATAGTAGCTTTCCGCTGCATTCGCCTGCGTGCCAAATGCTGCGATCACTGCCGCGACAGTAATTCGTGTAAAGCGCTTCTTATTCATTCGAATTCACCCTTGCACGGCGTTGGTGGGCTCAAATGGGAAATGTGCGGCTTTGCATCGTGGATGCCAGCCAGCATCACGGCACCGCGGCGTACGAAATCGTGCAGTTTGGCGACGAGTCAATTGGCCGCAATGTCACTGATTCCTTTGCCATGTAAGCAGCCAAGAGCGTCGCATAATACGAACTATAGTTAGGGTCTGACTTGGGTAGCGTTAAGTAGACTTGGCTGTATGGCGTGCAATTCGTCAGGCCGGCAAGGTCTCCAAAAAGTCTGACGTACACGACGTCGCTGGTGATCGTCATGCTTTGAATCACGCCAGAGCAGTAGTAACCAAAGCATTGGGCCATCACAGCCGGCGATGCTGCCACTCCTATAGCTGCCCACAGGATCCGGCGCGCGAGCTTTGAGCTAAGTAAATGTTTGTGCATCAAAAGGTTCCAAGACGCACTTCAGCGATCGTGCAAGTGTCGTCATTCAAGTAAAGCGAGATCTGCGATCCGGTGGCATAAGCCGTCAGCAGCGAAGCCTTGATTCGGCTGATGCCAGGGTGAGTGGGGTAGAGCGATGCGTACGAACCTCCATACCCGCTTTGTGAGGTGCACCCGGAGAGATTCGGGGAAAGTCGCACATTTACTCCGCCGTTCATTGTGTCAACGACCTCGACGATCGTCGATATCGCGGTCCAGCCTGGCCCCTGCGCAAGTGCTGGAATCGAAACGGATAAGAGACTCCAAATGGCAAGGTGGGAGCGGCGAAGGTTCATGAGCACTCCTAGTGAAAAGTAGGAGACACCACGTGGCACTAGCTATTGGTAACCTCAAAATCAGTGAGGAGTTAGCCAGTAACCGCCGCGTTATCTCGATCAAGACATCGAGGCCTATCTGACTATGTGTCGCGACCCGTCATTTTCTCTCACCCCTCCGCGCGCGTTGTGAAAAAAATTCTCTGGCGTTGACTTTGAGCTAGTCTCGGCGCGCAACGTCGTTACCCGGAAAGCAAAGACACCTAACTGATGTCACGCGCGGCGTGCAAGTGACAGAGCGGATCTTGGGAGGAACATAGAAGCATGGAAGGCGCCGCGACGACGCACGCGCAAGTGAAGCCATGGCTGCGCAGACATCGGTCTGTGCTGGCGACTCTCATTGCGTCGTCGGGTGTTTTTGGCGGACTGCTGATGGCCCTTCGGGAGCCCGAAGACACGCGTTCAGCCGAAATGCCGAGCTCGGTGAATGCGAGTCCTGAGAGGGCGCTGCCAGCAACACCAAATGCGCCCCCCGATCCAGAAATCTCCATTCTGGGCACGAACGCTTCAACCTCGATCGAGCAGCTGCGGCTTGTTCTGGTGGCCACCAAGCCCGGAAAGACCCCTCTTACCGGAGTGGCACGTCTCGGAACGGATCCGCGCAATCCGCAGACCTACGCGGCAGGCGCGAGGCTCTCCAACGGAGCAATCCTGAAAGAAGTTCATCCGGACTTCGTCGTTCTCGCGCGCGACGGCAAGCAGTCATTGCTGTTTGTGGCTGGCAAATCCGCCCGAGTAAGCAAGCGTCTTCAGCACATTGGCGTCAACTCCGAAGTACTGAGCGTTGGCGGTGAAGAAGCCGTGAATCGCCCGCTCGAGCGCGTCTCGACTACTCGCGAGGATCTTTCCGAGGTCATGCGCGCCGAGCCTTACTTCGAGCGCGACGCCTTTGCCGGTTTGAGAATCATCGCTGGCACGAACCGCAGCAATCTCGCGCTGTTGGGCCTGCAAACCGGCGACATCGTGCGCAGCATCGAAGGGAAGCGCGTCGAATCCCCCGACACCGCATGGCAGAGGATCGACGACGCGGTGTCCACAGGCACGCCCATCATCATCGGCATCGAGCGCGAAGGAACGATGATGTCGATTTCGCTCGATGGGTCGCAGCTCGCGAACCCGCATGCGCTTGTGAATTCCTATGAATCGCCGGCAACACCACCGGGCACCTGAAGAGGGCTAGAGAATGATGTGCAAGAACGCAAAGAGGCGATTGCTCGGGGCCGTATTGCTTGCCAGCGCGGGCGTCGCGCATGCGCAGCTTCCCTGGAGTGATGAGACCCACCAGATCGCATTCGGCGACTTCAACGCCGATGGAAAGACAGACCTCTTGTATGTTGCCAAAAGTGCGAGCGCCAACAGCGGTATAGCACTTTCGAACAATGCGGGGCCTTACATCTTGGCTCAGACTTGGGCGAGCAACTTCCTGGGTATTGCCTGGCACAGCTCAATCTACAAGCCCATCCTCGGGGACTTCAACGGGGATGGTCGATCCGATGTCTTCCTTCAGCGCCAGACTCCTGGAGATCACTACCTTCTGTTGGCAAATGCGATCGGGCAGTTCACCGGTATCAGTCAGACACTCGCCTTTAACCACGATGGGCATGTCTGGTCTGCCGACGCACATCGGATCCTGGCAGGTGATTTTAACGGAGACTCTAGGACGGATTTGTTCTTGCAGGCGATGACTCCAAGCGCACTGAATGCAATCTTCCTGGCGGGCGCTGCTGGTGGCTTCAGTAGTGCCCAACAGACCTGGGGTAATGTCCACCTCGGTTTCAAGTGGGCGGTATCGAATGCAATCGTTCATTCCGGTGACTTCAATGGCGATGGAAAAGACGACCTTTTCGTTCAAGCGAAGCCTGATATCACGATTATCGACTACGAAGTGCCATTTCCCATCCCTGTCTATCCACCGGGAAGATTCGGGATCGCAAACGCAAAGGCCGCAAATGGCAATGGAGAAATCTTCTACACGCCAGCGTTGCAAATCTGGGACCGCAAGTATCAGGACGTCGACTGGTCGGCCGCCAACTACGAAGCCATCATTGGTGACTTCAATGGCGATGGTCGCGCAGACATCATCCTGCAGGGCCGCCGGGCAGGCATGACCAATGCGCAATTCGTCGTTTCCAGTGGCGGACAAGTCACGAGCGGGAACGTGCTTTCCGATCCCATGTTGCTCGCGGCTACCGCAGATCAATACCACATGTATTCCGCCGACTTCGATGGCGCTGGCGGCGCGGGCGTCTATCTACAGGCCACCAGCGGTGCAGGGACCAGTTTGATCGCGTGGAACAGCGAGACCGCCGCATGGACGGAGCGGTACGAATACGACGCGCTCGGGAGGCTGCGCAAGGTCACTTACGCCAATGGGGCAGTAACGAGCTACACATTGGATAAAGCGAACAACCGGACGAACACCACAACGACGGTGCCTTAAGCAGGAAGAGCACAATGAAATCAGAAAAAGTTCGTGGAATCATAGTTTGTTTGTCGGCCCTCACTTCCGGATTGATCTTTGCCCAGAATCCGGAGATAGGTGAAGACCCCTATACGACCAGTCTGGGCCTGCGACCGGAAGTCTCAACGATTTCGCCGGGTGGCGTCGATATCAGCACGGGTCAATTCCTGGGGTTCCGCGAAACCGATTTGTCAATCGGAAATCTTTCGCTCATCCGTACGCTGACCAACGGTATCAGGGCGCCGCATATAGGCGCATTTGCCAACTTCACTCACAACTTCGATATCACATTAGTAGAGCATCGAACATACATAGCCGAAGGGCGATACCACGAAGGAGGGATCGATTTCAGGATGCATGTGACGCTTGGTGGTCACACGCAGATGTTTGATGGTTGGTACTCGAACAATCAACCTGGCTTCGCTCAAGTGAACGCGAGCGGTCCGCTTACTACCCTGACTCGCACCGGACTTGGAACTTCACCTGGCGTCATCTACAACTATCAAGCTGCGGATGGCACGCGCGTGACATTTCGACCGCTTGGCAGCAACGACTGCAGCACTGACGCCTTGCGCTGCGCATACCCTTCGCAACTGGTTTACCCAGACGGGACCACGCTTTATTTCGAATACGAAGTCAAGACTCCGAGCGCCTTGCATGGCACGCGCCTCAGGAGCGTCACGAGCAATCACGGTTATGCAATCCTGTTTGAGTATGCGGGCACGGGAGCTCAATGGAATCTCGTGACAAAGGCTTGCGCATTGAATCTCGCCATAACTGCGAAGCCTACTAACAACGTCTGCCTTTCAAACGCGGTAGCTACCGCAAGCTACGGATACACCACCTTCGCAGGGTCACCGAGGCTCTTGAGCGTTACCGATGCCGTTGGTGGCGTCTCAACCTTCGGATACGCGTCTTCTGCTCAGTATCTAGGTGGATCGACGAGCATGACGAAGCCGGGTGCGAGCGCTCCCTGGCAAACCGTGAGCTTCCTGAACGAGACAGCGTATAACGTTGATATTTCGTCGGTGGGGAAACAGGTGTTCGCAGATGGGAACTCGTACACCTATGAGTACGATTCCCCGCCCGCTGACCGTGATGGTTTCTCGAATGGAAACGCCGGCGGAAGAATGACGGACGTCTTCGGGAAAGTGACGACTGTCCTGTACGACTTTCCTGCAATGCCTGAAACGACCCTTCCTCCTCGTTGGGATGGAACCGTAAATATTGGGGACACGATCTTTCAGACGAGCCCAGGGCCGGTGTCGATTACAGATCCACTGGGTCGTGAAACTCGCTGGGACTATTGCGATCCGAACGCGTTTGCGAACCTGCCTGTATGGGTGCAGAACCGTTGCTTCATCACCCAAAAGCAATCGATGACGAATGCTCGAGGCGTGAAGACTTACTACACGTTTCATGGAGGTCATCTTTCGGGAACCCGACAGACCCCAGTTGCAGTTCCAGGTGAATCGCTTGGAGATATCGCAGTTTCGCTTTCCGGTCACCTGTGCACCCCCGCGAATACCGTCCTGTGCGGGAAGTTCACCACCAAGACCGACGCCAAGGGCAACGTCAGTGATTTTACTTTTCATTCCAATCACGGAGGCGTGCTGACCGCGACATTACCCGCGGCGATCACAAACGGCGCCCGGCCTCAAAAACGCTTCACGTACTCACAGAGGTATGCCTGGTACAAGGACAGTTCAGGAACCTTGGTGCAGGCGCCAACTCCTGTTTGGATGCTTACGTCTACTTCGGAATGCCGAACGCTTTCCAGTTGCGTCGACACGGCAGACGAAAAGAGAACTACATTTACGTACGGAGAGCCGGGAACTCCTAACAATCTTCTGCCAAAAACCGTCACTGTTTCCACCGGTGATGGATCAATCATTGCGACCGTCACGAACGAATACGATGCCCAGGGAAACCTGATCTCGGCGGATGGCCCATTACCGGGGTCCGCGGACACCATGCGCCAGCGTTACGACGCGCGGCGTCGAGTGGTTGGCGAAATCAGCCCCGATCCCGATGGTGCGGGCCCTCTCCTGCATAGGGCGACGCGCACGACCTACAGTGCGGCAGGTGATCTGATTCGCATTGAAAAAGGCGTAACCGCAGGGCAATCAGATACGGACTGGGCGGGCTTTACGGCTCACGAGAAAGTCGAAATCGAACATGACACCCAAGGCCGAAAAGTGCGGGAGTCTGTTTCGGCCGGGGCAAGCGTATTCTCAGTTACTCAGTACAGCTACACGCTTGCCGGCAATCTCGAATGCACCGCCGTACGTATGGATCCGGCACAGTGGCACGCACAGCCTAATGCCTGTGTTCCCCAGATTGCGGGAATCCACGGTCCCGACCGAGTCACTCGAAACTTCTATAACGATGCGGGCGAGCTGATCAAGGTACAGGCCGGCGTCGGCACATCAGTCGAAACAGACGAAAGAATTGTCACCTACGCCGCGGATGGGCAGATCGAAACACTCACTGACGGAGAAGGGAATAAGACTACTTACGAATTCGACGGGCACGGTCGGCTCAAGAAAACCCGTTATCCGCATCCGACGAGCAAAGGAACTAGTTCGACGACGGACTATGAGCAGTTCGCCTATGACTTGAACTCCAATATCGAAACTCATCGCCTTAGAGACGGACAGTTCGTTGTATTCACGTTTGATAATCTGAATCGCATCAAGCTCAAGAATCTTCCGGATCCTGAGTCCGACGTTTTCACCGAGTACGACCTTCAAGGTCACATCACCCAGAGTAGCCAGGGAGGAAGTTCCTGGACTCTTGGATGGGACGCGCTCGGAAGAAATACAGGCGAGACAAGCTATCTCGGCTCCATGGTGTATCAATACGACGTCGCTGGCCGACGCATCACGACGACATGGCCGGACGGCTTCTACGTGACGCAGGATCACTATGTCACGGGTGAAGTTAAGTCGATTAGAGAGAACGGCGCGACCGCCGGAAGCGGCGTTCTGGCGAATTACGGTCTGGATAACTATGGCCGGCGCGCGACATTGACGCGCGGAAATGGCGCGGTCACCAGCTTCACATACGATTCGGTATCACGTCTCTCGACACTTGCGCACGATTTGCCAGGAACAGAACAGGATGTTACCGCTTCATTTACGTACAACCCAGCCAGTCAAATCGCGACCCACTCGAGGAGTAACCCGGACTACTTGTGGACGGATCAAGCAAACCTGAATCGAACGGACACGATCAACGGTCTTAACCAGGTCACGAATGCCGGTGCGAACCCAATTTCCTACAATGATGGTCGTGGAAACATCACTAACTATCAGGGCAGAAGTTATGCATATACGGCGGAGAACCGGCTGACATCCGTTCCTGGTGTCCTCACACTGCTCTACGACCCTGCCGGAAGACTTCGTCAAACATCCAGCGCCTCTGCTCAATCACGACTGCTTTACGATGGCACCGATCTCGTAGCGGAGTACGACAGTTCGAATGTGCTGGTTCGACGCTATGTACACGGTCCAGGGGCCGACGAGCCACTGGTGTGGTACGAAGGTTCAGGCACTACCAATCGGAAGTGGTTGCATCATGATGAACGCGGAAGCGTTATAGCGATTAGCTCCGGTACAGAATCGACGTCGTCAATCAACCGATATGACGAGTATGGAATTCCGGCTCCAACAAACGTGGGGCGCTTTCAATACACCGGTCAGACGTGGCTCCCCGAACTCGGCCTCTATTACTACAAGGCGCGCATTTACTCGCCAACGCTAGGTCGATTCCTTCAGACGGATCCAATTGGGTACGCGGATGGCGTGAATCTGTATGCATATGTGGGGAATGACCCTCTCAACAAACTCGATCCCACAGGGACAGATTCTTGTGAAACCGTCAATCCAGATGGAAGTCCCGGCCCGCGTATCCCAAAATGCATCGGCGACCCTGATGGTCCTTCGACGCCCAAAGAGGAGGCGGATCGAATAATCAACGAAATCACTGTGACTGCCACGAAGGCAAAATCCGACAAGAAGATTCGGAAAGCAATCAATGGTCGCGCGGGTGAAGCCGGTTTCAAGACCGAAAATGGCAATTTCACTTCAGTCGACTTAGTCTCCGCGTGTAGAAAAGGAAATACAGAATCTTTCAGGTTTCCGAGCGGCTTTCTAACGAAGAGCATGTCGTCTGCCGGACATACCCACAATGCAGGTCAGGATAGTGGACTTGGGCCACACGACGCCTACATGGCGCTCATGGTCGGAATGAATATTCAGATAGATTCATCAGGGACACGCGGAATCGCGAAGTTATCGACCGGAAGCGCAATCGCAGTCTCGGTCAATGGAAGGTGGGGCGATGCTGGAAAACGTCTCACGGAAAATACAGTACTTGAACTAGCCAACGCCACAAGAGGAGGGAGCTCCAATGCTCCATCCACAACGAATCCTTGCCCGTAGACTCTCTGTTCTAATTGCGATAGCGATGGGCATTGCAGCTTGTCAAAATGTGGAAACCGCATTTCCACCCGCGACCAAGACTTACGACGCCAATGACATCGATGTCAACCTGGGCACAGTTCGAGGAGTGCCAATCTCAACCATTGTTGACGAAGACGTGATGCTGCGGGGATTTGTGAAGACTTCCCCGAAGGGGAACGCGATCATGTTCTTGTCCGATGACAAAGACAAAATTGATTCGGACTCATTTCGCGACTGCATCAACTTGATCATCGATCGCAAGATTGGATTCAAGGCAGTAAAAGTCAGCGCTCACACCTTTGTAGGTAGGTTCGTACTCGTCGAACGCCTGGATCCGTCTGATGTGTACCTCACTCACCAAGGCATCAGGTTCAGCACTGATTGCCAGGCTTTCAGGCAACCAGATAGTTATCCATACTTTTTCGTTAGGACTATTGAGAACTAGGTTTGGCGCGCTGGCGCTATCCAGTTCGATCTCGCACCTGCACTGGCGAATCCTCAGGCGACGGTGGCCGCGGAGATCGAGTTGAACTAAGACGCGAGGCACGGCTGACTCGCAGAGGTCGTCCACCTGTAATTGAAACCATCGTGCTCACCGAGTGACTGTGACGATTCGCCGCGTGGAGCGAGTGGTCGAATTCAGCGGGTACGCGGCGACGAAAGTGCTTCTATATACGGAATTTCTGCGTGAAACATTACCATCGAATACCGCGGAATGAAATCCGGATTCTTTCTCTCTAACTCTTCCGTCTCCTTCTTCTTGCTCCGATACTCCGGATCCAACACCGTCTCCCGCATCTCCTGATAATTCTCCAGCGCCATCTGCGCGATCGCATCGGTGTTTGGCCGGCGCTCGCGCTCGAACGCTTCGAACAGCCCGCTCCAGTGACGATGTTCGTCCATGAGCCGAATCAGTTCCGCGCAATCTTCGAACGCGCAATTCATACCCTGGCCATGAAACGGCACGATGGCGTGCGCGGCATCGCCTAACAACAACACGTCGCCGTCGAGGTGCCAGCCGCGCGTGTAGACTGTGCCGAGCGAACCCTGCGGATGCTCATTGAACTCGCGCGGCAGCTCCGGCATCAGCGCCCGGGCGCTCGGAAACTCACGCTCGAAGAATTCCTCGACGGCCGTCAGCGACGTGAGCTGCGCGAAGCTGTTGGGCCCGGAGCGAGCCAGGAACAGCGTCGCGGTGAAGCTGCCGTCGAGATTCGGCAGCGCAATCAGCATGAACCCGCCGCGCGGCCAGATGTGCAGCGCGTGCGGATCCATCACGAGTTTGCCGTCGCGCGCCGGGATTGTCAGTTCCTTGTAATCGTGATCGAGCGGTTCCTCGCGCACGGTGCTCACCTGGCGCGTGAGCAGCGCATCGCGCACGGCGGAGCCGGCGCCATCGGTGGCAATCGTGGGCTGATGCGCGGCTTCGTAGATCCGGCCGGTGGCTTCGTCGCGCATTTCGACGCTGTTCTTCCCGCGCGCCATGCCCAGGCACACCTGTCCGAAATGCAGCTCCACATTCTTGAACGAAGCAGCCTCCTCGATCAGCGCCCGGTTCAGTTCCGCGCGTGACACGGAGTAGATGACTTCTTCCGGCCTCACTCCGTACATCTGCAGCTCGGCCTTGCCGTCGTGTTCGTGCACCATGCGACCGCGCATCGGGATCGCCAACGGCATCACGCGCTCGAGCACACCGGCAAGCTTCAGCCCGCGGATGCCGCGAGCGGCGAGGGCGAGGTTGATGGAACGTCCGCCGTCCACGATGACCCGGCGCGGATCGGCGCGGCGCTCGTACACCGCGACCCGGTAACCGCGGCGCGCGAGCAGTATCGCAAGCAAACTACCCGCGAGCCCGGCGCCAATGATGTTGACGCCAGCCGCCGAGGGCGAGCTAACCACGGCGCTCCACACCATGAAATTCCGCCATGAGGTGGAGGATTTTCATGGCGCAACTCTCAGCCGATTTCCCTGAGCGCCAAGCTGAGCTGCTCCACGAGCTCGAACACGTCCACGAACCGGTTGTAGAGCGGAGCCGGGGCAATGCGAATGATGTCCGGCTCGCGCCAATCGCACATGATCCCACGCGCCGACAGCGCATCGAACACGCGGCGGCCGCGGCGCGATCCACCAGCCACGCGGAACGAAAGCTGACAGCCGCGTTCGGCCGGCGCCGAGGGCGTGATGATCTGCACGTCATCACGGCAGCGCTCGAGCAGGAGCCGCTCGGCGTAGGCCGTGAGCCGCATCGACTTCGCGCGCAGATCCTCGATGCCCGCCTGGCGGAACAACTCGAGCGATGCGATCAGCGGTGCGGCAGAGAAGATAGGCGGGTTGCTCACGGCCCAGCCGGCCGCGCCGGCGGCGGGCCGGAACTCCGGCATCATCTGGAAACGCGTCTGCGGCTCGTGACCCCACCAGCCGGACAATCTCGACGGCGCGTTGGCGAAATGTTTCTCGTGCACGAAGCAGCCGCCGATCGCGCCCGGGCCCGCGTTCAGATACTTGTACGAGCACCACACCGCGAAGTCGACGTTCCAGTCATGGAGCGACAAGGGCAGGTTGCCGATCGAATGCGCGAGATCGAAGCCCGCCATCGCGCCGACTTCATGCGCCGCGCGCGCGATCGCTGCGCAATCGAACGCCTGCCCTGTGCGGTACTGCACGCCCGGCCACAGCACCAGCGCGAGCTCGCTGTCGAGCTCCGCGATCTTCGCCTCGATGTCCTCGATCCGCAGCGTCTCCTCGCCGCGCCGCGGCGCGAGCTCGACCAGCGCGTCCTCGGCCTCCAGCTTGTGCCAGCCGATCTGCCCGACGATCGCGTGCCGGTCCGACGAAAATGCGCCGGCCTCGATCAGGATCTTGTCGCGCAGACCCACGGGCCGGTAGAACGAGGCCATCATGAGATGCAGGTTGATCGTGAGCGAGTTCATCGCCACGACTTCGCTCGGCAGCGCGCCGGTGACGTGCACGAGGCCCTTCGTGAAATTCTGCGCGTAGTCGATCCACGGCCGCGTCGCGGCGTGATGTCCGGCGACACCCATCTCGGCCCACTCGGCCAATTCCTCGCTCACGTAATCGAGCGCCGCGCGCGGCGCGAGACCGAGCGAGTGACCGCAGAGGTAGATCAGGGCTTCGCCGTTCTTGCCGCGTGGCAGCTCGAATTGCTTGCGATACGGCGCGAGGATGTCCGCCGCGTCGCAATCGAGCGCGTAATCGAGCGACACGGAGAATTCCGGCAGCAGCGCGGCTTCAGCGGAGAGGGCGGAGGCCGAGGCGTTCATGGCGCGAGAGGATACACAATCGGCTGGCTCGGAACGGCATCGCCGCCGATGGCCGGCACGGCCAGCGACAGCACGCAGGGCCCGTCGTGAACTTCGTCCGGGATGAAGGCCAGTTCCGTGATGGTGGCGCGCGACCGCGCCGCATCGCCGCGCGCCGTGCTGCCGGGCGGCAGGCCGAAGAAGATACGGTGTCCGACCAGGTGTCCCTGGTCGTGCGTGCGGTCGAGCGAGGGTACGTCGAGCACCAGGTGCTCGATGCGTTTTTCGACCAGCCATTCGACCGCCTCGCGGGTGAGGTACGGCGGCATCAGCGTGCTGTAGTCGCGCGTGCGTTTCGCTGCGTCGTTCGGCAGGGTGCGGATGATGGCGGCCACGGGGTCGACCATCTTCCCCATGGGCCACGCTGCCCGCAGCCGCCGCTTCGAGATCAGCGTGTCGGTGCCGTAGGGCTGCGGATCGGTGCTCTCGTTCGATTCGCGCGCGGGCTCGGGGATCACACTAACTACCACCGCGGGCAGCAGTCCGCGCGGCACGACGCGCCACGCGTCGCCGGATTCCCGGGTGAGATGCGCGACGCTCTCGGTGTGCGTCATCTGGCAGTGCGGCGTCAACGTCAGCGTCGAGCAGTTGGCCGACGCGCCGTGCGCGACGCTGCCATTGAAATTGCCCATCACGAACGGCGTCGACGCCGGCGCCGGCGCGCCGAAGTGCCGCGGTCCCGGTGCGCCGAACTCCACCGCGATGGCGAGACTCACGCCGCGATCGAGTGCGGCACGGATCTCGTGTCCACCGAAGCTGAGTCTGGCGATCACTTGTTTGCTTTCGGGGCTTCCATCACCGTCCCGCACTTGCGGCAGGTGAGGTTCGCGGGGTTGCCGAAGAACCGGTCGAAGACCGGCGGTAGTTGGGTCTCGATGTTCGTGATCTCGACGAATTCCTCGTACAGCTTCTCGTGGCAGTTCTCGCAATACCACTGGAAGCCGTCGCGCTCGCCCGCGCGCCGCACGCGCTCGATGACGAGTCCGACCGTGTTCGCGGGCCGCCGCGGCGAATGCGGCATGTTGGATGGGAGCAGGAAGATGTCGCCCTCGCCGATGGTCAGGTCGACGCGTTTTCCGTTCTGGATCGTGGCGAGGGTGATCGAGCCTTCGAGCTGGTAGAAGAATTCCTCGCCCGGATCGACGTGGAAATCCTTGCGGCTGTTCGGGCCGCCCACGACCATGATGATGAACTCGCTGTCCGTGTACACCTGCTTGTTGCCCACGGGAGGCTTGAGCAGGTGACGGTGCTCGTCGATCCAGCGTTTGAAATTGAATGGTTTGAGTGTGGGGGTGGCTTGGCTCATCGGGCCTCCAGCCCGCCTATGGTAGTCGCTGGAGCGGCGGCGATGTGACCGCTTCCACAGTTGCCTGAGCTGTCGCCGCGTGGCGTCAGCCCTGCGCACGGTCCGGGCCGGGCTTGCGTGATATCGTGGCGCCCGGCTAACAGTGTTGCCATAAGCCCGGAGTGGTCCTCGTGAAGTTCCGTCTTACGCTGCTCGTCGCCCTGACCCTAGCGCTCAGCGCCTGCGGCACGATGTCGAAAATGTGGCCCTTCGGAAAGAAGCCGAAACCGGGTCCGGAAATCGTCAACGAAGTCGAACTCGTCAACGCCGACGGCACGACGGCGGGTTACCCGCAGTTCTGGCAGCGCAATACGCTGATCATCGACCTGAGCGACGTCTCGGGATCCGGCAACGTGGCGGCCCGCCTGCGCGAGGAGACCACCTGGCCCGTGCGCGTCGCCGTGCGCGTGCGTCCGGCCAGCGTGCAGCAGATCGAGGTGCGCGGCGAAGAGCGCAACGTGATGGCGGTGTCACCGCAGGGCGTCAAACCCATCGATCTCGAGCTCGAGCCGAGCGTGTTCCGGCCGACGACGTCCGCTATCTACATCTCTTGGGGGCCGATGCCGGTGTTCACCGATGCGGCGCCGATCGAGTCCGACACAATCGTGGCGGCCGCGCCCGGGAGCACCTTGCCGCCCAACGCCGTGCCCAGGTTGCGCATCGTCTGGAATTGCGGAGACTGCGAGCGGAACGACAAGGTCATTCCGCTCATCCAGCAGTCTTATCGCGAGGCTGCCTCTCGGCAGGGCAGGACGGTTTCAGATGCCGAGACGGCGGAAGCCTGGATCGTGGATTTCCGCCAGCGCAATCCCGCCAATCGCTCGCTGTTCGGCATCATGGCGGGCAAGGATCGGCTGGGTCTGAAGATCCGGTTCAGAGGCAGGGTCTACGACGCCAGCGACTACTCCGCCAACGCCGTGCTCGGCATGAACCATCTGTGCGAAACGGTTGGCAAAGAGACGTTCTCGCAGATCAGAACGTCGCTGAAGTGAGCGGGCGTACCCGCGCAATCCCCACTTTTTACACCGGCACCCTAATCCCCAGGGGCTTGGTGGCCTTTGCAGGCTAGGTGCACGGGGTCGTCGTCGGTGTCGAGGTTCACGGCGGTCAGTGAGCCGCCCCAGATGCAGCCGGTGTCGAGCGCGAGCAGGTCTTTGCGGCGCTTGAAGCCCAGCGTCGACCAGTGGCCGCAGATCACGCGCACGTCGCGGCTCGCGCGCTCCGGGACATCGAACCACGGGTACAGGTGTTCGGGCTGTTCGCCGGGCGTGTTCTTCATCGTGAGATCGATGGTGCCGTCGCGCGCGCAGAAGCGCAGGCGCGTGAAGGAGTTGATCACGATGCGCAGGCGGTCCATGCCGCGCAGGTTGTCGTTCCACTTGTCGGGCTTGTTGCCGTACATCGCGTCGAACAACGTGCGGGCATCCTCGCGCAGCACGGCTTCGACCTCGCGCGCGAGTTTGGCCGCGAAGCGCGCTGTCCACTCGGGCAGCAATCCCGCATGCACGAGAAAATCGCCGCGCGGTTCGTCGAACACCGCGAGCGGGCGCGTCAGAAGCCATTCGAGCAGCTGATCGCGATCCGGCGCGTCGAGCACTTCGTCCAGGGTGTCGCCTTCCTTGGGCTTGCGCTTGCTGCCATACGCGAGCGCCAGCAGGTGCAGATCGTGGTTCCCGAGCACGACGGTCGCGCCGGCCCCGAGCGAGCGCACGAAGCGCAGCGTTTCGAGCGACTGCGGTCCGCGGTTCACGAGATCGCCCACGAACCACAACTCGTCGCGGTCGGCTGAGAAGTGGATGCGCTCGAGCAGCGTCTTCAGTTCATCGCAGCAGCCCTGGACGTCGCCGATGGCATAACGGGCCATGCGTGCCGGCGCTCAGTGCAGAAGGCCCGGCATCGCGAGCCGGAACGCAGCGACCGGCGCATCGAACTCCTCGCCGTCGTCGGTGACCATCTGGTATTCGCCTTGCATGACGCCCACGGGCGTCTCGAGCACGGCGCCGCTCGAATACCGGAATCCCTGTCCCGGTTTCAGGTGCGGTTTCTCACCGACCACGCCTTCGCCGCGCACTTCCTGCACCTTTCCATTGGAGTCGGTGATGATCCAGTGGCGCGCCAGAAGTCGCGCCGGGACGCTGCCTTCGTTGCGGATCGTGATCGTGTACGAGAACACGTAACGATGATCCTTGGGATTCGATTGGTCCGGAAGGTAGCTCGTGTCGACGCTGACGCGGATCTTGTGAACGGTGGGTTCCATGTGGGACCGAGTTTACTAGTCTTTTTCCGCCGGTCCCTTTTCCGATGGAATGGCGGGTACCTGCGCGGCGATGCGCGCGAACTCGATCGGAGCAAGGGTTTCCGGCCGCACGGAAGGATCGACGCCGGCCGCGACGATGCCCTCCACGCCGACGATGCTGCGCAGTGCGTTCCGCAAGGTCTTGCGCCGCTGCGAGAACGCCGCCGAAACGGTGCGCGCGAACGCCGCGGGCAATGCGAATGCGGGTTCGCGCCGGACCGTGAGTCTCGCCACCGCCGACCAGACGCGCGGCGCGGGCGTGAACGCGCCGGGGCCGACGTCGAACAACGGCTTCGCCTCGAACCAGGGCGCGAGCATGACGGTGAGTCGCCCATATTCCCGGCTGCCGGGCGGCGCGACGATGCGATCGATGACTTCCTTCTGCAGCATCACGTGCAGGTCGTGGATGTGCGCGTGCGCGGCCGCGATGTGGAACAGCAGCGGCGTGGAGATGTTGTAAGGCAGGTTGCCGATGACGCGCAGTCGCGCGGCGCGCTGCCCGGCGAGTTGCGCGAAGTCGAAGTCGAGCGCGTCGGCCTCGTGCAGCGCGAAATCCGGCCGCGTGTTCCAGCGCTCGCGCAGCCGCGCGGCAAGATCACGATCGATCTCGATCGCATCCAGGGTCTGTCCGCGACCGATCAGGCGCTCCGTCAGCGCGCCGCGGCCGGGACCGATCTCCACCAGCGCGTCGCCGGGCTGGGGCGCGATCTCCTGCACGATGCGGTCGAGGACGGTGCGGTCGTGAAGGAAGTGCTGGCCGAACCGCTTGCGCGCGAAAACCAAGAGCGTCTAACTCCCGCGGCGCTGCGCGAATTCGATCGCGAGGCGCGTGGCCGCGATGAGGCTGCCGGCATCGGCGCGGCCCGTGGCGGCGAGGTCGAGCGCCGTGCCGTGATCGACCGAGGTGCGCACGATCGGCAACCCCAGCGTGACGTTCACGGCATGACCGAAGCCCGCGTGCTTGAGCACGGGCAATCCCTGGTCGTGGTACATGGCGAGCACGACGTCGTAATTGGAGAGATGACGCGGCACGAAGACGGTATCCGCCGGCAGCGGGCCATCGACCAGCATCCCCGCGGCGCGCGCGCGCTCGACGGCCGGCTGGATCACGTCGCGGTCCTCAGTGCCGAGATGCCCGCTCTCTCCGGCGTGCGGATTCAGCCCGCAGACCGCGATGCGCGGGCGCTCGAGGCCCCACAGCGCGCGCAGGTCCTTGTTGATGATCCGCAGGGTGGTGTCGAGCAGCTGGGGCGTGATGGCGTCGCCCACGGCGCGCAGCGGCAGGTGGGTCGTTGCCAGCGCGACGCGCAACGAATCCGCCGCCAGCAGCATCACCGGGTGATCGGCGTTCGTGCGTGCCGCGAGATATTCGGTGTGGCCGGTGAACGGGACGCCGGCATCGTTGATCACGCTCTTCTGCACCGGAGCCGTGACCATCGCCGCGAACTCGCCCTGCGCCGCGCCCGCGATCGCGCGGTCGAGCATCGCGAGCACGTGAGGCGCGTTGGCCGGGTCGAGTTTTCCCGCGACGCAGGGAGCGGCCAGCGGCACGTCGAGCACGTGCAGCCGGCCGGGCTCGTGCGCGGCCGGCGCGGCGTCGGGTAGATAGGCTTCGAGGCGCAGCGACAGGCCGAGCTGCCGCGCCCGCTCGGCGAGCAGCGCGCGGCTGCCGATCACGACCAGCGGAGAGGGCAGCGAGAGGCCGGCGAGCGCGAGACACAGGTCCGGGCCGATGCCCGCGGGCTCACCCGCGGTGACGGCGACGCGCTTGTGCCCCGGTTTCAGAGCTTGTACTCGACGTAGGCCTCGTCGCGCAGGCGACGCAGCCATAGTTCGGTTTCCTCGTCCGCCTTCGATTCGCGCAGCGCCACGAAGGCGCGCTGGCGGCGCACGTCCTCGGTGGTGTCGAAGGTGCGGCGGCCGAGCAGCTGGATCACGTGCCAGCCGAACTGCGTGCGGAACGGCTGGCTGATCTCCTCGGGCTGCAGCTGCGCGAGCTGGCGCTCGAACTCGGGAACGAACGTGCCCGGATTCGCCCAGCCGAGATCGCCGCCGTCGGAGGCCGAGCCCGGATCCTCGGACACGACCGAGGCCACGGCTGCGAAGTCCTCTCCCTTGTTCAGGATGCGGTCGCGGATGTTCTCGAGCTTCTGCTTGACGGTCGCGTCGTCCTGCAGCTCGTTCGTCTTGATCAGGATGTGGCGCGCGTGGACCTGGTTCACGATCACCTGCTGGCCGCCCTTCACCTCGTTGAGCTTCACGAGGTGGAAGCCCGACGGTGTACGGATCGGCTTGGTGACGTCGCCGGCTTTCATCGTGGCGATGGGCTCGGCCAGGAACGTCGGCAGCTCGGAGCCGCGGCGTACGCCCAGCGATCCGCCCTCGAGCGCGGTCTGTGAATTCGAATAGGCGACCGCGAGCCGCCCGAAGTCTTCGCCGGCGATGGCCTTCTGATAAACCTCGTCGGCCTTGCGCGCGGCCGCGTCGAGTTCCTCGGGCGTGGCGGCCTGCGGGACCGCGATCAGGATGTGCGAGACGTCGTACTGGTTCTGCTCGTCCGGCATCTTCTTCTGTCGTTCGAGGAACTGGTCGATCTCGCGCGGGCTCACGTTGATGCGCTGGATGACGTCACGCTGGCGCAGTATCTGCATCGCGAGCTCCTTGCGGATGGTCTCGCGATAGCCGGCGTAGTCGATGCCCTGCGCGGCAAGCGCCTCGGGCAGATCCGCCAGGCGGATGTTGTTGCTGCGGGCGACGTCGGTCAGCGCGTTGTTGAGCGTTTCGTCGGAAACCTTGATGCCGGCCCGATCGGCGCGTTGCATCTGGAGCTCCTGCAGGACCAGGCGGTCGAGCACCTGTCGGCGCAGCACGTTCTCGGGGGGCAGCTCGAGGTTCTGCGCGCGCAGCCGCTCGGTGATGAGGATCATCTGTTCGTCGAGCTCGCTCGTGAGCACCACGCCCTCGTTGACGGTCGCCGCCACGCGATCCAGCAACACGCCGGACGAGCTTGCCTCACGCGTCTGCGCGTGGGCGGTGGAGAAGGCGAGGGATGCGAGCGCCAGCAAGAAGCCGCGCGAAAAAGCCTTTCGAATCATGGAGTTGTTTTTCACCGGGCGGAAGTTTCCGGCGAGTATCCTCGAATTGCACGTTCCAGGAAAGCGTCGGCTGGGGTTCCGACACTGGCCAATCCCTTCAGTTCCAGCTGTATGAAGAAGGCCGTCTCGCGCTCGCCGTCGCGGTTCGAGATGAACCGGCGCGCCACGGCACGCAGCGCGTAGCAGCAGGCCTTGTACTCGAAGCCCGCGAACTGATCGAGCGTGTCCCGGTCCCGCAGGCTGTACACCCAGCGGCCGTAGGCGCCCCAGCGGTCACCGATGGGCCAGGCGGACGAGACGTCGACCTGCTCGATGCGGTCGCGTTGCGCGCGGTAGCCGAGATTCACCACGCGATCGTTGCCCGGCCGGTACTGAATGCGGAACTGCGATCGCTCGCTGCGCGATTCCTCGGGATTCCACTGGATGCCGGCTTCGAGGTTCCAGTTCTTGTACGCCGTCAGCGACACCTGCGCGATGAAGTCGGAGGTGTCGCGCGCGCTCGGCGTTTCGGTGGGCAGCACGACGCGCGGACGATCGAAGTAGTAGACCTGCCCGATACTGGCCGCGATGTACTGCGCGCCGGATTCGGCGTCGAACAGGCGGCTCGTGAGGCCGAACGCGATCTGGTTCGCGTCGTTGACGCGGTCCGCGCCGACGTAGCGGTTGTTGCGGTAGAGCTGCACGAGATTGAGGTCGGGAAGTCCGGTGTCGAACAGCGGGAGTTCGGACTGATCGCGGTACGGGGTGTACAGGTACAGCGCGCGCGGCTCGAGCGTCATGCGCCGCTGCCCATGCGAGCCGGAGGCGCGTTCGAACACGAGGCCGGCGTCGAGGGAAGCGATCGGCAGCGAGCGTGTGGGTGCGTCGTCGGTACCGGGTTCCTGGTCCTTCAGGTCGTACTGCGTGTAGCGGTAGCCGGCCGAGGGCCGCACGAAAAATCCCGGGCCCGACCAGTCGAAGCCCGCGCGCGGCGCCACGTCGAGGCGCCAGCCGGTGACGCCGACGTTGCGCTCGAAATTGACCAGCTCCGCGTCGAATCCATAGTCGATGGCGCCCAGCCCGAGGTTCCAGTCGCCCGAGGCCAGGACGCGTGGAGCGCGCGTGTATGGGCGATCCAGCGGATCCAGGTCGTCGTCGATGGTCTGGAAATCCTGGACCTGCCCGCGCACGTTCAGGTGCTCGTCGCGATAGATGAACTCCGCGAGTCGTTCGGCGAACGGGATGCTCGTGCCGTCGGGGCCGCGCGCGAAATCCTCGAAATACTGCGTGTCGCTCACGTCGGTCGCGTCGATGCGGAAGCGCCAGTCGCCCGGCAGCTCGGCGACGTGCTCGAGATACATGCGCGTACGGTTCTCGTCGGCGAACTCGTCGTCGCCGGGTAGATAGTTGAACTCGAACTGGCCGCGCTGGCGGTCGGTCAGGTAGCGCAGCTCGCCGGCGAAATCGACGCCGCGCTTGGAGTAGTAGACGGGCTGCGCGGTGAAATCGACGTTGGGCCGGATGTTCCAGTAGTAAGGTACCTCGAGCATCGCGCCGTTGCGCGAGGAGCCGCCGATGTTCGGGAACAGGAAGCCGCTCTTGCGCTGCGAGCCGATCGGGAACGTCATCCAGGGCAGGTAGACGATCGGCACGTTCTTGAAACGCACGCTGGTCCCGCGGCCGACGCCGTTGCGCGTGCGCGTGTCGAGCTCGATGCTGCGCGCGCGCATCTGCCAGGACATGTCGTCCATCGGGCAGGTGGTGAACGACACCTCGTCGAGCGTCACCTTGCCCGCGGCATCCATCTGCAGCGAGCGCGCCGCGCCGCGCGCGTTGCGCTCCGGCAGCTCGAACTCGGCGCCCTCGAACTGCGCGCCGAGCGCCGCGGAGTAGCTGCCGCTGTTGCCGCGCACCTTGAACATCGGATCGATGAATTCGACGCCGCCTTCGAGTTTCGCGCGCTGATTCTCGGTGTCGTACTCGAGGTGATCGGCGCGGATGACGCGATTGCCCTGGCGCATTTCCACGTTGCCGGAGAGCACGGCATTGCCATTGAGGTTGTATTCGACCTTGTCGCCGTCGATCGTGGCTTTCGCATCCTGCGGGTCGGGCGCGGGTTCGGCGTCCTCGGCCCCGGAGGGAATCGTCGCGACGGCGGGCTGGGGGCAGGTGGATTCGTCGGCGAGCGCGAGAGGCATCGCCACGAGCAATGTCAGTCCGAGGCCGATACGTCCGGCCGTTGTCGAGGTCACCCGCGCCATGTGCCCGCACTATACTTATATCGAATGCCCAATAACGACCTGCCCAACAACGACGCACGGCTCGCACTGATCGGCTCATGGTTGACCCGCGACCTCGGCTGGCGCATCGGCCGTATCACCGTCGCGTCCGCCGACGCCAGTTTCAGACGTTACTTCCGGGTGTCGCGTGGCGACGTCGACCCCTCGGCGTGGGCGCCGAAGGCCGACACGTTGATCGTCATGGACGCGCCTCCCGGCAAGGAGGACGTCGCTCCCTATCTCAAGGTGACCGCGCTGCTCGAACAGGCCGGCGCGCACGTGCCGCACGTCCATGCCGCGGATGTGAAACGCGGGTTGGTCGTGATGGAAGACCTGGGCTCGACCCAATACCTGTCGCTGCTCAAGACCGGCCGCGGCGTCGACAAGCTGTACGGCGACGCGCTGACGACCCTGGCTAACATCCAGGTGCGCGGGCTGCGCGCGGCGCAGGCGCTCGAGCCCTACGACCGCGCGCCGCTCGAGCGGGAGCTCAACCTGTTCCCGGAGTGGTTCCTCGGCAAACATCTCGGGCTCGAGCTCACGCCCGAGGAACGCGCGCTCATCACGGTCACATTCGAATTCCTGATCAACGAGGCGCTGCTGCAGCCCCAGGTGTTCGTTCACCGCGACTTCCACTCGCGCAACCTCATGGTCCTGCCGAGCGACAACCAGGGCGGGCCGGGCGTCATCGACTTCCAGGATGCGCTGCGCGGACCGATCGGTTACGACCTCGTGTCGCTGCTCAAGGACTGCTACATCAGCTGGTCGCGCGAGCGCGTCGAACGTTGGGTGCGCGGCTACCGGCGCGTGCTCGGGAATCTCGGCGCGAATGTCGGCGACAGCGAATACCAGTTCATGCGCTGGTTCGACGCCATCGGCGTGCAGCGGCACATCAAGGTGCTCGGCATCTTCTGCCGGCTGTGGTACCGCGACGGCAAGATCGGTTATCTCGCGGACCTGCCGCTGACCTTCGAATACGTGCGCGACGCCTGCCGACGGTATCCCGAACTGGTCGAGTTCGGGCGCTGGCTCGACTGGCGCATCGCGCCGTTGCTGGAGCCTGCGAACCTGCGCGAGCAGGCGCGCGCGATCAGGCTCGCCGCGGAAGCCGCGTCGCGGCCGAAACGCAAGGTGGCCGTGAAGAAGAAGCGCCCCGCGTCGAAGAAGGTGAAGAAGGTCGCGCGGCGAGCGAAGGTCGTGCGACGCGCGAAAGTCACGCGTCGCGCGAAGGTCGCACGCCGGCCAGCGGTCGTGCGACGGACGAAGGTAGTTCGGCGCGTCCGGACCGCCAGGCCCGCCAAGGTGGCGAGGCGCGCGCAACGCGCGACCTCGCGCAAGCGCGTGGTCGTGAAGAAGAAGGCCGCGCGGCGCCTCACGAAGGCGCGCGCGAAATCGCGCCGGCCGGCGGGGGGGGAATCGAAGTGAAGGCCCGCCAGTGAAGGCCATGG
>JAEZDV010000263.1 GCA_023417985.1 Actinomycetes bacterium | reverse complement strand
GCGGGGGCCTGGGCCGCGGGAGCTTCTGCAGCCGGGGCCGGAGCTGCCGGAGCCGGCTTGGGAGCTGCCGGCTTGGGGGCGCCGGGCTTCGGACGCGACGCGGCGGCCGGGCTCGGAGCCGAGGTGGTTTCGGCCGTCGATGCCGCCGGCGCGGCTTCTGCCGGTGATGTTTCGGGTGCCGGGGCCGGAGCGGCCGGCGAAGGCGCCGCCGGGCGCGGACCCGGGCGGGGTCCTCCTCCGGGGCGGGGCCCCGGGGTCGGAGCAGCCTTACCTGCCGCTGCGCCGTCTTCCTTCGCGCCGCCGAACGATTCGCGCAGACGGCGCGCAACCGGGGGCTCGACGGTCGAAGACGCCGATTTCACGAACTCGCCCTGCTCCTTGAGCCGTGCGAGTAGTTCCTTACTGGTGACACCGAGTTCTTTAGCCAACTCGTGCACGCGGGCCTTGCCTGCCACTGCTCTCCTCACTGATGAGGTCGAGCCGGCCAATGCCCGCACGACCTCGGGTTATCTCCGATGGACGTTCATCGCTGGTGCTTCACGGTGTGCTCATGAGTGTTCGTACCTGTTCTTCTCAGAGTTCGATGTCACTGTTGGTGCCTCGTCGGCGATCTCACTGTCACGCAGTCCGGTGACGATCTCCGGACTTCGCCGACTTCTGCGATGTCGCCGCCGCGGACCCGACCAGCTGATCCAGCGCCGCTGTATCCGGGTTTCCGGATACTCTCAGTGCTCTGCCGAATGCTCGGCGCCGAACCGCTTGACTCAGGCACTCCGGGGTCGGATGCAGCCACGCACCGCGTCCCGGGAGCCTGCGCCCGGAATCGGGAACCACGGCGAACACGTTCGATCCGTATTCGTGTGCCACGACCCTCAGCAGCTCGGCAGCCAGCGTTCGCTGCCGACAACCGATACAGGTACGCACCGGACCGGTGCGCGACCCATGGGCCGAGGGCAGTTCATGCTGAACCATCGACCACTCTACCGTTGTTTTGCAAAGAATCCCGCATTCCACGTCTACCTGCCTGTCGGCGCGTTACCGGGAGCCTCGTCTGTGGCAGGTGCGGCGTCGCTGCGAATGTCGATTCGCCAGCCGGTCAGGCGGGCAGCAAGCCGCGCGTTCTGACCTTCTTTGCCGATGGCCAGGGACAACTGGAAATCGGGCACGACGACTCGCGCGGCGCGCGCCTCGGGATCGACGACGGTGACCGATACCACCTTCGACGGCGACAGGGCATTCCCGACGAACTTCGCGGGGTCCTCGTCGTAGTCGATGATGTCGATCTTTTCCTCGCCCAGTTCGCGCATCACGTTGCGCACGCGCTGACCCATGGGTCCGATGCACGCGCCCTTGGCGTTGAGGCCCTGGACGAGCGAGTGCACGGCGATCTTCGACCGGTGTCCGGACTCGCGGGCCACCGCCACGATCTCCACCGAGCCGTCCGCGATCTCCGGAACTTCGAGTGCGAACAGTTTGCGGACCAGATTCGGGTGCGTGCGCGACAGGGTGATCTGCGGTCCGCGCTGGCCCCGGGACACTCCCACGACGTAGCACTTGATCCGGTCGCCGTGCTCGTACGTCTCGCCGGGGACCTGCTCGGCAGGCGGGATGAGACCCTCGGTGCTCGTCGTCTCGCCGCCGATCTTGACCACGACCATGCCGCGGGCATTCGCGCGGGAGTCGCGCTGGACGACACCGCTGACGATCTCGCCCTCGTGCGTCGCGAACTCACCGAACCGCTGCTCGTGCTCGGCGTCACGGATGCGCTGCATGATGACCTGGCGCGCCGTGGTCGCCGCGATCCGGCCGAAGTCCTCGGGGGTGTCGTCCCATTCGGCGACGACGTTGCCCTCCTCGTCGCGCTCCTCGGCCAGCACCTGGATCGCGCCCGTCTTGGTGTCGACGGCGACCCTGGCGTGCGGCTGATGACCGTCGACGTGGCGGTACGCCGTCAGCAGGGCGGTTTCGAGCGTCTCGATGAGCTCGTCGAAGGGGATGTTCTTCTCGGACTCCAGCATTCGCAGAGCCGCGATCTCGATATTCACTTGTCCAGCCTCGTTTCGTTCACGTCTTCGTCTTCTTCGTCGTCTCCGTCACCGACGACCTCGGTGATCTCGCCCGCAGCCGCCCTGCCGTCCGGCAGCCCCCCTGCAAGTTCGAGTTCTCGCGCGTTCGGCTTGGAGAACTCCACCTCCACCACGGCGTGGCGGATCTCGCCGAGGGGAATGGCGCGCACCACCGGACCGGAACGATCCGGCAGCACGACGCGAATCTCGTCGCCGACAAGTTCGCCGACCCGCCCGACGATCGTCTCCTCGGCGAGTTGGATCTTGGCCTTGCGTCCTTGCGCCCGCCGCCAGTGCCGATCCTCGGTGATCGGACGGCCCACGCCGGGACTGGTGACTTCGAGCATGTAGGGCGATTCCCCGAAGTCCGACACCGCGTCGAAGGTCTCGGAGACCAGGCGGCTCAAGCGCGCAGCCTCATCCAGGCTGAGACCCGCATCACTGTCGACGAGCAGTCGGACCGTACTGTGTTTTCCGGCCGCGGTCACCACCACGTCCTCGAGGTCGTATCCCTCTTCGGTGAGAAGATCGGAGACGAGCTCGACGATCCTTTCCGGGGGCGGCACAGGCATTGCGGGCGGGCTCCTCGTTCAGTTGTGGTCGCAGCGGACAGCCGGCCGACACGGGTCCGGACCGGCTGCCTTCAAGCGTAACGCGCAAATCGCGGTGCCGTGACCAGGCCGCCGTCGTCCGCCGTCGTGCTTTGCTGGCACGATGGTGCCGTGCCGATGCCAGTTACCCGTATCACCCTGTCCCGACGAGCCCTGTTGCGATGGTCCTCGGTGACGATCGGCGGGGCCGGCGTCCTGGGAGTCGCCGGATGCGGCCTCTCCGACGACGACACCGAAACCGAGCCCGATCCGCTGTTGGCGCAGGCAGCGAGCGCGCGACAGGAGGCCGCCACGG
>JAEZDV010000221.1 GCA_023417985.1 Actinomycetes bacterium | reverse complement strand
GGACGAGATCGTCCGCCGCGACGTCGGCGTGGTCTTCTGAAGCCGGTCCGCCCGGGGATCAGCCCTTGGCCGCGGCGATGCCCGCGCGACGGCCGAAGAAACTGCCGTCGCCGAGCGACGTGCCGCTCGCATATCCCCACGCGCAGACCCCGGACGTGCAGCGACCCGCTGCGAACAACCCCGGGATCGGGTCGCCGGAGACGTGCAGAACCTCGGAGTCGACGGTCGTCCGCAGCCCACCGAGTGTGAATCCCGCGGTGCAGTTGCGCAGATCGATCGCGGCGATCGGCGACCCGATCGGCACGCACCACTCGCTCTTCTTGCCCAGCACCGGATCGGTTCCTGTCGCCGCATGCCGGTTGTACACCTCGACGGTGGCCTGCAAGGTGCCCGTCGGCAGTCCCATGTCGGATTCGAGTTCCTCGACGGTCTCCGCGACCCACTTCGGGCGGAACCGGAAGAACGGCGTGGAGCTGGTAGCGGCACAACCCTGTTCGTAGGCGGCCTCGTCGATGACGAGGAAGGCCTGATTGTCGTTCTTGAGCAGGGTCAGCTGACCGATCCGGCCGGGGTAGGTGTCTTCCGGCACGTACCGGTTTCCCCGGCCGTTGACGAGGATGCCGCGTGCCATCAACTGCGGATCACCGAAGAAGGCGACCTCGGTGGCGTCCATGTGCGCGAGGTCGGCGCCGAGCGCCTGGGCCATCCGAATCGCGCGGCCGTCGTGTTCTTCGATCGCGGCGCCCGGCCGTCCCTCGAGTTGCGGCGCGTAGGCCGAGACCATCTCCTTGTTGTACGCGAAGCTTCCGGTTGCGAGGACGACGCCGCGACGTGCCCGGACGTACACCTCGTTGCCGTACTGCTTGGCGGCGATACCGACGACGCGGCCGTCCTCGTCGACGATGAGACGCTGGACCCGGACGTCGTACTCGGCTCGGACACCGAGGTTTTCGGCTACCCGCGTCAGCGGTTGCATGAGCATGAACCCGCCGCCCTTCTCGCCGGTGCGCTTGTCCGCCATCTGGGGAACGTGGCCGCGTGGAGCGGGGGTCGCGACCTCGTTGAAGGGCGCCGCGTTCTCGCCACCCGAATACATCAGGCCGTCGTCACCGGGGATCTCCCAGCCGGGCTCACCCCAGAAGCTCTCCTTGAACACGACGCCGTTGGCGACGAGCCAGTCGTAGTGTTCGACGCTGCCCTCGCAGTACTCGTCGATTTTCGCCTCGTCGGCACCCGGCCCCAGCGCGGCGAGCATGAACGCCTTCATGTTCTCGGGGGTGTCGTCGAACCCGAGGGCCTTCTGCAGACCGGTCCCGCCGCCGAGGTAGACGATGCCCCCGGACAGAGAGGCGGCTCCACCCCAGCCGCCGGTCCGTTCGAGGACGAGTACGTCCGCACCGGCGCGAGCCGCTTCGACGGCCGCGGAAACACCCGCGATGCCGTATCCGGCGATCACCACGTCGGCTTCGTGGTGCCAGGTGGTGATCCGGCCGGCCTGGAGAGGATGCAAATCGGAGTTCAATGTCGGTCCCGTTCTGGTGCGTCGGTCAGTGGTCGAGTTTGCCGGCGAGCCGGTCGATGTAGGCGACGACTTCGTCCTCGGTGCGGTCGGGGAGACCGAAGATGACCTCGTCCACACCCGCGTCGCTCCACCGGCTCAGCTGCTCGGTGTCGGGCCGTCCCGCCAGGGCGACGACCTTCGGGGTTCCGGCGCGACCCGCGTCCGCCCACATCTTGTGGAGCCGGTGCACGTTGTCGACGGTGTCGCGTTCGGTGGGAGTGGTGATCCAGCCGTCGGCCGAGCGGACGATCCACGCGAAGTTCCGCTCGGTCGCGCCCGCGCCGATGAGCACGGGCGGCCGGGGCTGCTGGACCGGCTTGGGCCACGCCCAACTCGGGCCGAAGGACACGAAGGTGCCGTCGTAGGAGGCTTCCTCCTGGGTCCACAGGGCCTGCATCGCCTCGAGGTACTCCCGCAGGGCAGTGCGCCGTTTGCCCGGTGGAACCCCGTGGTCTGCGAGTTCTTCTGCGTTCCAGCCGAATCCGGCGCCGAGGATCACCCGGCCACCGGAGAGGTGATCGAGGGTGGCGATCGTCTTGGCCAGGGTGATCGGGTCGTGCTCGAGCGGCAGCGCGACCGATGTACCCAGGCTGATGGTCGAGGTCACGGCAGCGGCGAGCCCGAGCGAGACCCAGGGATCGAGTGTGCGCATGTACCGGTCGTCGGGCAGCGTTTCGTCGCCGGTGCCGGGGTGGGCGGATTCGCGCCGGACGGGGATGTGGGTGTGTTCGGGAACGTAGAAACTGTCGAACCCTCGGCTCTCCGCGGTCGATGCGGCAACGTCGGGTCGGATTCCCCGGTCGCTCGTGAACAGGGTTATTCCGTGGCGCACTGCGGCCCCTCTCGTCGGATGACGAAGAAAATGTAACGCGTTCTACCTCTCGGGGGAAGGGTTTCCGGACACCTGTCTAGTTGGGGGTGGTCAGGCGCGTGGTGAAGGCGGCGACTGCGCCTGAACTATCCTCGACAAGGAAGGACGGAAGGTGACGTGATGGCGGAGGAGCGGACCCCAGAGGTTGCGGGCGCGACGCAGCGGGCTGTTTCCACGCCGGGTGCAGATCTACGGCCCGCCCAGCGAGCCCGGTACATGCGCATCATCGGGACGGCGAAGGAACTCGCCGCCGAGGGTGGGTACGAGGCCGTGCAAATGCGCGCGGTGGCCGATCGGTCGGGCGTGGCCCTCGGCACGGTGTATCGCTACTTCCCGTCGAAGAATCACCTGCTCGTGGTTGCTCTCGTGCTCGAGTTCGAAGCCGCCGGACAGCGGTTCGCCGAGATGGAACTCCCCGGTGACACGCCACACGACCGGATCATGGTGGTGTTCCGCGCTTCGGTCGAGCAACTCGAGGAGAAGCCCCGTCTGTACGACGCTCTGGTGCGGGCGACCATGTTCGCCGATGCGTCGTCGGCGCCCGAACTCGACCATCTCGGGAACGTCCTGACGGGCCTGTTCGCGCGGGCCGCAGGTATCGACACCGTCACCGAGGAAGTCCTCAACGCCGTCCACATCATCGCCGACGTATGGATGTCGGCCCTCGTGAGCTGGGCAGCGGGCCGTCAGGGCACGCAGGAGGTGCTCGCACACACCGACACGGCCGTGACCTTGGTGTTCGACCGGCTGGAACGGTTGCAGCGCGCGAGTTGAACAACAGCGCCGGTCCGTCGGGCAGACGGATCCGCGATCCCGGGATCGGGCGACGAGCCGAAATGCATCAAAGGTGGCACTTCCATCGGAAGCGCCACCCCTGTGCGCGGAAATCGATGGTCGGCCGGCTACCGGCCGAGCATTACTCCGGGTCGTCGGGATGGTTGTGCAGATGCACGATGCTCAGTGCGAGGCCGCCCCACAGCGTCAGCAGTGCGAAAACCATCAGGACGATGGCGGATGTGCTCACTTCGTACCTCCGGAGGGAAGAGAATCGGGGTCGGCAGTGCCGCGCGTGCCGGTGACGGGCATGTCAGCCGCGACGTCGTAGTCCAGGTCGAGGCTCTTGCGCCACGGAATGAACGACAGCGCGACGGCCGCGACGATCACCGCCGCCTGGAGGCCCCAGCCGAATACCACGATCAACTCGTCGGGCAGGCCGCCGTAGCCCTCGGCGAGCCGATCACGGATCTCGCTGAACAGCATGTACCCCAGCACGATCGGGGTCACCACCCCGGTGAACAGTAGCCACCCCCTGCCGACCTTGAACGACGACACCGAATTGAGGTGGTCGCGCAGGTCGGGCAGCCGCCGCAACACCCACGCGACCACGATGAGTGCCACGAAGGCGACACCGACGATGCCGAACTGGTTCGCGAAGCGGTCCACCACGTCGAGTGTGTTGAGTCCGGTGGTGGTCGGGAACAGCAGCAGCGACACGATGGCCGACACGCCACCGATGGTCAGGACCGCGGGCACCCGGCCGAGCCCGGTCTTGTCCTCGAACGCGGAGATGGCCACCTGGACGATGCTGATCAAGGACGTGAAGCCGGCGAAGACCAAGGAGCCGAAGAACAGCACACCGAAGATCGGGCCGCCGGGCATCTCGGAGACGATGGTCGGGAACGCGATGAATGCCAGTCCGATTCCGCCGGCGACCACCTCGTCGACTCCGACGCCCTGAGCTTGGGCCATGAATCCCAACGCGGAGAACACGCCGATGCCGGCCAGGACCTCGAAACTCGAGTTCGAGAAGCCGACGACCAGGCCCGAACCGGTCAGGTTGGTCTTGCGCTTGAGGTACGACGAGTACGTGATCATGATGCCGAACGCGACGGAGAGCGAGAAGAAGATCTGCGCGTACGCCGCGATCCACACACTCGTATCGGTCAGTGCCGACCAGTTGGGAGTGAAGAAGGCGTCGAGTCCGACGGTGGCGCCCTCCAGCGTCAGCGCGCGGACGACCAGTGCACCGAAGAGGAGCACGAGCAGTGGGACGAAGAACCTGTTCGCATTACCGATACCGCGCTGCACTCCGAGCGCGAGGACACAGAGCGTGAGGACCCAGACGGCCAGCAGCGGCCACGCGACGCCGGGCACAAAACTCATCCCGAATGCGGAATCGCCGTCGACCTGCAGGAACGTTTCGAGGAAGAACCCTTCCGCGTCGTCACCCCATGCTTCGCCGAAGGAGAAGAACGTGTAGCGCGCGGCCCACGCGATGATGACCGCGTAGTACACGCCGATGACGAAGCACACCAGCACCTGCCACCATCCGAGGAACTCGGCGCGGCGGCCGAGCCGGCGGAATGCCAGCGGTGGCGATCCACGGAACTTGTGCCCGATCGCGTAATCGACGAACAGAAGTGGGAGACCCGCGGTGAGCAGGGCAACCAGATACGGGATCAGGAACGCGCCCCCGCCGTTCTCGTACGCGATGTACGGAAAGCGCCAGATGTTGCCCAATCCCACTGCGGAACCGATGGCAGCCATGATGAACACCGAGCGGCCCGACCAGACCTCCCGCTTTTTGGCGCCCGTTTGCTGTGCCACGAATGACGTCCCTCCACTCGACGGATTGGGGTCACGCAAGCGCGTGGCCCGGAAGCAGCGTACTTGCCCGGACGTCGAGGGATTCGTCTCGCCGCCCCCGCGTCTCCACAAACATCGAGCCGGCGACCGGGTCGGGCAGTCGCTACTCGTCGCGCCAGAGCTGCAGGTTCGGCGGTGGCTCGGTGTCCTCGGTGGGGGCACCGCGGTATCGGAACGCGAAGACGATCCAGCCGACCACAGCGACGAGCACGAAGCTGATCAGCCGGTAGACGACGACTGCGGACAGGGCCTCCGCGCCGCTCATGCCGCTGGCCGTCAAGGCCGGCACGAGCACCGCGTCCATCACGCCCAGACCCGCGGGCAGCAGGGGAATGGCCCGGCTTGCCGCGGTGCCCGCCGCGTACGCCACCGCAATCCCGGCGATGCTCGGGTGTCCGCCGACCGCGTACGCGGCGAACATCAGGCAGGCGCCGTCGCACAGCCAGTTGAGCAGCGACCAGCCGAAGGCACGTGCGGCGTGCGGCCGGTCCAGTTGTACGGCACGGATCTGGGTGACGATGTTCTTCCACGCGCGTGCCCCGGCCTGTTCCGGTTTCTTGCGCATCCGGTTGACGCCGCGGAGCGCGATCAAGCCGATGGACTCGAACGAGCCGGGGTTGCTCGCCGCGTACTGGATCAACACGACGATCAGCAACAGCGCGCCGGCGGAGAAGATCAAGGAGAAAGGGTTGGTGGTCGCCCCGACCAGCAGGGCGCCGACGAGTCCCAGTAGGGCGAGACCTGCCGCCTGCAACACGCCGGCCATGACGAGCTGCCAGGTCGCGACCACCGGAGGGGCTCCCCACCCGCGCATCCGGCGGTAGGTGAACGTCGTCGCCACCACAGGTCCGCCAGGGAGCGTCACACTCATCGAATTCGCCGCGAGCGCGACCGACAGCGACTGACGCTGTGTCACCTGAACCCCGGCAGCGGACAGCAGGGCCCGCTGGACTCGCGCGAAACTCGACATCTCCGCCATGGAGGCGACGATCGCGGCCGCGACCCACCACCACTTCAGATCGCCGAGATCGCGGACGCTGTTCGACAACTCCGGCCAGATCAGGATGACCTCGACGGTGAGCACCACGACGAGAAGCGCGCCGATGATCCACTTGAGTTTCCGGCGCCGGTTCGGGGTCAAGGCCCCCGCGGGGCCGGCCCCGTGGTGATTCTCGTGGTCGGCTGAGTCCTCGGGTGGCTGGTCCCGGTGCTTTTCGCCGTCGTCGTTCATAGGGCGACAGGCCAGCGGCCGAGAGTCTGACGGTAGAGGTCTTCCACCTCGGCGATGTGGTCGCCCAGATCATCCGGAGACCAGTCTCCGACGTGGATCGGATCGAGGACTGCCACGTCGACGGTGCCCGACCGCAGGAGCGTGGAGTGCTTCCACAACATCTCTCCGGAATTGCGGATCACGATGGGAACGATCGGGACTCCCGCCTCGATCGCGATGCGGAACGCTCCCTTCTTGAACCTGCCGATCGCCGGGGTCAGCGAACGGGTGCCCTCGGGAGCGACGACCACCGAGGTTCCCTCGCGCAGCGTCTCGACGACCGGGCCGAGCGCGGCGACGGCTCGCTCGGTGTTGCCCCGGTCCACGAACGTGACGCCGCCGAAACGCAACAGCGGACCGAACAGCGGATCGCGGGCGATCTCCTGCTTTGCGACACCGGTGAAGTCCTTGCGCAGCACCTTCGCGAGGATCACCGGATCGAGTTGGCTCTGATGGTTGAAGATGAAGACCGCCGGACGTGCCGCCCACGCATTCGCCTCCCCGACGACCCGCACATCGATTCCGGCGAGTGCGAGCGACACCTCCGAGCCGAGATCCAGGATGGAGTCGAGGGCGATCTTCCTGCTGCCGTTGAGCAGTCCGAGTCCGAGCCCCGTCCAGACCGAACCGAGCAGCCCACCGTAGGCGGCGGCAGTGCGGGCGAACTCCTTCACGCCCGGAGTACCGCGAGGGCGGAAACGCAATATCGGCCAGCCCTTTTCGAGAGCGATGCGCTGGAGGGTGCGATCGGGATTCGTCGCCGTGGGATTTGCTGTCTCCGCGAGGAAATCGGCGTCTTCTCCGCCGTTGGAATACGCGTAACTCGTGTCGCTGTCGATACCGTGCGCGTCCATGAAAGCGCGTGCCGCCTGGGATTTTCCGCTGCGCCACAGAGACCTGCCGTCGACGCGGCCGGTGAGGACACCGTCCCGCACCTCGAGCGGGGTGTACAGCACGTGCTCCACTCCGAGTGCGTCGCTGCAGGCCTGGATCTGGTACCGGGACGCCGACGAGGCGATCACCACGGTATGACCCGCGTTCTGATGGGCGCCGACGAGTTGCCACGCCTCGGGATAGAGGTGGCCGGCGATGGTGGACATGAACAGGCGATTGCCCAGGTCGTACAACTCCTGTTCGGTGTGGCCGCGCCACGCCTTGAACACGGTGCCGGCGAACCGATCGAATTCGTCCTCGGTTTCGGTACCGCGCAGGCCGTTGATCATGGTCGCCGCGAGTTCGCTTGCGCCGACGTCGCCGGACAGGAGACGGTCACGGAAGAAGTGGAGGCCGGAGAATCCGTGCACGATCGTGCCGTCGAAGTCGAAGAACGCCGCAGTCTCCGGACCTTGCGGCCCGGTGCGTATCCGTTCGAGTGCCGTCTCGAGGTTCACCTCTCCGCCTTCCTGTTCGACACGTCGAGCGATTCGGCGAGCGCGATCCGTTCACCCACTGCCAGCAACTGTGCGGCGAACGTGCGTCTCTTCGCGCACACGGATTCGTCGCGCTCGAGCAGGCCCCGGTTGCGCGCCAGATCCAGCGCCGAGGCGAACAACTCCGACGACACGGACTCGGACCCGTGCAACCTGCCCTGCAACAACATCTGCTGACCCACCGACACACATTCGTCGAGGAAGGCGGCCTGCGCGATCTCCAGCGACGGATCCCGTTTCGCGAGTCGTTCCGCGACGACGAGTTGCGCGTCGAAGAAGGACCGCAACGTGCGGTGCGACATGAAGAAACCGGTTTCGACGAGCCCGGTCAGTGCCTGCTCCTTCGTGGGCAGCGAGTCCCCCCACACGGGGACGAGGAGTTCGAGTTCCTCGCGCATCTGCGCTTCGAAGGTATCCCGGTCGGGGAAGAAGAACTCGAACTTCAGCAGGTCCCGGAGCCGCTTGGCCTCCTCCCACGCGACGAGCACGGGGTCGCCTTCGCCGGGGCTGTCGTGTGCGTACAACACTGCGAGTTCGAGGATGGACCGGTTGACGAACCAGTGGACACCGCTGTTGCGGTAGAACGCGGCGACGAGGTGCTGACCACGATGGATTGCGTACACCGGTTCCTCACCGCCGGCGTAGGTGGTCACCACCCCAGCGTCGGTGAGAGACGCGAGGACCTTGTCGAGGCCTCCCTCGATGTCGAGAATTCTCAGTTCGCCGTGGGGGATACGACGCCGGTCGAGGTAGTGCCGCACCGGCGCGATCACCGCGCGCACCTCTTCGAGGGTGAGCGAACGGTCGCGGACGCCGAGCAAGGCGAGCGTGACGAGGGAGTTCACCGTGATCGGCGTCTTGTTGTTGATGCCGACGGCGATTTCGAACGCGACCTTCTGGAGTGCCTTGCGGCGGCGGTCGGAACGTTCGGTGTTGCCGGTGGGCGTATCGACGGACAGATCGGGGTCGCCGCTCGCCGCGAGCCGGGAACGCATCGAGAGCGGTTCGCCGAATCGCACGTACACGTTGCCGGCGCTGCGCTGCTGGCTGCGCATGTACCGGAACAGCCACGTCAGCCCCTCGGGTTTCTTGTCGCTGCCGGTCTGCTCGGCCGCGACCGCAGCCACCTCCGCCAGCGCTTCGTAGGTGATGGAAACGGGCACCAGCATCGCGTCTTCGACTCGTTCCGAGCGGATGGCGTTGGCGACGTAGTTGAGCAGTCCGTACCGCGGTGGGCGGAGCTTGCCGGTCCGTGTGCGGCCACCCTCGAAGTACCACTCGAGGTTGAACCGCTTGCCCAGCAGAAACGCGAAGTACTCCTCCAATGCCGCCTTGTACACCGCGTCGTCGTGGAAGCTGCGCCGGATGAACACCGTTCCGGTGCGGCGCGCCATCGGGCCGATCGGCCAGAAGGTCAGGTTCGCTCCGCCCATCAGATGATTGCGGGGGAACTCGTTGGCAGCGAGGATGTCGCCGAGCACGAGTGCGTCGGCGTACGAGCGGTGCGACGGCAGAAACACCAGTGGCCGGGTCCGGTTGAGTCCGCGCAGGGCGCGCAATCCGGATTCGTCGGCGTGCACGGTCCAGGCGGAAGCGTGCAGCGGCCGCATCGCCTGGGTGAACAGATCGGTCACCAGGCGCGACTGCACCGCCACGAGTTCACCGAGCGCAGCGCGTGCCCGTGCGTCCACTTCGCTGCGCGAGAGGCTCAGCTCGGCGGCGAGGGCATCGAGCCGTCGCCGGAACGCCGACGAATCCATGATCTGCTCGGCGACGAGTCTCGGCACCTTGTAGCGGTCGCCGATCACGGCCCGCTCGGCACGTTCGAGCGCGACGACCGCCCGTCGCGTGATGTAGCGAGCCAGATTCGCATCGGCCCCGTCGGAGCCGTGCTCCGCCGCGAACTGATCGCGCAGTTCGCTCAGTGACGCGGGTTGGGCCACCACGATCCGGTACCGGTCGGCGCCCCGTCCCACCAGCCATTTCTGGATCACCCGGTTCGGATTCCGGGGGTTGGTGAGTGCGAGAACGTCGGAGAACCGGACGCGGCGTGCGCCGTCGCGTTCGGCGGGAAGCCAGACCACCCGGACCGGCAGCACGAGCGGATCGTCGGTGCGCCCGAGGAGGTCGGTCGCGAGAACCCGCGAATCGAGATCGAGTGCCTCGGGGGGCGCCACCGCACGGTATTCGGCGGGCACACTGTCGGACCGGAGCCAGTCCGTGATGAGCCTCCGCTCGATCGTGGTGGTCGCGGCCGCAACCACCACGGTCGGACGTGTCGGTGTGTGCGAGCCACGCTGCCCGTCATCCCTCATGTCGCCCCGTTCGCTCGGTCATCCGATGTGAAAAGTACCCCGGAGAGGAGGGTTTACTCGGCGCATCGGCGCGAGAAACCCGCTACGAACAGGTGTACCGTGCGGCGATCGGGACCAGAATGTGAAGGACGCGGGGCCGGCGCGCCGCAGACGGGAGAGTGGCTGTGCCAGGTTCGGCGGAAGCGGACGGTGCCGGATACGCGGCAGTGCGGGAGACCCACACCTCGGTGCTCTTCCTCGTCGGCGATCGCGTCCACAAGATGAAGAAGCCGCTCGATCTGGGCTTCCTCGACAACCGGACACGGGCAGCGCGCGAGCGCGCGTGTCATCGCGAGGTGGACCTCAACCGACGGATGGCACCCGATGTCTATCTCGGCGTCGCCGATGTGCACGGACCCGACGGGCAGGTGTGCGAACACCTCGTCGAGATGGTGCGGTTACCCGACGACCGCAGGCTCGCGATGCTCGCCCGGCGCGGGGAGGAGATCGATCCGATCCTCGACTCCGTTGCCCGGCAGGTGGCACTGCTGCACGCGTCGTCACCCCGGGATACGGCCATCGAGAGGTGTGCCTCCGCGGACTTCCTCTCGAACCTGTGGGCCCTGAGCCTGGACCACCTCGAACGGTTGCCGGTGGGTGTGCGGGCAGCCTCGGCCGTCGCGCGCATCCGGTCCGCTGCGACCCACTACATCGAGGGACGACACCCGCTGTTCGCCGCGAGGATCGCGGCGGGGCGTGCCGTCGACGGTCACGGGGATCTCCTGGCGGACGACATCTTCTGCCTCGACGACGGCCCCCGGATCATCGATTGCCTCGAGTTCGACGATGAACTGCGATACGGCGACGGACTTCTCGATATTGCTTTTCTCGCAATGGATCTCGAAAGAACAGGCAGAGAGGGTGCCGCCCGGAAGTTGTTGCACAGCTACAAGTTTGCCGCCGGGGACGAACCCCCGCGCTCGCTCGTGCACCACTACATCGCCTATCGCGCGCTCGTGCGGGCGAAGGTGACTGCGCTTCGCCACGATCAGGGTGACGACGCTTCCGGAGCGGTGGCGATGGAGTTCCTGGCGCAGATCGAGCGTCATCTCGAACGCGCGCGGGTGCGACTAGTGCTGGTCGGCGGTCTCGCGGGCACCGGCAAATCCACGCTCTCCCGGACGATCGGTGACCATCTCGGCGCGTCGGTGCTGCGCAGCGACATCATCCGCAAGGAACTAGCGGGCATGGGCCCCACGGACCGCACCGGCGACGACGTGGACAGCGGACTGTATTCGTCCGCGCACACCCACGCGACCTATGAGGAGATGATGACGAGGGCGTCCGCCGAACTCGCCCTCGGACGGTCGGTGGTCCTGGACGCGACGTGGCTGTCGGAGGCGCAACGCGTCCGCGCCCGGGAGATGGCGATGGAGGCAGCCGCCGATCCGATCGAAATCGAGTGTCGTGCGGATCCGGCGGTGCTGGTGCGCCGCATTCGCGCCCGCGCGGAACGCGGCGACGACCCCTCGGACGCGACGCCCGCGGTGCTCGCGGCTCAACTCGATCGGCGGGACGAGTGGCCCGCCGCGGTCGTCGTGGACACGACCGGTCCCGGCGCCGTCGACGATGCCTGGCTGGAGAGGGAACTCGGCCCGGCACCCGGGTGAGCAGGGCCCGAAGGCGCCCTCGACGCGACGACGCGGAGCTGCCCGAACGTGAACGGCTCCGCGTCGCGGCAGGGAATCAGGCGTGACGGGCGACGAGCACCGGGCACGGGGCCTTGTGCAGCAGGTTCTGGCTCGTCGAACCGAGCAGCGCGGCCCGGAACTGGCCGCGGCCGTGGCTGCCGACGACGACGAGCTGGGCATCACCGAGGTGCTTCAGCAGCACCCGTGCGGCAGGACCGCGGTCGAGCACGCGCCGGACCTCGACATCGGGGTACTCCTCCTGCAGGCCCGCGAGGGCCTCGGCGAGTACAGCCGATTCGGACTCGGCGACAGCATCCCAGTCGACGAGTGCGGCAGTGGCACCCACTCCGAGGGCCGCGTCGCCTATCCAGGAGTGCACAGCCGTGACCGGTGCGCCGACGAACGAAGCCACCTGGAATGCGTAACGTACAGCAGCAGCAGACAATTCGCTTCCGTCGACACCGACGACGATGGGACGGGAGTCCGGCAGCGGGTTGGCGGTGTCGCCGCGCCACACCACGACCGGGCACGGAGCGTTGTTCGCGACGCGGAGCACCGTGGAACCGAGCAGGAAGTTCTCGATGGCGCCGGCGCCGGTGGCACCGAGCACTACGATGCGCGCGTCGTCGGCTGCTTCGAGCAGCGATGTGGCGGCAGGTCCGGGCCCGATGAAGCTCTTGATCTCGAGGTCGGGCTGGTCGGCATGCACCTTGGCGGTGATATCCCGGAGAAGTGCCTCGCCGTCGGATTTGAGCTGCTCGAACATCTGCGACTGGATCAGGACGGCGGCCTCGCTGTAGAAGATGCCCTCGCTGGGCAGCGAGTGCACCAGATGCAGTGGTGCCTCGAGACGTGCGGCGAGAGCGCCGGCCCACCGGGCGGCTGCCGCCGAGGTTTCGGAACCGTCGACGCCTGCGACGACGGCGTTGCGGTTGCTCGGTGTGCTCATCGATGTCTCCTTGTTCGTTTTCTTTTACGACGATCGGGCGATGATGGGTCCGACCGGGCCCCACCCATGATCGACTACGCACTCACGCTACGCCACGATGACCGCAGCCCCGGCGAATCGGCCGGCCTCCAGATCGGCGAGGGCGCGGTCCGCGTGTTCGAGTGGGTAGGGCGTCGTGGTGATGTGCATCCTGTGTTCTCCGGCGAACTCGAGGAACGCCCGCGCGTCCGACCGGGTGTTCGCGGTGACACTACGAATCTGCCTTTCCCTGAACAGATGTTGCTGATATTTCAGCGGTGGAACGTCGCTCAGATGAATCCCGGCGATCGCGAGGGTTCCCCCGGAATCGAGGGCTGACAGAGCGAGCGGCACCATCTCGCCGACCGGCGCGAACAGGATCGCCGAATCGAGTGGTTCGGGCGGACTGTCGTAGGCGCCCTGAGCGGAGGCGGCTCCGAGTTCGAGTGCCAGAGCCTTGGCGTCCGCGCCGCGCGTCATCACGTGTACGCGGGCGCCGCGCGCCATGGCGACCTGGGAGGCCAGATGGGCGCTGCCACCGAAACCGTAGACACCCAGCACACCCGACTCCGGAACGGCTGCACGCTGCAACGCGCGGTATCCGATGATGCCCGCGCACAAGAGGGGCGCGAGTTCCGCGTCGGTGTAACCCGCGGGGAGTGCGAGGGCGTAGTCGCGCAGTACGGTTGTGTATTCGGCATAACCCCCGTCCGCATCCCAGCCGGTGTATTTCGAACGAGGACACAGGTTCTCGTCTCCCCGAAGGCAGTAACGGCAGCGTCCGCAGGTGCTGCGCAGCCACGGAATCCCCACCCGGTCCCCGATGCGATGCTCGCCTAGGTCGCCGCCGACGATCTCGCCCACGATTTCGTGACCCGGCACGACGCCCGGGCGGTGGACGGGGAGGTCACCTTCGGCGACGTGCAGGTCGGTCCGGCACACCCCGCACGAGAGGACGCGCACGAGCAGTTCGCCCGGTTGCGGTTCGGGTACCGGCAGGCGCACGGGTTTCAAGGGCTGCGTCGCAATCGGAGCCGGAGACTCGACGCGCCACGCCTGCATCGTGCCGGGGACGCCCATCTGGCCACCTCCTGTGTTGCGTGTCCTCCATCATGTCCGTTCGGCGGGCGCCGGGCCAGGGTCGGAGGACCTTCTCATGCCCAGAGCTTCTCGGCCGATCGGAGGGCCTTTTTCCATGCGGGCTCGAGGTGTGCCGCCTGCTGCCGGCCGATCTCGGCCTCGAGACGGTAGAGGATTCCGAGCCCGAAGCTGGACTCGGCGGCATGACCCTGCTCGGAAAGTATGTCCAGCAGGTGTTCTCGCGAGACGACGGAGTCCTGGAACTCGCCCAGCATGTCCTGGAAGTCGTCGAATCTCTCGAGGATGCGGGTCGTGCGCTTCGGATGAACAGGTGCGATCACCTCGATGGCGTAACGCATCCGCTTCGCGCCCTTCCGGGCTCGATGCATCCGTTCGTCACGTTCGTGTGGATCGTGCGCCTTCCCGACCCGGGCGACACGCTTGTCGACGTTCTTCGCGACCGCGGCGACGCTCTGTGCCAGCTTCTCCGGGTTCAGTTCCGACTTGCGCCGTCGTGCCGGGAGGGCTTTCCCCAGCTCGGCGACCAGCGTGTCGAGGGAGTGCAGCAATGCGAGATACCGCTGTGAATCGAGTGCCGCGAGCGCTTCGATGCGCGCAGTCTCGCTCTTGGCCGAAAAGTATTCGTCGATACGGATTTTCGTGGCTTCGCGGTACGGATCGATCGGGATTTCCCCCACGCGCTCGGCCAGGCGTTCCCACTGCACTTCCAGGTCGCGGGACGGGCTGAGCCGTCGGCCGAACCAGCGGAGTTCGTCGACGAGCGCGCCGTCGAGACCGAAGTCGGCGGCGTAGGTCTGCACGGCGCTCCGGATCCGCCGCGACGCCTTGCGCATGCTGTGGACGGCGTCGGATGCGTTCCGGCGCACGGCGATGTCGGCGATATCGAGGGTGTGGAGTTCCTGCACGACATAGTCGCGGAGGTAGCGGGTGCCCTCGGGGAGTTCGGGTGAGGTCGGGAGAAGATCACCGAGTACGCGGTGCAGCTTCGACGGGCTGAACGACCGGGTGATCCCGCCGGCCGCGAGGCGCTGCTCGATGGCGTCGAAAAGCGTTGTCCGGTCGTGGCTGCTCGCCGAAGGAGCGATCTCCACTTCGATCTCGTTCCAACTCGATTCGGCACCGTCGCTGCCGCGCACCGCCACGACGTCGTCCTCGACCACCTCGGCGAGCACGGTGCCGTTGCTGCTCCGGAGCCTGCGGCGATGGCGCGACGTGGTCAGGAGCGCAGCCAGGGACACGGGCATCCCGCGCCGAACCCCGAGCAGGAGGTTCATCAGTTCGGCGGGGGGTTCGTCCGACGACGCTCCGGGGCCGTCGAGCGGAAAGTGCAGTTCGGTGCGGGTATCGACGCCGCCGGGGATTTTGACGTGCCAGCCGGCGTCGTCTCCGCCCTCGCGCCGCCGGAGAGTGATCTTCGACTGCAGCAGTCGCAGGTCGGGGGTGTCGTAGTACTGCGCGGACAGTTCCACCGTGTCGACGTCGATGCCTGCGACTCCCGGAAGCCCCGCCAGGTCGGGTAGCGACCCCGCGTCGGCGGCGGAGTACTTCCGTTCGGTTTCCGTGGCCGAGGATACGGAGGAGCGCTGGGTCATCGATCAACTCCTGTCGCTGTTCGGGGTCTTCGGTGGGTACCCGCATCCCACCTTGCCACCACCTGTCCGGAATGTCGCAAATCGCGGGCGGGTGTGACGCGAAATGAGCTGTCGAAGGGTCCTTCGACCCTGGACCAGCGGAATATGTCACGTGATCATGGTTCGTACTCGCGAGTAGCGGAGGATGGGGCATGAGGATATTGGTGGCGGCGGCGAGCAAACACGGCTCGACGGCGGAGATCGCCACGGCGCTGGCGGCGGCAATGCGGCACCGCGGTGCGCAGGTGGATGTGGTGCCGCCCGAAGAGGTCGGAAGTGTCGACGAGTACCACGCCGTCGTGGTCGGAAGCGCGGTGTATCGCCTGCGGTGGCTACGTGCGGCGCGTGCGTTCGTGCGGGCGCACGAGGAGTCGCTGCGTCATCGGGACGTCTTCCTCTTTTCTTCCGTCCCGGTCACCAAGAGCATCCGCGCGCCACACAACTCGTACGGAGTCTCCTCGGTGGAGACTCGCACGGGTGCCCGGGGGCACCGGATGCTGACGGGCAAGCTCGATCCGTCGAGGCTCGGGGTCGGTGAGCGCGCGATCGCGCGCATGTGCGGCGTCCGCGCCGGGGACTTCCGCGACTGGGACGCGATCGGGTCGTGGGCCACGGAAATCGTCGACCGTGTGGCGGAGCGCGGGACCGGGAACGACGACACCGTGACGGCCGGTCAGGCGGACGGCGGGCGGTAGTGTTCGGCCAGTTCGGCCACCCGATCCCGCGGCGACCAGTCGATCGGCCTGCCCTCGAGCTGGGCTTCCATCACTTCGAAGCCGGCGTGCCATCCTGCGCCGTGCGCGAGGGCGTCGTCTTCGTCGTCCGTGGTGTGGGTGAGCGTCAGCCAGCACCCGCCCGAGCCGTCGGGGGAGATCTCCCAGTGGAGTACGTCGGAGTCCCACAGGTACTCGAGGACATGGCCGCGGCGGACCACGAGCACGCTGCCTGCGGTGGCGTGGCCCGCGGGTATGCCCAGGCGTCCGTCCTGGTCGTCGGCGGAACCGAACTCGAGGGGCGTGCCCGGGGCGAATTCGAACTCGACGGCGGCGGGGAACCAGTACCGGAGGCACTCGGGATCGGTGAGTACCGTCCACACTTCGTCGGGCGAATGCGGGAAGGCACGCTGGAAACGCAGGGCTACGCGGCCGTCGTAGGTACGCGAAACGGAGCCGATCTCCATGGGAACCTCCAAGACGTGACCCGTGCCGTCAACGGGGTCCTGGTGTGTTGTGCCTCCATGCTGCCAGGTTTCGGCGACTCGTGAAACGAGTCCGGCGACCGGTGACCGGGTCGTCGAATTCGATCGCGGTGGCGAGCAGCTGCAATGGATTCGAATAGTCCTGTGGTGCAACGTCGTACACCTCGGGGTAGAGGTTGTCGCCCAGAATCGGGATGCCCGACGAGTTCATGTGCACCCGGAGTTGGTGCGTCTTTCCCGTCCGGGGCCGCAGCCGGTATCGGGCGATGTCACCGTCGGTGTCGAGAAGTTCGATCTGCGTGACCGCATTGACCGGACCGGGCACCTCCCGTGCCTGGAGCACGCCGGGTTCCTTGAGAATGCGGCTGGCGACCTCCCGCGGAAAGTCGAGCAGGGACGAACGCGGTGCGATCGCCTCGTACTCCTTCTCGACGAGACGCTGCTCGAACATCATCTGGTACGCCCGCCGAGCCTCCCGGCGAACGGTGAAGACGAGGACGCCCGCGGTCAACCGGTCGAGCCGGTGGACGGGTGAAAGTTCCGGCAGATCGAGTTCCCGGCGCAGCCGGACCAACGCGGTCTCGGTGATCCACGATCCGCGGGGAGTCGTCGCCAGGAAGTGGGGCTTGTCGACGACGAGCAGCCTGTCGTCGCGGTGCAGGATCTCGATGTCGAACGGGACCCGCGGTTCGATCGGCGGATCACGGTAGAGATACACGAACGAGCGCGCGCGGTACGGAGTGTCGGTGGTGACTGCGACTCCGTCTCCGCCGACGACCTCGCCCGTCCGAATCTTCTCCGAGACACGGCGGGCATCGTCCGCGAACCGCTCGAGAAGATACTCGGCGACCGTGGCCCACCTGCCGTTATCCGGGAGCCGGAGGCGAGACGGATTCAGTCCGTCGCGGACGGGAAGCGGAACGTCGGGCACGACTGTCCACGGTAGCGCGAGGTGCCCTCGAACAAGACTTCGCCTCGGCAGGATAACGCTTCCGCTTTGCAGGATAACGATTGTGTGTAAGCCTTCAACGGGCTTCCGTCCGCAATTAGCCTGAGTCGGAAGTGACAGATGTTGCTTATGCGCAAAGGGGATATTGGTGTGACGAACTCGTCCGGAATCGGGAGACGACGACCGGGTCGCACTCTCGTCCGTCTCCTCGTGGCCGTGGTTCTTCCGCTGGCCCTCGTGTTCACCGGGGTGAGCGCCGGCACCGCATCCGCCGACCCGTATTCGCGCTTTCACGAGGACTGGGTGGCAGCGCCCGGAGGCGTGGGCCAGATCAAGGTCCGCATCTGGCGTGCGAACAACGGCAGCAACAAGGCGGTCTACCTGCTCGACGGTCTGCGTGCCACGAACGACGTCAGCGGGTGGGAGCACGAGACGAACGCCGCATGGCTTTCAGACCACGGGATCAACGTGATCATGCCGGTCGGCGGGCAGTCGAGTTTCTACGCCGACTGGTACGCCCCGAGCAACTTCAACGCCCAGCCGTACACGTACAAGTGGGAATCGTTCCTGACCCGGAACCTGCCCGATCACCTCGCGGCCGTCTACGGCATCAGTCGCAGCAGTAACGCCGTCGTCGGATTGTCGATGGGTGGAAACGCGGCGCTGATCCTCGCCGCCTACCACCGTGACCAGTTCACCTTCGCCGGGTCGATGTCCGGTTACCTGAACCTGTCGGCGCCCGGTATGCGGGAAGCGATCCGGGTTGCGATGCTCGACTCCGGTGGCTACAACTCCGATGCGATGTGGGGTCCGCCGTGGGACTCCGCGTGGCTGCGGCACGATCCGTTCGTCGCCGCACCGAATCTGCGGGGACTTCCCATGTGGATTTCGGCGTCGAGCGGGTTGCCGGGCCAGCACGACCGCCCCGACTCCGCGATCGGCGTCTTCAATACCGCCAACGCGATGGGCCTCGAGTCTCTGGCGCGGGTCCAGAACCGTGCCTTCCAGGTGCGGCTGGCCACCCTCGGCATCGACTCCGCGTACTTCTCGTTGCCGATCGCCGGGACCCACTCGTGGGGTTACTGGCAGGACGAACTCTGGGCGATGCTCCCCATGATGAAGAACTCGATTGGCGCCTGAACCGTCCCTCTCGCCGGCCGGCCGCACCTTCGTGGTGACCGGGCCGACCGGCGGGGTGGGGGAAGCCACCGCTTTGGCACTGGGCGCTGCCGGGGCGCACGTCGTCCTGGCTTGCCGCAACGTCGACAAGGGCAAACTGGTCGCGGAGAAGATCGGGCCGGCGGCGTCTGTGCACCGGCTGGATCTGTCGGAGCTGGCGTCGGTCCGGGAGTTCGCATCGGGTCTGCGAGCGACCCACGAGAAGATCGACGTACTGATCAACAATGCCGGCGTGATGGCTGTGCCCTTGCAGCGAACCACCGACGGCTTCGAGATGCAGATCGGGACGAACTACTTCGGGCACTTCGCGCTGACGGGTCTGCTCCTCGACCACATCGTCGATCGGGTCGTGACCGTCTCGAGCGTCGCGCATCGCTTCGGCCGCATCGATCTCGACGATCCGAACTGGGAGCTCCGCCGCTACAACCGTGCGTCCGCCTACGCTCAGTCGAAGCTCGCGAACCTGATGTTCAGTTTCGAACTGGCGCGACGACTCGACGCGAAGGGGTCCCCCGTGCGGTCGCTCGCCGCGCATCCGGGCTATGCGGCCACGGACGTGGGTAGCCACACCGGTACCTGGTTCGACCGGCTGTTCGGAGTCGGCAAGAAGATCCTCCAGCGCACTCCGGAACGGGGTGCCGAATCCGTCCTGTACGCCGCAACCGAGCCAGGTCTGCGGGGCGGCTACATCGGCCCCGACGGGTTCCTCGAACTGTACGGATCGCCGCACCCCGCAGGGTGCTCCGCGCGGGCACGCGACCCCGAGACGGCAAGCCGGTTGTGGGACCTGTCCGAGGGGCTCACGGACGTACGGTTCGATCTCTGACCCGTCCGCCTCGAAACCGAAACGCGTGTGCCCCGGTCCACTC
>JAEZDV010000167.1 GCA_023417985.1 Actinomycetes bacterium | reverse complement strand
CCGCCGCGACCGGTTCCGCCGTCTGTGCGGCGCGTCGTTGCGGGCTCGAGAACAACCGGGTGATGCGGTACGGGGCGAGTGCGTGGGGCAGGCGGTCGGCTTGCCGTCGTCCGGCGTCCGTGAGCGGCGGGTCGACCGGAAGGCCCGACTCCGAGCGAGCGTTGTCGGGCTCGGCGTGGCGGATCAAAAGTAACTGCACGACCACACGATGCCAGGTGGATCCGTTTCACGTGAAACCGCCTGTCAGGGCCGCCGCGTCTTTGCGAAGGGGAAGGCGAGCGACTCGCGGATGCTGCCTCCCATCACGAGCATCACGATCCGGTCGACCCCCATACCGAGCCCACCCGTCGGCGGCATCGCGTATTCGAGGGCTTCCAGGAAGTCCTCGTCGAGTTCCATCGCCTCTTCGTCCCCCCCAGCCGCGAGCAACGACTGGCGCGTGAGCCGGGCACGCTGCTCGACCGGGTCGGTGAGTTCGCTGTAGGCCGTGCCGAGTTCGACGCCCCACGCGACGAGGTCCCACTTGGCAGCCACGCCCGGCTTCCGCGGATGGGGCCGGGTCAGGGGTGACACCGACGTCGGGAAGTCGGTATAGAACGTCGGGAACTCGGTGCGTGCTTCCACGAGGTGCTCGTACATCTCCTGGGCGGTGGTTCCCGCGTCCCAGGACGGGTTGTAGGCGATGCGGTGTTCGTCGCACAGACGCCGCAGCACCTCGACGGGGGTCTGTGCGTCGACGAACGTGCCGAGAGCGTCGGAGAGGGCGTCGTGGAAGGTCTTGACGGGCCACTCTCCGGAGATGTCGACCTCGACCGCCGTGCCGTCCGGTACTGGGCGAACGACGATTTCGCGTCCGTGGGCCGCGCGCGCCGCGGCCTGGATCAGCTCCCGGGCCACGACCCGCATCTTCTCGTAGTCGCTGTGCGCCTCGTATGCCTCGAGGATCGTGAACTCCGGGTTGTGCTTGAAGTCGGCCCCTTCGTTGCGGAACACACGTCCGATCTCGAACACCTTCGTCATGCCCGCGACGCACAGTCGCTTGAGGTAGAGCTCGGGGGCGATGCGGAGGTAGAGGTCGGTGTCGTAGGCGTTGATGTGGGTGACGAACGGTGCCGCGTTGGCACCGCCGTGCACCGCCTGCAGGATGGGTGTCTCGACCTCGAGGTACCCGCGAGCCTGGAACTCGTCGCGCAGGGACGTGACGATCGCACTTCGGGCGGCGAGGTGTTCGCGCGCACGGGTGTCGATCGCGAGGTCGAGATACCGTTGCCGCACTTTGGCTTCGGGGTCGACGAGCCCGCGCCACTTGTCGGGCAACGGGTGCAGGCACTTGCCGTCGATCCGCCACGACTCGGCGAGTACCGAGATCTCTCCGCTGTTGCTGCGTCCCATCCGGCCGGTCACTTCCACGAGGTCACCGAGGTCGAACAGGAAGCGCTGCCCGGTGACGCGCCGGCTGTCGACGAGGATCTGGACGTCGCCGGACCAGTCCCGCAGAACCGCGAACAGCACGTCTCCGAAGTCCCGGATGCGCATCAGCCGGCCGGCCACGACGACGGAGGTCCCGCTGCGGGCGTCGTGGGCTTCTGCCGCCGTGTGCGACGGGGCGATCGCGACGGGGTACGGGTCGACTCCGTGCTCGATGATGCGCTCGAGCGTCGCCCTCCGCACGCGGTCCTGCTCGTGCCCTTTCGTGGTGCGGATGTCGGTGGGCGCCTCTTGCTGCGCTGTGTCGGGGGCACTTCCGTCGTCGTGCAGTGCCTCGACGGAGTCCACGCCGTGTGGGAACGACGAATGAGTGCCGGTGTGCGTGCGCTTGGTGCGGCGGCCGAAGCTGGGAAGGGTGAGGAACCCTTCGGCGACGGCCGCAGCGAGCGCCACCCGTGGAATCTCCCTCGTCTCGCGGAAGCACAGGTATCGCGGCACCCATTCGGGCCGGTACTTCACGTTGGACCGGTAGAGAGCCTCGAGTTGCCACCAGCGCGAGAAGAACAGGAGGATCGAGCGCCACATGCGCATGATCGGCCCGGCGCCGAGTCGCGCTCCTTCCTCGAATGCCGATCGGAACACCGCGAAGTTCAGGGAGATCCGATGTATGCCGAATTCTGCTGAATGCGAGCACAACTCGGACACCATCATTTCGACCACGCCGTTGGGTGCGTGCGGGTCCCGGCGCATGAGGTCGAGCGAGACCCCGTCGGAACCCCACGGCACCAGGGACAGCATCGCGACGACCGATCCGTCGACGACTGCCTCGACGAGCAGGCAGTCCCCGTCGAGCGCATCACCGAGACGGCCGAGAGCCATCGAGAATCCGCGCTCGGTTTCGGTGTCGCGCCACGCGTCCGCTCGGCGGGCCACCGCGGACAACTCGATCGGTGACAGGTCACGATGACGGCTGATACGCACTGTCACACCGTGTTTGCGCGCTCGGTTGACGGCCTGCCGGACCGGCCGCATATCCCGGCCCGCGAGTGTGAAGCTGTCCGTGGACAACACGGCCTCGTCACCGAGTTCCAGAACGGTCAGTCCCGCACGGTGATACGCCGTCGCTCCTTCCTCGCTCGCACCGAGTACGGCGGGAGTCCAGCCGTAGGCGCGCGCCAGATCGAGCCATTCGTCGATGGCATGGGGCCAGGCTTCCGGATCGCCGATGGGATCACCGCTCGCCAGACAGACTCCGAGTTCGACCCGGTACGTCACCGCGGCCTTGCCGCTCGGGGCGAACTCGACCGCCTTGTCGCGCCGGGTGGCGAAATAGCCGAGGGAGTCGTCGCTGTGGGACAACAGGCCCCGGATCGCGGATTCGTCGGTCCCGGTGAGTGCGTTGGCGGATCGCTGCGACCGGAACAACACCACGAGAGCGGCGAGCAGGGCAAGGGCACCGAACAATCCCAGGACCGTGTTGACGAATCCGTGCGGACGACCGGCGAATTGGTCGTTGTCGATGAAACCCAATGCGACGACGCGGTTCAGAGCCCAGAGGAATCGGTCGGCGGGTGGAAGCGTGCCCGGGAAGAGTTCGACCAGTCCCCACCCGGCGAGTGTGCCGGCGGTGAGTCCTCCGACGAGGACGGCAAGAGACGTCCACACCGCGCCTCGCCGCACCCTCGTGTAGAACTCGGGGTACGCGAGGAGTAGCACCGCCACGGCCGCGAGATGCACCACCATGGCAACGAGATGGGCTGCGTCGCCGTCGACGATCGCTGTGACGAGGTTGGTGATCGTGAAGCCGCCCAGATAGATCGTGAGGATCCACCAGGCGATGCGTTTGCGTCCTGCAACGGCGCCGGCGAGCAGACCGAGGACCAGCGCGAGCGAGAGGCTGGTGTCGGGAGCATCGAAGTAGTACTGGTCGATGTACTCACGCGGCGTGCGGATCAGGAACCTGACGGTGGGGGAAATCGACCACAGCGCCATGGCGGCCGCGTACACGCCGAGGACGAGACCGGCGATGTGCGGAACGGCGGTGAGGTGGCTGCTCACGCGTGCCGCCAGCGAAGGATGAGGCTCCTGGGGGCGCCGCGCCCCGGTCGCGGAGGGCGACGGCGAGGGCGGCGCGGTGGGATCCGCAGACATGCACCGACCGTAACGCTACGGTGCGGGTTCGTCGGCGGAACCCCTCCAAGTGACCGACCGGAACGTCGGCCACTTGGAGTGAATCCCTATAGGGTTCGCCCGGAATCGGGTGTCGTCGTGACTTCGGGTGTGTCGGTGGCGTCGGCGAGTTCGTTCGGCTCGTGCTCGGCCAGCGTGCTCGGCCACCAGATCTTCTTGCCGAGATCGATCGAGAGTGCGGGCACGAGGAGTGCTCGCACCAGCAGGGCGTCGAGCAGGACGCCGAACGCGACGATGAACGCCAACTGCGCGAGGAACAGCAGCGGAATCACCGCGAGCGCCGAGAACGTCGCGGCCAGAACGACACCCGCCGAGGTGATGACGCCGCCGGTGACCGTCAGACCACGCAACACGCCCTGCCGGGTTCCGACCTTCTTCGCCTCCTCTCGCACCCGGGTCATCAGGAAGATGTTGTAGTCGATGCCCAGAGCCACGAGGAACACGAAGCCGAACAACGGCACCACCGGATCTGCACCGGGGAAACCGAATACGTGGTTGAACAACAGCGACGAGACGCCGAGTGTTGCTGCGAACGAGAGGATGACGGTGAGCATCAGCAGGATCGGCACGACAAGGGCACGCAACAGCACGATGAGCACCAGCAACACCACGAGCGTCACCACGGGAATGATGAGGGTGCGGTCGCGGGTGGCGGTGTCCTTGGTGTCGAGATCGACGGCCGTGGGACCACCGACGAGCGCATCGGCGTTCGGCACGGCGTGTGTCGCCTCGCGGATCCGCTCGACGGTCTGTTCGGCGGCGAGCGAGTCGGCCGGATCCGACAGTGTGGCCTGCACTGCGACGAGTCCGTCGACCACGAGAGGCGTGTCGCCCGGACCCGTGACGGGCCGTGCTTCGGTTACGCCCTCGACGCCGGCGGCGGCGTCGACGACCGCGTCCAGCGAGTCTGCACGCGCGACGATGATGGTGGGAGAACCGGTGCCCGCGTCGAAGTGCTTGCCGAGGACCTCCTGGCCCGTCTTCGAATCGGTTTGCAGCAGGAACACCTCGGACGACGCGACCCCGTTGGCCTTGAACTGGGGCGCGAAGATTGCGAAGACCACCAGCACGAGCGTGCACACGATCCAGATCGGCCGCGGCTTGGCACCCACCCACTGCGCGACGCGGCCCCAGAAGCGGTGACCACTCTCGATGTCGTTGTGATTGATGCCGGGCTCGTACTTGGGCCGGGTGGGCCAGAAAGCGATGCGCCCGAGCAGTACGAGGGCGGCGGGCAGGAAGGTGACGGAGGCAAGGAACGACGCGGCGATGCCGATCGCCGCGACCGGCCCGAGACCGCGATTGGAGTTCAGATCCGACAGCAGGAGGCACAGCACGCCGAGGATCACGGTGCCCGCCGACGCGGCGATCGGTTCGATCGCACCTCGGATTGCACTCCGCATGGCGGTGTACTTGTCCTGCTCCATCCGTAGTTCTTCGCGGTAGCGGGAGACGAGCAGTAGCGCGTAGTCCGTCGCGGCGCCGAACACCAGGATGAACATGATGCCCTGGCTCTGCCCGTTGAGCGCGATGATGTCGGCATCGGCGAGCAGGTACACCACCAGGCTCGCAAGGGCCAGCGCGAAGACCGCCGAAATGATGACGACGAACGGCAGGATCGGACTCCGGTAGACCACCACGAGGATGATCAGCACGACGCCACCGGCGACGAGCAGCAGCAGACCGTCGATTCCCGCGAAGGCCGAGGACAGATCCGCGGCCTGACCGGCCGGTCCCGTCACGTAGACGTTCAGTCCCTCCGGTGCGTTCTCGAAGGCTCCACGGAGTTCCTCGACGGCGTCGCCGATCTCACCAGTGGAGTCGATCGGGACGATCATCTGGACCGCGCTGCCGTCCTCGGACGGGATCGGCGGCGGACCGGCCGACTGGGTCGCGATGAACTCGATGTCCTGGGGGGTGATCGCGCCGTCGCGTTCGGCCACGACGATCGCCGGGATGAAGTCGCTGTTGCTGAACTGTGCGTACAGTTCGTCGGCCCGGGTGGACTCCGCGGAGGCGGGGAGGAAGGAGCTCGCGTCGGTGGACGCGACCTCGCTGAGCTTGCCGGCGAACGGCCCGCCTCCACCTGCGGCTACAAGCCACGCTATGAGGAGGAGCGCGGGAAGCAGCCACCTCCAACGACCGGTTTTCCGTGGGGGTGCTGTTGCAGTGCTCAAGATTCCTCCTGGCGTGAGCGAATAACCGAATACTAGATTATTCAGCGTGCTGAACAATGGAGGACCCGACGATCTCGGGGCATGGCCCACCGGACGGTTGCTCTCCACCGCCGCCCGCCTCGTCGAGCGCGCGTGGGAACAGCGGCTTCGCAGGCGGGGACTCACCCACGCCGGCGTGATCGCCTTGCACTCGATTGCGGCGCAACCGATGTCGCAGCGAGAGATGGCGCGTGCCTGCCGCGTGACGGATCAGACGATGAGCCGCACCGTCGACCACCTCGTGCGCGGCGGATTCGCCACCCGCTCCGTCGATCCGGACGACGAACGCCGGATGCGGGTGCGGATCACTGCCTCCGGTTTGACCGAGTACCGGCGTGTCCTCGAACTCGAGCAGGACGGTCTCGCCGGCACCGATGAGGACGATGCATCGCCAGTGCAGGTCTCGGACCCCGAAACGCTGCGTCGGCTGCTCATCGAAATCGTCCTCGCGCACCGGGACCCGTCGTCTCACCAGGCCGGGAGTGCCCACCGTGGCGACGGTCCACCCCCGGAAACGGGTTGACGCTGCGCGATAGGGTTGACCATGGCTTTCGCGCAGCCGGATCGGCCTCGGGCGCACGTGCCCGGGTCCGTACCGTCGTCCGCCGTCGTCACTGCTCTCCGTCGCGGAGGATGCGTCTTCGCCGAGGAGGAAGCGCTCCTGCTCACCGAAGCCGCGGACTCCGAGCGCGACCTCGCCGGTCTCGTGGCGAGACGCGTCGCCGGAGAGCCGCTCGAGCATCTTCTCGGATGGGTGCAGTTCTGCGACCTGCGCCTCACGGTGACGCCCGGTGTGTTCGTCCCGCGGCGTCGCACGGAGTTCCTGACCATGTGCGCAGCACAGTCGGCGCCTGCGAATCCGGTCGTTCTGGACATCTGCTGCGGATGCGGTGCGGTGGCGGCAGTGCTCGCCGCGACGCTCGGAGGGGCCGAGGTCTACGCGACGGATATCGACCCCGTTGCCGTCCGGTGTGCGCAGCGCAACCTGTCGCACGATCGGGTCTTCGAGGGTGATCTCTTCGAGGCTCTGCCCGATTCCCTGCGCGGCCGTGCCGATGTGATCGTCGCCAACGCCCCCTACGTACCGTCGTCCGCGATCGGGTCGATGCCACGTGAGGCGCGGTGCTCCGAACCGCGCGTCGCTCTGGACGGCGGCGAGGACGGGCTCGACATCCACCGGCGCGGGGGCGGGCCGGGGGCGGGGGGGGGGGGGGGCGGGCGGCGCG
>JAEZDV010000104.1 GCA_023417985.1 Actinomycetes bacterium | reverse complement strand
GCACTGCCGCGCGCGGCGCTCTACACCGGAGGTTTCCTCGGCCCGTTCGGCGGCAGCGTGGTCGTCTCGATGCTGCCCGAGATGGGCGCCGATCTCGGAGTCACGGCCGCCACCGCCGCCACCTCTGTGACCGCCTACCTGGGTGTCTTCGCCGCCGTCATGCTCTTCTCCGGCACCCTCGGTGCCCGCTGGGGACAGGCCCGCACCGTGCGCTTCGCCTACCTCGCCTACGCCACCGTCTCCCTCGCCGCCGCGCTCGCGCCCACCCTGACCGTGCTGCTCGGCGCCCGCATGCTGCAGGGCGCCGCCAATGCGTTCACTACCCCGCTGCTGCTCGCCGCCCTCGCCGCGCTGACCCCGAAAGACCGGCTCGGCCGCGCACTCGGCCTCTTCGGTGCCCTGCAGGCCGCCGGCCTGACCTTCGCGCCACTCGTCGGCGGGCTCGCCGCCGAGATCGACTGGCGATGGGCCTTCGTCGTCCTCGCCGCCGCCGCATTCGCACTCGCCTGCGTCGGCCTGCCCGACACCCCCGACGCCGCCGACTCTCCTACCGGGCGCGCACGGCTGCGCGACGCGCTGCGCCCCCGCATCGTCCGCATCGGCGTCGTCGCGCTTCTCGGGTGGGGTGCGATCGGCGGCATCAACTTCCTGCTCGCCTTCCGCGCCGAGGACGTCTTCGGCCTCGACCCGTCGCAGCGCGGCGCCCTGCTCACCCTCCTCGGGCTCGCCGGCATCCTCACCGCCCGTCGCGTCGGCGTCCTCGTCGACCGGATCGGCGCGCGGCGCACCGTCCTGACCGGTGCGTTGACCGGCGCCGGGCTCGTCGTGATCATCGGCACGGCGTCGAATCTTGCGGTCGTCGCAGTGGCGTGGTTCCTGGCGGGCGTCGCCTCGCAATGTGTGCTCGTCGGCGTCAATGCCGCCGTCCTCGGCGACCCGGGACCCAACCGTGGGGGCGCGGTGTCGGTGGTGCAGGCCTTCCGCTTCGGCGGCGGGGCCTTCGCTCCGCTGGCGCTGACTCCGGTGTATTCGGCGGATCCGACCGCGTCGTTCCTGGTCCCTTCGGTGCTGCTTGCCGTCGTCACCCCGCTCGCGATCCCGGCTCCGCCCCGGTCCGACAACGGCGCCGCTGGTCGCGTGAGGTCTTCCTGATCACCATGTGACGCCCCGCATCCGGTCCGTCACAGGCCCGGGCATCCCTCGGGTCATGACATCGAACCCGCTCCCACAGGAGACCGTCGAGCAGCGATTGCGGGTCGGCGGCGATCGTTTCGTCGGGCGCAGCATCCCAAAACAGGCGAAATAGTTTTCGTCAATCACAATTCTGTTGAAGTTTCTTACGAAGCTTGACACGCGAAAACAAGTTCGCAAATCATTGATGGGAAACGGGATGTGCTGCTTCGCCGGAGGAGGCCCGCGAGGACGGGCGGCCGGTCCCGACACCGTCTTGGAAACCCGGAGGTTCGTGCTCATGTCGGTTCCGTTGTGGATGTGGCCAGCAGTGCTGGCGGTCATCCTGATCATGCTGGCGGTGGACCTGTTCGCCCACCGCAACGCCCATGTCGTGCGCATGCGCGAGGCCGCGATCTAGTCGGGGATCTGGGTCGCGCTGGCCGTCGCGTTCGGCACCGGCATCTGGTGGTGGTGGGGCGGGGAGTTTGCTGCCCAGTACTTCGCGGGCTACGTCATCGAGAAATCCCTGGCGGTGGACAACGTGTTCGTCTTCGCCGTCATCTTCAGCTACTTCGCCGTGCCCCGGGAGTATCAGCACCGGGTGCTGTTCTACGGCGTGCTCGGTGCCCTGATCTTCCGTGGGGTGTTCATCGCCGCCGGATCCATCCTGATCGCCAGCTTCGCCTGGATCCTCTACGTCTTCGGCGCGTTCCTCATCGCGACCGGCATCAAGATGGCGCGGCACCGCGACGAAACCATCGACCCCGACAAATCCCTGGTCCTGCGCGGTTTCCGGCGCCTGGTCCCGATGACCGACGGCTACCGCGGCCGGAGATTCTGGGTCAAGGAAGGCGGCCGCCGGCTGGCCACCCCGCTGCTGGCGGTGCTGGTGCTGGTCGAGACCACCGACATCGTCTTCGCCGTGGACTCCATCCCTGCCATCTTCGCCGTCACCAACGAACCGTTCCTGGTGTTCACCTCCAACGCTTTCGCCATCCTCGGCCTGCGGGCGATGTATTTCATGCTCGCCGACCTGATGCATCGATTCATCTACCTCAAACTCGGCCTCGCCGTCGTGCTGGTCTGGGTCGGCATCAAGATGCTGCTGCTCGAGGTCTACAAGATCCCCACCACCATCTCCCTGGCCGTGGTCATCGCCATCCTCGCCGTCGCGGTCACCGCCAGCTGGACCCGCACCAGCCCGGCCGGCACCGTCGCCCACGCCGGCCCGGTCGAACAGGGCGGGCCCGGCGAACCGGTCGAGGCTCAGACGGGAGAGGAGACCGCGCAGGTCCGTGCCCCCGCCCACCCCATACCGGAAGGTGGATACCGGAAATGACGATGGTCTATCGTGCGGGTATGCCCACCCGCGACACCGCCGGACCCGCCCCAGCACCACCGACCCCGGCGTCGCGGGGCTGGACCTTCCTGACCAACCACGCCCACGTGCTGCTGTGCCTGTCGCGCAACGGCGACCTGACCATGCGCGAACTCGCCCAGGCCATCGGCATCACCGAACGCGCCGTACAAGCCACCATCGCCGACCTCGTCGCCGACGGCTACCTCACCAGCGTCAAGAACGGCCGCCGCAACACCTACACCATCCACGGCGACGGCCGCCTGCGTCACCCGCTGGAATCCCACCACACCATCGACGAACTCATCACCGCGCTGCGCTGAACCCGCCCGCGCCCGGCACGCCACCGCCATAGCGCCGACAATCCTGCTATGGTCCGTTCCCTTCGAGGGAAGGATTCACCGTGGGGTGCGTCGTCGTCGCACACGAGTCGGTACTTCCCGCTGCGGTCACCGCGGTCTGGGTTCGCGTCACCGACCCCCGCGGTATCAACGACGAACTCGCCCCCGTGCTGGCGATGCGCATCCCGCGTGCGCTCCGGGGCATGTCGATCGACGAGGTGCCGGTCGGGGTGCGCCTGGGCCGCGCACCGCTACTGCTCTGCGGGGTGCTCCCGGTCGAGTTCGACCACCTCACCATCGCGAGCATCGAACCCGACCGCAGGTTCCACGAGAAATCCACCATGATGCTGCTCCGTCGCTGGGAGCACGAACGCGAGCTGGTGCCACTGCCGTCCGGCGGAACGCGATCCACGATCGTCTCACCTTCGAGCTGCGCGCTCCCCTGTCACGCGTCCCGGCAGCCGGCACCGTGGCGCACCGCCTGGTTGAAGAATTGTTCGCTCACCGCCATCGCAGGCTTTCACCCCTCAGGTCGAGGCACGGTGACGGGTGGTGGCTCCCACTCGTCGTCCTTCCTGTCCGAATCCTGCGCCCCCGGAACATGACCGGATCTCCGCGCCTCGACTTCACCGACGCACTCCCCTGGCCCGCCGGCCCGGAGTCGTCCCCGTCCACCGCGTGAAAGCTACCGTGAAGCTCGACGCGTCGGAATACCCCAAACGGAGCGCCACCCGCTCGACCGAAAGTCCCGCGGCGAGAAGTTCTTCGGCCACCGCACTGTAGGTCTCCGCTAGAACCTCCCGGTACGACGTTCCTTCCTCGCCGAGTCGTCGCCGCAGCGTCCGCACGCTGAGCCCCAACTCCCCCGCCACACGCTGCTGTGTCGCACCGGACGACGCGGCACGGAGCAGAATCTCGCGGACCCGGAACGCGGTTCCACTGCGGAACCGCCGCCGCTGAAGGAGTTCCGCACACTCTTCGAGCAGCAACGCCGACGCGGCCGCACTGGCGGTCGGCATCGGACGTTCCACAGCCGCCGAGTCGACCACGACCGTGTGCGGCCCGGACACGGCCACCACCTCGTAGCCGCGTTCGCGCACCATCGGTGCGATGCGATCGAACAGCGACTCGTCGACTTCGATGCGCCGGACCTCGGTGGGGCTGCCCCACAGGGCCGTCCAGTGCGCCAGGATTCCGGAGAGGTCGCGCTCGAGCAGGAAGCCCCGCACGTCGAGCGGAACATCGCGGTCGTCGAGCGAGAAACGGACCTCGCCGTCCGTGTACGCCAGCGTCGCGCGGGAGAAGGCGTACGACAGGTCGAAGTAGCGCGTGCCCACCTCGATGCCCTCCCGCACCGTCGCGCAGCTCATGAGGGCGTACCCGTAGATCCCGTGCACCGCGGCCTGATAGGACGTACCGAGGGAGAAGCCGCGGCCCGGTTCGTCGTGCAGCGCTGCGACGAGATTGCGGATCAGGGCCAGTTCCTGCGCGTCGGTGATCTCGCTTCTGGGGTCGGTGAGTTCCTCGGCCGGCACTCCGGTGCCGCGCAGGACCGACTCGGTCTCGAGACCGCATTCGCGGGCGAAGTCCACCAGTAGCCGCGCACTGGTCGCGGCCCGGCGAGGGACCAAGATCGTCACGGGACCCATCGTCGGTCACGTGGCCGGAATTCACAAGAATAAGCCGGTTTGGGCATGGTTCACCGGCACTGAAGCTTTCTAGCGTGAGCACAAGGCATCACCCGCTCGAGAGCAAGGATGGCAACACATGACCCGAGATCTACAGGGCAAGCGCGTCGCAATCACCGGTGGGGCACGCGGAATCGGCCGCTCCACCGCCGAGGCCCTTCTCCGCGCCGGAGCACAGGTCGTCATCGGTGACATCGACACCGCCCTGGTCGAGAAGACCGCCGCGACCCTGAGCGCGCGCTCCGGATCGACCGTCCTCGGTCTGCCGCTCGACGTCACCGACCGCGGCTCGTTCCAGCAGTTCCTCGACCTCGCCGCGATCGAACTCGGCGGACTCGACGTGCTGATCAACAACGCCGGCATCATGCCCACCGGGCGGTTCCTCGACGAAACGGACGCGGTCACCGACCGTCAGATCGACATCAACATCAGGGGCGTGATCATCGGGTCCAAACTGGCGGCTGCGCGGTTCACCGAGCAGGGGCACGGTCACCTCGTCAACCTCGGCTCCGTCGTCGGCGTCGAGGGCGCACCCGGCATCGCCGTGTACTCGGCCACCAAGCATGCGGTGGTCGGGCTGGGCTCCGTGCTGCGGCAGGAACTCGCCGGATCCGGTGTCACCGTCTCGACGATCGCTCCGGGCTTCGTCCGCACCGAGCTCATCGCGGGCATCAAACCCAACGCGCTGATCCAGCGGGTCGCGATGGTCGGCCCCGACGATGTCGCTCGGGCGATCACCGCCGTGATCGCCTCGGGGCGTCCGGGTCTGCGCTATGTTCCCCGCACCGCCGCGGCCATCCTCGCGGTGTTGCGCCTGATGCCGGAGGCCGCCCGCCACCGGATCTCCGGAATCTTCGGACTCCAGTCCGTGGTTCTCGAATCGGACGAGACCGCACGGGCGGCCTACCGGAATCGCACCGAGTCCGCCCCACCGGCCCCCGCACCCGTGGCCGACGACGAGTCGCGCCGCCAGGTGAGCTGATCGAGCAGCGTTGCCGGC